>JAYEKX010000075.1:0-13621 GCA_034716875.1 Candidatus Altarchaeota archaeon | reverse complement strand
GATAGAGTCTGTATTTCCCACAGAAAATACACTTCCTACCCTCCAAAAACTTTACGGTAAACTTTTTAGCCATTTACACCGGTTATATATGCCAGTTTCCATAGATAACTGGTGCAAAAAATACCTAATCAGCTATAAATATATCAGGGGAGGTCTGTATCATCAGACCCATAAAATGATATTTAATCGTATGCTTCTGTTTAAGGATTCCGGACCCTCATCCCAGGGGTCTAAATCAGTATCAAAGACTTCAGATAGAATCCCTTCCCCAGCAGCATTTACCTGATACTTCATATCTGACCTGGGAACAGTCATACCATTACCAACCTTACATACCGTACCACCTGAAATCACTACAGTACCACCCGATATATTGAAGCTAACCCCATTACCACAGCCAACGTTCTCACTAACATAGTCAACATGCGCTCCATTGAAACAATCAGTACTGCTTTTATTAAAACAAGATAGCTCTACATAGAATTCATAGGAAGTTCCAAACAATTTATTCCTGATTGCAGAATAATTATTTTCCACCAGATCTATGAAACTTAAAAGTTTATCAGGGTCTATAATCCTATCCGATACCACCTCCCTATCTAGTGTTTCATTCAGGAAGGGGTCCACTTCAGCCAGACCGATAACCGCTACATTTGATGGATCAGTATACCAATCCTTCGGAATTCCAGGGCTTCGCATTAATTGATCCAAAACCGACGTAGACATCCACTCCATCTCATATAGGGTTTCAGAACTACGTGTTTTATCCATGGTTGAAGTCCACACCGAGACAACCATCCCGAGAGCTACCAAAAATAAAGAGATTCCAATAGCCAGATCAATGCTGAATGTTTGTGCCTTATCATCCATTTTTTGTTATATACTCTATATCACCTCTATCCAGATCACACCCTCTTCATTCTCCACCCCCAGCCTGATGTTTTTATTAACATTTATTGCCTGTACTCCACCTACAGAATCACATGCTCCAGGACGGCATTCTATCTGGGAGGTGATTAAAGACGCCATCCAGGTATCACCCTCACTATACATCCACACCACGGTTTCATTCCTATAGAACTTTATAGTATAGTTATCGTGCCCATATAGCCTACCTGGAAGAACGAATTGGGTGGAGTATCCATCACCTGCCTTACAAATAGTATTGATATTATCGGCAACGCGTCTAACCACGCGTTTACCATCAAGATGTATTTTAGTCTCCATGCTTTCCACATACTTTTGATGGATAACAAACCCCATTATTATGAAAATCAATAAAGAGATGGATAAGGTAATAAAAAACTCCATGCTCACCTGAGCCTTACCCCTCTGACACATATATCTCATTTTTATATTACTATATCAATCATTCCACTTTACATCATCAACCAGGGGTGACACAAGTATAAAGCCAACAATTACAGGTTTAAGGATAGCCCCTCCGATAGAGGTATCTCATTTTTTTTTACACCACCGTAATATTCACGTCATAACCCGTCTCTAAAGACTCCACATTCAAGACGTAATAACCTCCACGACAGACCCCTCCAGAACAAAGGACTTCAACAGCACTATCCCCGGTCATATTAGCCTTTGTAATATCATAGATGTCGGTATAGGATTGGCCTGTAGAGATTGACATTTTTATAAGATTCCCGGCAATTGATATATTCTCTATACCTGAGGGTATGCGAACCTTTATACTGATCTTTGAGGGATGACCGTGGGTATAAACGAAATCTGTCGCTTCCTTAATATCCTCCACTGCCCTGAATGATGCGTCCACCGCAATCTGACTATTGTAACCCATAAGCATATTCATGGAAACAAAAAGGATGACGCCAAAGATCAGTAAAGAAATCGCCAACATAACCATGTACTCCAGAGATGACTGAGCTTTATTTTCCACTTTCAATCCATTATTTATTTACTCTTTTAGTATTTATAGTATATAGTTATATTATAAATCATAAGTGGACTGGATTTATGATTATATTCAGATGTGATTAAGATGGAATATCAGACCATTGTAAGTGAATATGTGGACTATGGAAGGAATAAATTTTTGGAGATATCTAAGAAGAGGGTTATGCCTGATGGAACTATCTTCCTAAATATTTCCAAGGGGTTTTATACCCCTGAAGGAGAGAAACGGTATCAAAGGGGAATAGGCTTTCCAGATGAAAAGTCGATTGTTGAAAGCCTTATTGAGAAGCTGGATACCATCGCTAAGGACGAAACTGTTGAGGAGGAAGTACGTCCCGAGGAAGGGGCTGTTGAGGAGGCAGCAATAGAAGAAGCTAGTGATGAATCTGTTGATGAATAAAAGGGATTAAGAGATATGAGGTAGTTAAAGGGGTTTATGGGGGGATGAAGTCAGCGTCGCTTCTCAAACCATAACCTTGTACCCCCGGATGTCTCCAGTCTGCGAGCATTTGAAAGTTCTTTAAACCTTGACTGTACATCCTCAAGGAGTTTATCATCAACCTCTTCTGGAACTAAGACCATATTACATATCCTAAGAAGGTCAGAGTCATTCTTATATCTACTACCAAACTTCTCACACAGTTTTTTTGTTCTCTTTAGGTCACCGCTTTTTAGCATATACAGTAAATCCTCAATCACATAATGGCTTGCAAGAATCATTCCTTCCACCTTAGATGAAATAAAAACATTTAATGCCCCATCCTCCTTAGGGTCTCTGCCTTGAGGATATCGCTACTTGAGATTAAACCAACCAACCTACCTCCATCCATCACAGGAAATCGTCTTATACCAGACCTATCCATCAAGGAAGCTACACCCCTTATATCTTCATCAGGGGAGACAGTCTGCAGGGGTTCTGACATTATGTCTTTCACCCCAACTTTCCCAGGGTCTTTATCCTCGGCAATCACCTTAGTCAATATATCCTTCCGGGTTATTATCCCGTATCCATCTACCCCACCGGTTTCCACTATCAGGGAGGTTACCCGCCGATCAAGCATTTTCTTCATAGCATCTGCAACAGTATCTCCTTTATCTATCATCTGGATGTCCTTAATCATGATATCCCTTACATTCATTTTTATTTAATTATATAAGTTCAGGCATAAATATTCCCTTATTTCTGAGCGGATATAGACGAAAAACGTTCTTTAAGGTTGCTTATTGTATGTCTCTGGGTTTCAGGCAACAAATGTATGGTTTCGGCTTTAACTATGTCACCATTGGATATCATACCAATTAATCTACCGTCTTTCATCACCGGAAATCTCCTTATGCCTGACTCAGCCATCAACCCAGCCACATGTTTAATATCCTCGTCAGGGGAAACAGTCTGCAGGGGTTCTGACATTATGTCTTTCACCCCAACTTTCCCAGGGTCTTTATCCTCGGCAATCACCTTAGTCACTATATCCTTCCGGGTTATTATCCCGTATCCATCTACTCCCCCAGTTTCCACTATCAGGGAGGTCACCCGCCGATCAAGCATTTTCTTCATAGCATCCTCGACCAAAGAATCCTCTTTAATGGATATAATCCCTCTCGTCATAACTTCATTTACCTCTATCCTGTCAGTCATGATATCACCTCACATTAGCTATTACTGTTATTATTATATAGGGTTATATAAAAATAATCAAGCGTGGGTATATCGTATAATTCAACAAAAAGAGGATTATCCCGCTTTCTCCCTCTTTCTTTTCACCATCTTTAACCTGAAAAAACTTTCCCTCTCCATCTCCTCCAGCCGCATTTCAATATACTTCTGGGTATTTCCCAGCCGGGGAATCATTAGATACTCCAAAGCATTCACCCTCCTCTTGGTCTTCGTTATCTCCTCCCCCAGCCTCCTGATGGATTCCTCAGTTTCTATAAGACCTATAACCTGTTTCAAGGCCTCATCGAAATTATCACAGGCCTCATCTAGTTTAGAGGAAGTGAATGATAGATCATACCCCCCCTTAGACTTAGAAATTTCACCGTCAAGAAGCTTTACCTTAGGTATTTTAACCCCCACTATATTCCCGTAGGTTATATGTATATCCCCCACCCCCCGGCTGGAGGATGCTATACCCTCCACCCTGTCCGGAGACATTAAAGCCTCCGCCTTAATTAAATCCTCATAGGCCTTAGTTAACGTGGTTGTTAATTCATCCCTACAACCCCTGACCTGCTCAATTATCTTGAAGAATTCAGTGATCAAAGAATCCCTCTTCTCCTTCAGTAACTTATGACCTTTCTTTGCTAACACAATCTTTTTATTAATCTCCAGAAGCTCCATACGTGTGGGATGAACTCCCTCGATAATATCAGCCATTGTTTCAACTCCTACCCCTTCATATGATCAGGGTGATACTTCTTAATGAACTTTGGATCAATCCTCTTTAATTCCCGCTCCGGTAATGTGGAGAGTAGATCCCATCCGAGATTCAGTGTATCCTCGATACTGCGATCCTCATCCAGTTCCTGATTAATGAACTCGGATTCGAATCTCTCTGCAAACTCCAGGAATTTCTGATCCCTCTCGGTTAAGGCTTCCTCACCAACCACAGCCACCAGATCCCGCAGATCCCTTCCTTCAGCATATGCTGCATACATCTGGTTACACACATCCCTGTGGTCCTCACGGGTTCTTTTTTCGCCAATTCCCTGGTTCATCAACCGGGATAAACAAGGGAGAATATCTATGGGCGCGTAAATCTCTTTCCTATGCAACTGCCTGCTTAAAACAATCTGCCCCTCAGTGATATAACCTGTCAGGTCGGGGATGGGGTGGGTTATGTCGTCTCCGGGCATAGTCAGTATGGGTATCTGCGTAATCGTGCCTTTCTTCCCGCTGATCCTACCTGCCCTCTCATAGCTCATAGCCAGGTCAGTATAGAGGTAACCAGGGTAACCTCTCCTCCCGGGGACCTCTTCTCTTGCTGCTGAAATCTCTCTTAAAGCCTCGCAGTAATTAGTCATATCCGTCAGGATAACCAAAACATTCAGTCCCTTATCAAACGCCAAAAATTCAGCGGTAGTTAACGCAATCCTTGGCGTAATAATACGTTCAATAGTCGGGTCATCAGCCAGATTAATGAAGGAGATGATTCGCTCTAAAGCACCTGTTCTCTCGAAGTCTTTACGAAAGAATGTGGCTTCTCCGGCTGTTATGCCCATCGCCGCGAATATTACCACAAACTCCTCCTCGTCCCCAAGAACCTTAGCCTGCCTGGCTATTTGAGCAGCTAATTCGTTATGAGGTAACCCTGCCCCGGAGAATATGGGTAATTTCTGCCCCCTAACGAGGGTATTCATGCCGTCTATCGCTGAAATCCCTGTCTGGATGAATTCCCGGGGGTATTCTCTCGCGCAGGGGTTCATGGAATATCCCTCAATATCCCGCCTGTCTTCAGGGATGATCTCGGGTTTACCGTCCCGGGGTCTGCCGGCACCATCAAATATTCTCCCCAGCATGTCTACGGAAACCGGGACCTTCATAGTCTCCCCCACAAACCTTGCCTTAGTCCCACATGTATCCAGATCAGATGTCCCCTCAAAAACCTGAACCACTACCTTATCCTCCATAGCATCCAAAACCTGCCCGGTCTTTCGTTCACCAGCCGCAGTCTCTATCTCCACCACCTCCCCATAGCAGATGTCTTTGACATTATCCACTATCATCAGGGGTCCTGAAACCTCCACAACACTGGTATATTCCTTAACAACCATTTTTAATCCTGCTTCTTTAATTGTTCAACCGTTTTTTTAGTAATCCTTTCGAATTCATTATCAAATTCCTCCTCAGGTATGAACTTCATTTTAGCTATGTCATCCACCACACTCAGCTTGTTGATTTCCTCCGGCTCCATACCCGCATCCAATGCAACTACTGCCGCATCATAGAACCCGAGGATTAAGTTAATCATCTTGTATTGCTTCTTAGGGGAGCAGTATGTATCTACGTCATGATAAGCATTCTGCTGTAAAAAATCCTCCCTCAGCATCCTGGCTACATCCAAAACCACCCTCTCCCTGTCCGGGAGTGCGTCGGGACCCACCAGCTGAACAATCTCCTGCAGCTCGGATTCCTTCTGGAGGAGGGTCATGGCTCTAGCCCTTAAGTTCATCCAATCCCCTGCCACCTCTTTTTCAAACCACTCCTCTAAGGCATCGGTGTATAGTGAGTATGAAGTGAGCCAGTTAATAGACGGGAAATGCCTCCTGTCTGCCAGCTTAGCATCCAGGGCCCAGAAGACGTGCGTAACCCTCAGGGTGTTCTGGGTAACCGGTTCGGAGAAATCCCCGCCCGGCGGAGACACCGCCCCGATAACAGACACGGAACCCAGCCTCTTTTCACCCCCCAGGGTGATGATCCTTCCGGATCTCTCATAGAATTCCGCAAGCCTTGAAGCCAGGTACGCAGGGTAGCCTTCCTCACCAGGCATCTCCTCCAGCCTCCCGGATATCTCCCTCATGGCCTCCGCCCACCGGGAGGTTGAATCCGCCATCAACGCAGTATTATAGCCCATATCCCTGTAGTATTCAGCTAATGTAATCCCAGTATAAACCGAAGCCTCTCTCGCAGCAACCGGCATATTTGAGGTGTTGGCTATGAGACAGGTTCTCTCCATCAACGGCAGCTTGGTTTTAGGATCCTCCAGTTCAGGGAATTCCTCCAGGACCTCGGTCATTTCATTACCCCTCTCGCCGCAGCCTACATAGATAATGATTTCAGCGTCCACCCATTTCGCAAGCTGATGCTGGGATACAGTCTTCCCGCTGCCAAAAGGCCCGGGTATGGCTGCAGTGCCTCCTTTAGCTAGTGGAAAGAAGGTGTCAAAGATCCTCTGCCCGGAAATCAAGGGTACATTGCTTTCCAGTTTCTCCATAAACGGCCTGGGCTTTCTCACCGGCCAAACCTGCATGCTGGAGAGTTCATGTGTCTCACCGTTCTCCTTCAAAATACAGACTGTGTCCGTAATTGGAAACTTCCCTTCCTCTATGTGTTCAACCATGCCCTGTATGCCCGGCGGGACCATGACCTTGTTTGTTATCACCTCGGTTTCCTTAATCTCCCCGACGATGTCTCCCGCCACCAGCTTGTCGCCTTCCTTAACACATGCCTTAAAATCCCACTTCCGGGTTTTATCTATGGCTGGAACCGTAATCCCCCGGGTGATGTAGTCACCGGCCTTATCTTTAATTAAATTCAGCGGCCTCTGTATCCCGTCGTATATGGATTTAAGAACGCCGGGACCTAGTTCCACAGACAAAGACCTCCCTGTTGCCTGCACCGGCTCCCCCGGCTTTAAGCCGTTGGTTTCCTCATAAACCTGGATGGACGCAGTATCCCGGTTTAAACGAATTATCTCCCCGATCAATCCCTCATCCCCTACCTTAACTACCTCATGCATCTTATTGCCACTCATCCCGTCCGCCTCCACAAGGGGTCCAGCAATTCTGATAATTTTAGCCATTTTAAATTATTTCTTTAAATCAAATCCAATCACGTCCCTCATCAACTTGGTGATACCCTCCTTCCCACTACCGCTTCTGTCAGGTATTCTTGTTATAATCTTCCCAGTGGACTGGAGTTTTTTGATTTTATCTTCCGCATACCCATACAGGTTGTTAGTGACTGCGATTACGTCGGCTTCATCCTTGATTTTATCCAGGATTTGTTTAATGTTCTCTGGATTAGCCACGTAAGTATTCTTAATGCCAGCCAATCCAAAACCCGTTACCGTAAGTTGATCACCTATCAAGTAAATCTGCGTCATTTTTCACTGAACAGAATAGATGCAACCTCCGGCTTTAAAGTTACCTTAAACCGCTGCAGTCTATTCCTTAAGCTATTATCTATCCTTAATTTATTATCTCCGCTCACAACAACCACACCGAAATCATTTAAGTCAGAGGATTTTACATCATCCAGCAGGTTACTGTATTTCTTATCCACCAGGACAACAGGATCTGTGACACCCACCTTACCCTCCTTCACGAGATTCTCAAGTATCTTCTTCTTCACAGAATCATCCAACCCCAGTATCCTGTCTGCCGCCTCCTCAAATGCTTTATCCACCAGTTTATTTTTCTCCACCCCCATCAGTTCCTTCACCTTCACATTAGCATCAGCTATCACCCGTCTACGAACCAGCTCTATCTCCCGCTCCCCATCTCTTTGTATCTTATCCACACGGGCTTTTGCTTTCCTCCGGATATCTTTTGTTATATCCCCTATTTCTTTTTTAGCTTCCTCATTGATTCTCTGTATCTCCTTTACCCCGTCTTCCTTAATCCTTGCCTGGAGTTCATCTAAACCGATTTCAATCACCCCCTAAGTTCATTCATGATGAGTTCAACTGCGTTATCCTGTCTCTCCGACACCAGATTTTGGAGCTCTATAACCTGTTTCCCCCCGTCAGTAACGATTTTTTTTGCATTCTTTTCAGCCTTCATCTTTGTCTCCTTAAGTTTAGCCTTTATCTCAGCCTTAGCCTTCCCCACCTCATCCTGAATCATCTGCCCCTCCCTTGCGTTCATTTCATTAATACTTGCATTCGCATCCTGCCTCGCCTTCTTTATCTTCCCTGCCACTTCTTCCTCCACCTGCTTAATCAACTCTAAATCATTCATTTTTAATGTAAAAAATCATAATTAATCATTATAGTATTTATATAATATTAATGCCAAATGATAATACAATTTTTTATAATACAGATTATTGGAAATATTAACTAAAAATCAGGGGATAATATTAAGTATAATACAAGTTATTAAAAATATTAAATAAAAATAAGGTGAAGAAATGGATATGTTGTTTGAAATAACGAAGGAGTTTGCAGCCGCAACCGTGATGAGTTTATCGGCAATTGGAGCAGCATACGCGATTGCAGTAACAGGTTCTGCAGCAGCGGGTGCAACCGCAGAGAAACCAGAGGTTTTCGGTAAGGTGATGATTTTTGTCGCGTTAGCTGAGGCAATTGCGATCTATGGTTTGATAATAGCGATTCTGATACTGGTTGGGATTTAACAGCAGTACCGATGATCACGATTAGATAACTCTCTGAGGGAGGTATAACCTCCTTCAGATCTCTCTGTTTTTTTTTATTGATTCATTTATGAGGATATTAACAGTAACTCCCGGATTTTATCGGCGGGTAAGCCCTCATCAATACCGACACAAATTGCTTTTAAATTTTCTATCTCCGGTTCCTTCAGCTTTAAGAACCCGAGGATAAAACCAATCTTAAAGGGGTATTCCTTCATCAAGATTTTGCTTTTCTTGACGAGATATCTCCTTAACGTTAATTCCATCTGCAACAGAGAGTTTGTTTGGGTATAACTGGATGCGGCATCCTCCAATAGAGGACCATAGACTGTTTTAGAAAGTTTTGTTAAGACCTCCATCACACTACTTGGGGTATGCCCGCATAGTTCATTTATATGGGGATTTTGACTTGGAATAATGAATCTTCTGACGTCATATCCATGGTTTATGGAACGAAGGATTATCAATATATTAGTTATATCCACCTCCGCGGAAATCAACATGGAAACTATTTTTTTATCCCCCCTATTAAGAGATCCCGCGGCATTCAGGAGTCCAGAGAAATAGTATCGATCCAATGCTATCAACGTATCTAAGGAATCCTGTGAGTCTGGCATGAATTCAGTTAAGCCGGGGTATCTACCTCGTAGTAAAGCAGGGACATCCTCAACAGGGAGATCTATTAACCCCGATAGGAACCCCTCCGTATGCCTGTAGCTGAATAAGTGATCTAATTCAGCCAGAGGTATCCTGTTTCGGATCTCCCCCGTGGACAGACCACCCATCTTTGAATTTAAAATAAACTTTAGGTACTCAAACTCATATTTCTGTGAGATGGCGCTGAGGAATGGCACACAATCAGGGGGGGATATCCTGATAACCTTGTCAATCGTTCTTATAAGATCCCTACTGAAATATTTCTCCATCTCACGAAGGGTAACCTTATCTAATCCTGATAAGGTCTCTACATAAGGGGTTTGCCTTAAGGAGGTGAGATACTCCTGTAAATCCTTCGCCTGGATTAATGCCTCTAAATCGCTATTCTTCAGGAGGGAGCTTTTCATCACCCTTACCCGGGTATTTGAATATGCATAATCCGCCATAGTCATTTTAACACTATTTATTATGTTTCATTCTATAAATTTGATATCATGTTTAAACCAGTTGAAATGAGAAGAATCCAGGTGTTAGTATTGGATAATTACCTGGACAGGATTATGAAGGTACTGGGCAGCTTAAAGTCGGTTCAGATAAAAAAAATTGATGAGGAATATACGGGATTAATCCCTGAGGAAGACATCTCTGACAGATACCTGCATCTCTCGAATAGAATCACCCGGCTGATAGATATCCTGAAGATTCAGGACGATTGGGGGGGGAAGATTTCTATAGAGGAGAGATCACCTAAAGAGTATCTAAATGAGATTGAACAGGAGATCAGGAGGATAGACGATGAGGTGATACCCGCATCAGAAAGACTGGATGAGATAGCGGATGAAAAAAAGGTATTGATGAATGAGGAGCATACACTGGAATGCTTGAATAAACTCGATGTTGACGTGAAATGGCTGGAGACCTCCGATTTACTTTATATTACCGCCGGATTTCTGGATGCGGATAGGATAGATGAGCTGGAGTCATTGATAAAGGAGAGAACCGGGGGTGAGTACGTAATTCAAAAGAAATTAATTCAGGATAAATTCTCGATGGTTGCCGTGACGTTGAAGGAGCATCAAAGTAATGTTGAAGGAATTTTGAAGGGGGTGAACTTCGATGTCCTGAAACCAGGGGATAAAGACCTGAATGAGGTTAGAGACCGGCTGAAGTTGATTAATGAAACTGAAGAGGAGTTAAGAAGTAAACTAAATGAGATCATGGATGAAAAATCCAGGGACATACTCGCAGCCAGGGAGATAGTTGAGATAGAGAGAAACACTCAGAGGGTAATGCTAAACTTTGGAGAGACTGACAGGGTTTATGTTATTGAGGGCTGGGTCCCGGCCAGGGAGGTGGATAACCTGGCTGGAGAGATTGATGAGGTATCTGATGAACATGCAGTGATCCGCATATATAAACCTAAAGAGGATGAGAATGTTCCTGTATCACTCCATAATCCAAAGCCGTTTAAACCATTTGAAACTATCACGGAATTGTTCGGCTTACCCGATTATACCGAAATAGATCCGACACCTATCATGGCAATAACCTTCCCGCTGATCTTTGGATTAATGTTCGGGGATGTGGGTCATGGAGCAATCCTGGCATTAGCAGGGTTTGGCATGATAACCCTGAAAAAAGGGGATAAATCAGCTTGGAATCTCGGGATGATTATTTTATACTGCGGCATCGCAGCAATTATTTTCGGTTTCTTGTATGGAAGCCTTTGTGGTGATGAGGAGATGCTACCGCACCTGTACAAAGAGTGGGGTATTGGACACGCTCACCCCACGGAACATGGAGAGATATGGGTGCTGTGGAAGAGTCCACCCCACCAGATTATGGAGATGATAGGGATTGCGCTTTTCATTGGCATGCTCCATATGTCTATTGGCCTGATAGTAAATTCCGTAAATAAGCTACATGAATCAGGTTTAATCAGTATTGCAAACTCCTATGGAAAACTATGGTTCTTCTGCGGGGAGGTTGCCATCATAACCATGATATTCAAGTTCCCGATTCCTGTATTCGATCAGATTATCCAGATGTATCCCCCCATAACCATCGTATTATACGGACTCTGTATCCCAATTGTCCTGATGTTAATACCTGAATTACTTCACGGACTGCGTCCCTTCAGCTTAAAGAAACTGCTTGAGGGACTTGGCCAGGGGTTGTTTGATGTTTTCGAGACATTCTCAATGTTTCTGAGTAACACCATATCCTACAGCAGGATCCTTATACTGGCTTTAGTTCACGCCAAGATGTCCGGGACAATCTTCATAATAATGAACCTGGTTGGTTCACCAGCAAATATCCTTGTTTTTATCCTGGGCACTATCCTGCTCCTGGTACTGGAGGGCTTGATTGTTTTCATCCACACCATAAGGCTGCACTTCTATGAGTGGTTCACTAAATTCTACAACGCCGGAGGGATTAAGTACACCCCCTTCAGGATCAAGAGGAGATACACTCAAGTGAATGAAGAGTGAAATGAAAGCAGGAGGAGTAAGAAAGGAAGTAGTAAAGAAGGGTCTTATACCCGGGGTGGAATTCGCCTTCTCTGTCATAGCCCTGGTTTTTTTAGGCTATTTTCTGGGTTCCAGAATCAGTGATTCAATGGCTATCGCCGGTATGATCCTTGGAGCATTTCTCGGATGGGCACTTGGGACATACAACCTGATTAAGAAAGTTAGCTGACCTACTTCTTCAGCATCTCCTCGATAATCTTTGCGTATGCTGGCCTAGTGATGAACACCCCGATTAAGACACCCATTATGGTGATGAACGCGAAACCCTTCAGCATCCCGGCAACAAAAGTCATTAAAGGCAGCATCACCGCAATAGTGGTTGCAGCAGCCGTGAATATTATGAAGAAGGCTATCCTAATCCTTTCGGTTAAACTTATTATCTTCTTTTTCTTCCCCCCCCTCTCAACCGTCTCATCAGTAATAACAATCTGATCATCCACCCCGGTACCTACCGCAGCAATAATCCCCGCTATAGCAGGTAAATCAATCTCCCAGTTAATCAGGGAAGCCAACCCCAGAATAATCACGATCTCACTTAGGCCGGTGACAAGCACAGGACCCACAATAAACAATCTCCGGTACCTGATGAATATAACTAAAGAAACAGTTAGGATTGCGATTATACCTGTGATTAAACTATATCTCAGAAACTTTGCACCAAGAGACGGCGGCACAGTAGACCTTGACTCAATGGAGGCCTTCACAGGCAGATTCCCTGAAGTAAGCCAGATCTGATTCTGCTTTATCTCAGCCTCCGCCTCCTCCCTCGTTGCCGCACCACCAGTCATCTGAGCGCTATAGATACATTTACCCCCTGTATCAAAATTCAGCCGGGGGGTGGTCTTCAACCCAGTCACCTCCTTAAGCCATGTAACCGTATCCTTCTCCCCCAACGCCATCCTCTCTGTATCAACCCCCAAGTCCGCTATCAAATTCCTTACTTGATCCGGAATCTTGGTTTCATCCTCAGCAAGTATAGTCTTAGTAAACCCCTCACCCATATAATCCCTGAATTCAGAAAGGGTTTTATTCACATCATCCTCATCCAATATTATTACAGGAATCCTCGATCTGTTTTTAATAACCTCCAATGCCGTATCGCCGAAATAAATGTCTTCACCCTGCCCCGGGGCGTAGGTGGTATTTCCAAGGATACCCTGAAGTCCACCCGTCATCAAGATTGTTGTATTCTCCGGCCGGTCAATAAAGAGATCAACCGCCCTGTTCTTGGGATTATCTCTCCCATAGAATTTATCCTGAGCAACCTCCCCGAACCGGCAGGCACCATCTTTATAAAGTTCAACATTCACATACCAGCTAAAACCATCCCCCCCAGAGGGATATATACCTGAACCCTCCGTACTTAAATCAACCCCTATCTCCTCGCCCCTCACCGCCAGTTCACCAT
>JAYEKX010000074.1:0-3592 GCA_034716875.1 Candidatus Altarchaeota archaeon | reverse complement strand
ATTGATGTCAGGGAAGAGTTTGTGGAGGAGTACATAAACAGAGCGATTAAGGCTAACGCCCTTTATGGGGGAAAGTATCCATTAGGTACTGCATTATCCCGGCCCTTGATTGCTAAATACATGGTGGAGGTTGCAGAGAAAGAGAATGCCGATTCTGTAGCACACGGCTCCACCGGGAAGGGGAATGATCAGGTCCGGTTTGAGTTGGGGGTGAGGGCGTTGAATCCCCAGCTTAAGATTATTGCACCGGTCAGGGAGTGGGAGTTGAACAGGAATGATGCATTGAAGTATGCAAAAAAGCATGGAATCCCTATTTCTTCGGAGAAAACAGTGTACAGTATTGATGAGAATCTCTGGGGCAGGAGTATTGAGGCAGGCCCCCTTGAGAATCCTATGAAGGAGCCGCCTGAGGATGTATTTAGTTGGACGGTCTCCCCTAAGGAGGCTCCCAATAAGCCATGTTATGTTGAGCTGGAGTTTGATAAAGGCATTCCGGTTGCTCTGAATGATAATAGAGTGAATGAAGTGGATTTAATCAGGAAGTTGAATGAGCTTGGAGGCATGCATGGTGTAGGCCGGATTGATATGATAGAGGATCGTTTGGTTGGGATTAAATCCAGGGAGGTTTATGAATGCCCTGCTGCAGTAATCCTTTTGGAGGCGCATAAGGAACTTGAGAGGTTGACTTTAACGAGGGAGGAGAATCTGTTTAAGAGACTTATCGAGGATAAGTGGGCTCAACTAGTCTACTTCGGGCAGTGGATGGAGCCGTTGCGGATGGATTTGGATGCGTTTATTGATGTGAGTCAGGAGATGGTTTCCGGAACCGTCCGGTTGAAGCTGTATAAGGGGTGTGTTTCTGTGGTGGGGAGGTATTCGGTTAACTCACTTTATGACCTTGGTTTAGCTACGTATGATAAGGGGGATTTATTTAACCATAAGATGGCGGAGGGTTTCCTGAAGCTGTGGGGGCTTCCTACTGAGATCGCCGGCAGGAGGAGGTCTAAGAAGTGAATCACTCCTTTCTTGCCTTCATCTGTAGGGCGTGGGCGACTCCGTTCACACTGCTTCGGATGTCCTTGAACTGTTTCTCATTCATACGTAGGCTGTAGCCTTCTGAGACTACGATGTATTCCCTGCTTTGGGGGTCGAAAAATAAGTCAATATCTCTAACCATGTTTAACTAATTGGGAATACTGGAATAAATACTTTGTGGTTTCAGCCAGATGTAGTGCCTAACTTTTTTTTATCATATTCTCCTCTTCTCCCACACACTTTTTTTCTTCCACATGATTTTTCTGATCCGGTGCATGGGAATCAAGCTATCCCTTAATCTGAAGAAGTCACCTTCCGGCTTGATTTCCAAGAAACCTGCTTTCAGCAATCTACCTGAAACCCTGTCGAGGTAGTGGATGATGTATTCCCCTGGATTCAGTTTAGGATCCCATTTAATCCGGTTCAGCACATCCTTCTCCATCACCTCCTTACTGAAGAACTCCCTGGAATCAGTTTTTTGTTTCATATACTGTATAAGCTGCAAGGATCAGGAGAAGGATAACGGCGGCTATGGTTGATGCGTCATGTGCGGAGAAACCAGTTACCTTCCCTACTACAGAAGATTGCTGAGTGCTTACCATCAACATGAGGAACACTGAGGTAAAGATGAAAATACCCACAACCACTGCCCTTACCAAAACATTCGTTGATAAATCCATTTAACTCAAAGATATATTAGATTTAATTCAAAATAAATATCACTTCAAGCCCGTGCATATACCCCTGATAGGGCATTCACTGCAGGATGGCGTTGGTTTACAGTATTCCTTACCGAGTTTAACGAGCAGGGCGTGGAATTCATTATATAATTCTGCATCCCTCGGCAGATTGTTTTCAAAAAAATTTTTAAGGTCGTCATAGCCTATACCCCCGTTAACTAAACCGATTCGGGAGAGAATCCTTTTAGTGTATGCGTCAACAACGAAACAGGGTTTATTCGCTGCATAAAGAATAATGGAGTCTGCAGTCTCCGGGCCAATACCCCAGATAGAGAGAAGCTCATTACGCAGGTTTTCATAGGGTTGATTCAGCATCAATTCCAGATTCCCCCCGTAACTCCTGAATAAGAAATTAACAAATTCCTTAAGCTTTTTTGCCTTGGCATTGAAGTAGCCGGCCGGTTTGATAAGCCCCCCAAGCCTATCCTCTCCCGCTTCATATATTCCTTCAGGACTTAATAGATCCTCTCTCTTAAGGTTCATGATCGCAAGCTTAACATTCCTCCAGGCCGTGGCCTGAGTGAGAATCGCTCCGATAACCACCTCAAACCCTGTTTCAGCCGGCCACCAATCTTGCTTACCAAACTCCTTAAACAATATACTGTAGATCCCCAATAAATCCTTCTCCATTATTATCTCTCAGCCATTAACCTCAAGATTTCTTCAGTAAATCTCTCTGCATCAGCCGGACCTTTTGCTGTAACTATTTTTCCGTCAACCACCACACCTTGGTCTATGTATTTTGCCTTACCCTCTCTTAAGACCCTGACACTCTCGGGTGTTGGAAATACTGTGGCTTTCTTTCCCTCTAGAATCCCTGCGTTCGCGAGAACCGCGCCGGAGAGGCAGATGGAGGCTACCACCTTCTCTTTTTCATACGCTTCCTTAACAAGACTCAATACTTTCTCGTTATTCCATAGATACTTCACTGAGCCTTGTCCGCCTGGGATAATCAATGCATCGTAGTCCTTTATATCCACTTCATCCAGGAGGATGTCAGGCTCTGCAGTCCTCCCTAACATACCCCTTGCTTCCCCTGGCTGGAGTCCAGCTACTGTGACGGAAACACCTGCTTTTTCCAACCCCTCTTTAGGTATAAAAAATTCCTCATCCCTGAAGTTTTCAGGGAACAAAATTATTAAGGCTTTCAAATTATTCACCCCCTAATTTATCTCTGTTTTCTCTCTCTATACCAATAGAGAAATGAAAATGAAAAAAGTAGGATTAATTCTTTTGGTTTTGTTTCTAACAGTTATTGCTTCAATGATCTTGAAGTAAAGGAGACTCTGAATCTAACGGGGGTGGAACCACTGTATATAATGCCTGTGGGGAAGATATAGTTTATCATATCTTGGTTGACTTAATGATGTATGTTCCTCTTTGACCACTCCATCTCTTTTCTGCTTCAACAACCTTAATCTCTTTTTTAAACATCGGGCAGTAAAGAACCAGCGTCTCGGCTTCACCGCCTTCAAAGGCTAGATGAATCCTGAATCTTTTGTGTAACTCCTTTAATTCATCCACCCTCTTTTCGTCAATTATCCTGCCGAGCCAGTGTTCATCCAAGCCTTCCGCCGAAACTGCGGTAACCATGATCTTGAAGTCGGCGTTCAGTAAGTCACGCCAGTATCTCTCTGGATTAATATGCCACAGGGGGGATATACTCTCTAGATCAAATCCCCTGCATATCCTATCAATCCGCTCCCTCTGGTAATTTGAGGCGATTGCTCCGGTTAAGACCCCGTCTACGTCATCCTTTACTCGGGAGATCAATCTCTTCAGGTCTTTCAGTTCCTCTTCCTTCACACCTTCAGTCT
>JAYEKX010000073.1:0-3614 GCA_034716875.1 Candidatus Altarchaeota archaeon | reverse complement strand
AGTAAACTTCCTGTTATCCTTGATTGTGCTTTTTTTATTTATCCTACTCTTTAATATAAAATTAACAACTGCAGTAATTCTGCTGCCCTTCATAATAGTGATTCAGTTGATTTTTATAGCGGGAATCTCACTTATTTTATCCAGTTTAAACGTTCAGTACAGGGATGTCAGGTATATCACAGAGGTGGTGTTGATGTTATGGTTCTATGTCTCACCGGTGTTTTACCCCCTCTCAATGGTTCCAAAAAAATTTCTGGGGTATTATATGTTGAATCCTATGGCGGGGATTATCACATCCTACCGGAGTGTTTTGATTAATGGCGAGATCCCGGAACTGAATCTAATCCTGACTGTATCTATAATGTCGCTATTATCCCTAGTCATTGGGTTTATTATATTCCGGAGGCATGAGCCTTATTTTGCGGATTTTGTATGAGAAATGACTGTGATTAAACTAGAAAATGTCGGGAAGAGGTATAGGATTTGTCATGAGAGGGATATGCTTGTTAATAAAATTAATCCCTTCAGGAGGGGATGTTATGAGGATTTCTGGGCGTTACGGGATATAAACCTGGAGGTCAGGGAGGGCGAGACTCTCGGGATTATTGGGGTGAATGGTTCCGGGAAGAGCACGTTACTTACGATCCTCTTAGGGATTACGAAGCCAACGGAGGGTTCTGTTGAGGTAAACGGAAGGGTTGCTGGTTTACTGGAGTTGGGGGCGGGATTTCATCCTGAATTAACTGGGAGGGAGAATATATACATAAATGCTTCGATCCTTGGTTTAAGCAGGAGGGAGATAGATGAGCGATTTGATGACATTGTTGATTTCGCAGGCATCAGGGAGTTTATTGATGTTCCGGTGAAGACCTACTCATCAGGGATGTATGTGCGGCTGGGGTTTTCAGTTGCAGTCCATGTCGACCCCGACATACTAATTATTGATGAGGTGTTGGCTGTTGGCGATCTTGCGTTTCAAGAGAAATGCCTTGAGAAGATGAATGAATTCAAGGAAAAAGGGAAGACTATTGTTATCGTTTCTCATAACTCAAATATAATTACGGATATATGTGGCAGAGCCTTGTTAATAGCTAATGGGCGTTTGATTGAGGATGGTGCTGTGGATTGTGTTGTAAAAACATATACTGGTTCAGTAATTGATCAAGGTGAGATAAAACATTATCGTTATGGTACCCTTGGTGCTGAAATAATAAGTGCTGAACTACTTGATACAGATATGGAGAATACCTCAGTTATTAACTCCGGCAAGGAGACAACGATCAGAGTCAAAATCAAGTTTAACGAAGACGTAAATAATCCAATATTTGGTTTTATTATAAAAGATCGTCAGAGAGTGCAAGTTTATGCTACCAATACTTTATGGAGAGGTACTCATCTCGGAGACTTTAAAAAAGATGATGAAATAATCATTGACTCTAATCAGAAAATGCCTTTAATAAACGGTATTTATTCTATAACTATAGCACTTGCTTATAGCGATGCAAAGAGATTCTATGACTGCCAGGAAAACATCGTTTCATTTGAGATACAGGGTGATAGTATATCGGAGGGGATAGTGGATTTAAATTCAACTATACTTTTGGACGGGAAAAAGATTTAGTAGGGTGGCATGACAGAAGAGATGAGTATATGGACATGGACCAGATAGATAACGTGATGGAGAAATATGACTTTAGGTGTTTTATATGTGGTAGTAATAGGTTTATTGCTGAAAAGGGAACTACAATACGGGAAGCGGTTTGTGAGATATGTGGATCATCTAAAAGGAATTCAGATGTGGCTTTGGCTATATTGAAGGTACTTGGTTTTTATGAGGAGTATACCCTAAGAGAAATTACTAATTATCTAAAGCATCTCAGTATCTATGAGGTACAATCTTCAGGAACTATACATGATGTCTTATCCCTGTTGCCAAATTACGTATGTTCGGAGTATTTTGATGATGTGAAACCTGGAAAAATCCATCCATCCGGCATTAGGTGTGAAGATCTACAAAATCTACACTTTCCCGATAATAGCTTTGATCTGATTATCACCCAGGATGTACTTGAACATGTTGCTGATCCCGAAAAAGCTTTTAAGGAGCTATATAGAGTTTTAAAGCCTAATGGCCACCATATATTTACCGTACCAATTCATGAAGGTAGAAACACTACTAAAAGGGCCTGGGTTGGAGATGGGGGGGTTATACACCTGTTACCTCCAGTTCATCATTTTGACAATCTTAGACCTGAGGGGGGTCTTGTGTTTACTGATTGGGGGGATGACTTAATCGAGTATCTGAATTCATTTGGATTTACCACCCAAATAATAGTTCAAAGTCAGTTTTATACTCAAGATAAAATCCCGTATATATCTGATGGAGGGACGTACATGGAATACATAAATCATAAAAGTTCTAAGTCAGATATCCTGAGATTTTTCCTTTATAACTCCCTGGTATTCTCTACAAGGAAGGAACAGTGTCCTGGTGATCATAGCATTAAGTAGTGGTTCAGCAAATACCTCTAACGATGTAATTGAAAGGGGGTATATTACAGTATACCCCTCCCCATATAAAGGATTACATGTTAAAAATAGTATGTAGAAAAGAATTTAAAATGGAATACACTGGGGAACGGGTGATCCCTGGAAAAATTGAGTTGAATGACCTGTACGTTGAGCATATGTCCCGGTATCTCTTTGCATCGAAATATGTTAAAGACAAGTCGGTTCTGGATAGTGGCTGTGGCTGTGGGTATGGCTCATACACCCTGGCAGTGAATGGTGCGTGTGAGGTTGTTGGGATAGATATCTCAAAGGATGCTGTGGAATACTCAAAAAACCATTACGGGCGGAGTAATCTAGAGTATCTAGTTATGGATTGCAGGCACCTGAAATTTCCTGACTCAAGATTTGATGTTGTTGTTTCTTTTGAATTTATTGAGCATATAAAAGAACAGGATGACTACCTCACCGAAATTTGTCGTGTGTTAAAAGATAATGGTGTATTGATCATTTCAACACCCAATAAGAAATATGGCAATCCTAGTAATGAATTCCATATAAAAGAATTTCATCTACCTGAATTCAGAGACTTCCTAAAAAAATATTTTAGGGAGATAGATATGTTCAATCAAAACTATAGCTTATCCTACCTAAACAATAAACAAAATTTTGAGGATATTCAACAATCACAACAACAATTACAATCAGAAATTCAGCAATTACGGTCAGAGATAGATCGCGTACCCCTAAATATCCTGAAGATGATTATACCTGAGTTTATCAGGGGTATATTCCCTCAGGGTTTCAGGAATAGATATAAAAACAGTGTTATGAGCAAATTTAGGGGAATTAATAACCTGTGTAATGGAACCTCAGTTCCAGATAATGGGGTGTTATATGATGAGGCTTCACAGTTGAGGGTGAAGCCTTGTGTCGCAGGGTTAGGTGACATGGTTGTTGGCATAGATGACATAGAGGATGCATTGTATTTTATTGCTGTATGTAGCAAGCCCTGGTTGTAAAGGTCTTACATGGGGCTACACAACTGCTGCTATAAATAAATCGATAATGAAGTGGTATCATTTAGGGATAATTGGATTGAGAAC
>JAYEKX010000072.1:0-3639 GCA_034716875.1 Candidatus Altarchaeota archaeon | reverse complement strand
TCTCCTGCCACGGCTCCGGGTTTGAAAGCAATTTATCTGCACCGATATTCTCTTTCGCAATCCTTGTGAAGATTTTCTCTCCATCAAGCTTCATGAAATCCCTTAAAGCACTTCTGTCAGTTCTCTCCCTGTCCAGGTAAGTCTTAAGAACCTCGCTATCGGCTTCAAGGTAAACACAATCCCCACTCTCCCTGTCGAAAAACGCAAACCATAATTTAGCGTTATAGGGCTTATGCACATTCACCAGATTACCCTTACCCCGGGAATTTCCGGTTGATAAAGTCACCCCGTCAAGGGCTTTTTCTGTTGTATAACCGCTGACTTCAGCTATATAGCCCGCATCCGTCAGTGCAAGAATACTACGGCTATTCTTCTCAAAACCTAATTTATTCATTGCCGCCTCTGAGGCTTTAAATCCCGCCAGATGCAGTACGGAGAGATCCTCCCCCCCGACAAAGTCAACTAACGGCTCTAATGCAGGATACTCCACGACGAGGCTTTCCTGTGCCGAACCAGTTACGGCGAATATACTACCTAAAACAATAGCCAACACAACTGTATTAAATCTTTTCATTATTTATCACCCCTAAATATAATATCATAATTTATATAAATAGTAATAACAATTTAAAAAGGGTATTACCTGAACAAAATTCAATAGCGTAATCTACATTCCTTCACTTTTGTTGAATAGATAAGTGCTCAATAATATTAAAGCAGCACAAAACGAGATCACCGCCAGGAGGTCGAACCACATCGGCAGCGTAGATACGCCAATCAATGCAGAGCGTAAACCATCAACCCCATAAAACAGGGGGTTGAGGTATGCCAGCATCTGGATTGGATAGGGTAGTTTTGTTATTGGAAAAAATGCGCCCGATAAGAGGAAAAGAGGTAGATTAACGAATGTTTGTATGCCTTGAAACGTCCATATGTCCTCCATTTTTGTTGCTAATGCCACACCCAGGCTTGTGAATGTCACCCCAATCATGAAAATGAATAATAGAGCGATTGGGATATGAAACAGGTCCAGGTTTATGCCAATGAGGGATGCCAACAATATTATCACGGTTCCCTGGAGAATTGAGATTGTGGCACTGGCTAGATTTATACCCAATACTATGCTGACCCTGGAGATTGGCGCAACCATCAACTCCTTTAAGAAACCGAATTTTTTATCGTATAAAACCCTCATACCCCCCATCATCGATGAAAAAAGGAGAGTCATCCCGATTATCCCGGGTAACATAAAAGCCATATAATCTATTTCCTGAGTAATTAAACCCATACTCTCCATGCTTACCGACCCCCTGAGCCCCGTACCCAGGAGGAACATCCAAAGCAGAGGCTGTCCTAAATGGCTTATGAACCTAACCCTCTGTCTCAGAGACTGCTTCACACCCCGCAACCAAATGATGTAGATCGCCTTTATCATCTCATTATCACTCCAGACCTTCTTCTGCTCGCGACCTTCCGCAAGAAACGATGAGATCGCGGTTTCTCGTCCCGGAGATCCTTACCCGTGTAATGTATAAAAACATCATCCAATGTGGGTTTACGTAAATCAATTTCTTTAATGGAGATGTTTTTGAATTCATTTAAGGCATCTTTAACTGATGCTAGGGCTTCTATAAGTAATTCATCGAAGCCTTTCTTCTCATTATCGATTTTTAAATCGATTTCCAGCACAACTTCATCACTGTTCTGAGTTATGCTGATATCTGTTATATCCACTTCAGTCTCTCTATTTCTAATGCTATTCCTAAGTTCCTTTTCAAATCCTTCGTCTAAATCTGTAATTAATTTTATAATAAATTTGTATCTGTTCAATTTCCTTTTCATTTCTGTTGGATTGCCAATCACCTTAATCCTGCCTTCATCAATTATTGCTATGCGATCACAGATGTTGTCGGCCTCTTCCATGTAATGGGTCGTTAGAATGATCGTCATCTCCTTTTCATCCGCTATTTCACGTATATACCCCCAGATCTTGTGTCTTGTTTGAGTATCCAGACCCAGGGTGGGTTCATCCAAAAACAACACCTCCGGGTGATGCAATAAACCCCTGGCTATCTCCAGCCTCCGTCTCATGCCCCCGGAAAAAGTTTTGACAAAGCTATCTGCCCTGTCATCCAGCTCAACCATTCTTAGGAGTTCTAATATACTCTCCCGCACTACAGGAACGCCATATATCATGGCATGAAACTCCATGTTCTCATAAGCGGTAAGTTCATCGTCTGTGCTCGGATCCTGAAAAACTATTCCAATCGACTTCCTTATCCTGTCAGGTTCCTTGATTACATCAAATCCATTAACCAAAGCCGTTCCAGAAGTCGGTTTTAAAATCGTGCACAGCATATGGATGAGCGTGGTTTTCCCGGCACCGTTAGGTCCAAGTAACCCGAATACCTCACCCCTCCTTATTTTGAGGCTTACGTTATCCACTGCCTTGATATCGCCGTACTCTTTTGCCAGATTTATGGTTTGAATCATGTGCTCCCCTCATTACCCTATCTTCCTCTTCACGCAATATTTGGCACGACCATATGTATATCATCAAGGCATCTCACATCACAGATATTATCATAAATCTTGTTTAGTATTCCATTATTTATAACATCTGTCGGGGTTCCACTGGCAACGATACCGTCATCCCCCAAAATCACAACCTTATCACAGAACCATAGAACATGATTTGGGTCGTGTGTGCATCCCACAACAGTTAAATCCTCTTTTTTTGCAAGTTCCCTGACGAGATTCCATATCTTTATCTGATTTCTAAAGTCAAGGTTTGATGTTGGTTCATCCAGGAGCAGAATCTTTGGTGATTGTGTTATGGCTCTTGCAATTATCACTAACTGCCTCTGTCCCCCGGATAGATTCGTATAGGGTCTATCAGCGAGGTTTTCTATACCAACTAACTCCATTGATCTTATCGCTAATTTAATGTCTTTCTCTGTTGGACCAAATACCCCTCCCAGATGCGGGGTTCTGCCCATTAAAACAACCTCCTTAACCAGATATGGGAACGGTGGTTTATGCTCCTGTGGCACATAAGCAATTAATCTTGCAATTTCCCCAATCTTCTTCATACCAATATTTTCGTTCTCAACCAGCACATTACCCCGCCCATAATTAAACAATCTTGCTATGCACTTAAGCAGGGTTGTTTTTCCAGTGCCATTAGGCCCGAGTAATGCGCATACCTGCCCTCTTTCTACGTTAAATGACACATTCCTTAATACCTCAAATCCATCAAAATCGAAATGCAAGTTCTCTATCTTTAGCATCTTAAATCACCCAAAAAATATATTTCTCTTTGTTCTTAACAGATATACCAGATATGGTGCCCCAAGTATTGATGTTATAATTCCAACAGGAATCTCTGCCGTGGTTAGGGTTCTTGCGAGGGTATCGCAGATAATTAGGAATATAGCGCCCATAATCGCTGCCGAGGGTATAAGAAACCTGTGGTCTGGCCCAATTACCAGGCGGGCAGCATGGGGCATCATCAAACCAACCCATGCAATGATCCCCACAACAGAAACCGATATGGAACTCATAAATGTCGCAATCGTTATTAAGATAATCTTTGTTCTCTCCGTATTTATGCCAAGGGCTTTTGCTTCCTCTTCACCC
>JAYEKX010000071.1:0-3663 GCA_034716875.1 Candidatus Altarchaeota archaeon | reverse complement strand
TCAGGTAGTCTGCAAGAATCTTTAGGCCACCGCTGATAATCGCCAGCCTATAATTCCTCTTTAGGTTATGGAGTGTTTCATCAATACCTGTCATAAGATGCGCGCTGTAAAGAATGTCTTTTATCCGTTCTATATCCACACCCTCCCAGAGAGTAACATCCCGCTCAGCCCATTCGTCAAACGTTATCCTGCCTGAGAAATATTCCTTGCCATTAAGTTCAGACTGCTTCAGAGTACCCAAACCTTTATGAACCTCAGCCCAACTACCTCTCCCGTCTACAAGAACACCATCCAAGTCAAAGGCTATGAGTTTTATTCCATTCAATTTATTTAAATTTAAGGGTTAGCTCCCCTTCACCCCACTCGCCGATAAACTGAAGCAAGCAATCTTTACCCTTCACTAGTTTCAGGTTCATATCCTTCCCGGATGCAGCGCAGCTGGCATAGTTATTATTACTTAAGGCCTCTGTAGAGCGTAGGGAGTAATAGTAGTGGAGATAGGTATCCCTGAATTTATTATCCGGTATACAAAGACTCCTTACCTGATACATATCCAGGGAGGGTGGGACATCTATGTGGACCGAGGAATAAGGGCTTTTCCTCAGCCACAGTGCATAGTAGGTTTCGTATCCCGGCTTTTGCTTCTTCATATCTTTCCCCTTTATCTGAATCCGGTTACTTTCGCCCTTTTTATAATACTCGGCAGAAATTATAAATACCGGCCAGCTACCCTTCGATTCCCGTTTATCATTCAAGACTCTTAATAGGTACTTGCCGGTTTTCTCTGGAGAGAAGAGAATAGCTTCCCTCAAACCCGCGGATTGTGTGGAGCCTTTCAGGAGGCTTTCATTATTATCCATCAGGAATAGGTCATAGTCCACCTTCTTATATCTCTTCACAAATTTTCTTGTCGTGCCTCCTTTCTTCGTAGTTTGAAGCTCATCCACGTATTCCATCCTAAAGAAGTAGATTCTGTCGCTCTTCAGTCTAAAAATAAAATCTGTTTTATTCCCTACATTAGTTTCCGTGTATTTTTTGAGGCCAATGGAGGTAAGTCCACCCTTAGATATAGGAACCTGTGGTTTTGTTGGCTCCGCCTCTTTCTTCTTTTCCTGCCATGGAAACCGGAAATCCGTGCAGCCGCAGGCTAACACCAAAATTGTTATCACTACCAGTATCTTGAGTTTCATTCTTATCCATACATTGGGGAATACTCTTCCATCCCCTTATAACTCTCCTTACCCCTCTTAAGTTGACCTGTAACCTCCTTAAACATTTTCTCTATTTTCTTTCCTTCATTTATCAGTCTCTTGGTATTTATGCCTAGCTCAAGTAGTTTATCCAGTATCTCAAGCATTGAAGCGGAAGCCATGGGATCAGGGGTATGTTCTGTTTCCGCCATAAGACTTATTGAGGGTATATTGTTTTCCGCACAGTAAAGCAGGAGTTCGCTTGAGATACCTGTTAACATACCCTCCTCTATCAGGGTTACATTCATCTTCTCCATTTTCTTATTCAGTTCACTGGTATTTGCAATCCCAAGAATGTCATGCTCCTTCTCGGTTTCCCTACCAGATATCCCTGCTAAAAGCACTACCTTACTTGGATTTATCTCCTTTAACCAATCGGTTAAGGCGTCGGAAAATTCCTGCACATACGGAACCGGGATCATCACTTCCGAGAATATTACTATAATCTCGCCATCAGAGTAGATTCGGATAGGCCTCATAGGTATTGAATCATGAATCACCGCCACGCTCCTGAGTTTATCCGATTCAATACAGCCTATCACCTCCATCCTCAACTCATCTATCATATATCTCGCCGCTATAGTGCTGACAAACCCCTTACTCGGAAAGCCTTCTATCACAACAGCATCCTTGGGAATCTTCTTTCCTTCATGAATAATTATCTTAGTGGTCATTTTACCCCTTCATCATAAATACACTTGATTTATTATTGTATGATTAAGCATAAATACGTTAACATTCCTAAACATATGAATCAACCACCAGACCATACATTAACCAGTCGCAAGAATAGGAAAAACTTCAATACCCTGTCCTAGTTAAGCAGAGATTTCTTGTTTATCATAAATCACTAATCTCAACAAATGCGTTAATGATCTTTTTTAATTCCTCCTTATTAAGCTGATATGTGCTCAACTTGAAATTCTTGGTCAATCCGGGTTTTATCCCCATTATCCCTCGCTTTTTCAACTCCTTATAGAGAAAGAACCTGCCCTTTTTGTGCCTCTTGGAGATCTCGTACAAAACAGGTGCTTCAAAGAACATCAGGTCGTGATTGTGTGGCTTTTCTCCAAGTTGCTTTAACCCGGATTTTTCCACTTCTTTTGAAAAATATCTTGCTTTTTCAATCTCTCTATCCCATTTTTTAACCCGTTCTAAAACAGCGGGAAATGCTGCCATTAGGGTTGCGATAGCAGTTCCTCTCAACTCACAGCCTAAAAATTCAACCTCTTTCTGTGGATATCTCCCTGACCTTCTTAACACAGTTTTCCCCCATTTTTCATTCATTCCCAAAACACCGATGGTCCCCGATGATGCCATTGATTTATGACCTGAACCAATTATAAAATCAGCCCCAAGCTCTTCCATGGAAATGGGCATTCTTCCCACCGCGTAAGCCCCGTTAACCATATATGGAACTTGATATTCTTTAGAAATTTCTCCCAAGTTTTTAGCGTCTGGTAAATTCCCATAATTTCCATCGGGATAGGTCAGAAGGATCATCGCCGGTTTATGCTCTTTTATTAAATCCTCATAATCTTCTACGTTTATTCTGTATTCCGGCTCTCCTGAATTTGGAACTTCAACAACCTTTAAATTAGCTCTTTCGGCTGCAGTAATTGTTGTATAATGTCTGTTTCCATCAACAATTATGGTATCTCCCGGCTTTGTAATAGAATGCATTATATTGAATATACCCTCTCTGGCCCCAAGGGTAATTCTGGCAATATCGGCTCCCAAAAACCTTGGTAAAAATTCGTGAATAAATTCTTTAATTAGGGGAACATCCATTAAATCTAATCCAGGACTGAGATCATAAATAGAATAACCGTCTGCAAATTCAATTAGTGCTTCTCTTGCCTCCGGTGTCAAAATTCCACCCCTCTGGATGGGATTAAGATTTATATACCCTGTAGCTTCCCTGCGTATACCCATGAATTTCTGCAGCTTAAATTTCATTATATTGATTATTACCCTACATAGTTTAAATTTATAGCCTTCTAATGTCTTATCATGAGGATTCTTTTAATTCATTCAGATTACATCAGATTTGAGGTCAAGAAGAAGGCTATAAAGGATGCGGAGGAGTTGGGGGATGAGGAGCGGGAGGCAGAGAACGTCATTGTGGCGTTTATTGCGGTGGAAAAGATCGATGAAATAAACCCGGATTCCGTGGTAACCCAGCTGGTGGATGAAATCAAGGAAACCATGAAAAAAGTGGGTGCGGAATCTATCGCAATCTACCCGTATGCACATCTATCCAGTTCCCTCGGTGGCGTAGGTACGGCGAGAAAGGTGTTGGATGACGCCTACATGCGCCTGAAGAATGAATACAAGACCATAAAGGCGCCGTTTGGCTGGTACAAGACCTTTGAGATACGGTGTAAGGGGCACCCTCTCTCTGAGTTATCCA
>JAYEKX010000070.1:0-3666 GCA_034716875.1 Candidatus Altarchaeota archaeon | reverse complement strand
ATAAAGACACAAAAAAATATCATCCTCCTGAGTGTTTCCATATCAAGAATACTAAAAAAGAAAACAAAATCGAGTTCAATAGCAAAGAAGAAGCAGAAGCTAAAGGCTACACTCCTTGTAATCTTTATAAGTAATCTCAATATTCCACGTCAAACGGTAACAGCTTTAGTTTATCCCTTACAAACTCCTTAGGTGTGGGAACTTTGATTTCTGTTTCTGCCTTTCTGAAATCTCTATCGTAAGACACAATACAATCAACCTCCTCAATTTCAGCAGCAGTCAAATGCGGAAGATCTTTATCATGTATCTTTTCTAGAAAATATGAAAACATTAGTGTCCAGAAGAATCTTAAAGATAGGCATCCTCCCTCTCTTTCCAAACCTTAGAATTAACTCTCTCTAAATCCTCCATAACCCCTTCAGGGCTTTTTCTTTTTGACTTTAACTGAAGCTCTCTCAGGTGATACCTAGCACTACTTGGGATTAAACCATACGCCTCTCCAATCATCCTCACGCCAGATCTAACGACCTCCTCCTGATTTTTATAAATACCCTCCTTCACTAGAATGTCCACCACATTCTGAAGCCTACCCTTTAATTTAACATGAACGACTTCGGTCATTTTCATCTATATCTGTTATTATTGTATTTTCCAGATAAATAAATGCCAGCTATATGATTGTGGAGAAGTTGAGAAATTTAAGCAATAAATGTCTAATGTATAACCAAGTACAATGGAAAATAAAATAGTTGATAAGATATTTGAGTTTCCAGTGGTTATAGAGAAGGATAAAGAAGGCTATTTTGCTCAATGTCCTGTCCTACAGGGGTGTTATACCCAAGGAGACACCTATGAAGAGGTCCTAGAAAATTTGAGGGATGTGATAAAACTGCATATAGCGGACAGAATTGAGATAAAAGAAGAAGTACCTCCGGTAGAAAATATTGCATTAAATAAAAAACCGAAAACCCCCTGGAAATCATAATCCCGGCAGATGCTTCAGGATTGTATAAATCAGCATAGAGAGTATTGCCGCGCTGAAGGGTGTTATAACCCACCCCAAAAAAATTATTTTCACAAGCTTATTATTCACCATACCCACCCCCTTCGTCAAACCCACCCCAACCAGGCCGCCCACAATAGCCTGGGTTGTGGAGATCGGAATCCCCAAGAGAGTGAAGAAATAAATAACAACCCCCGCCGAAAACTGTGCAGCAAAAGCAGTCATAGGATCCAACACCGTTATATTCCTAGCTATCGTGTAAACCACCCTCCTGCTGAATGAAACAACCCCAAAGCCCATAGCCACACCCAACACAATCAATAAAACAGGCGTATCCCCCACGACCCCGGAGCCAATAACCAAGCCAGCCGGACTACCCACACTATTCGCACCCAAACCATAGGCAACGAAACAAGTCCCCAACACAACCAACACCCTGGATGCCTCACTGAACGTAACCAAAGAAACCTTCTTCGAAGCAGGCACCATAACAATCTCATAAAAAATGAAAGCCAGAATCAATGAAAAAACCGGCGTAAGAAACCATGAAAGAAAAATCTTTAACACCAAAAAGTAATCCATTTCCCCTGAAACACCCATCGAAATACCCGAACCCACCAGTGCACCGACAACCACATGACTTACAGACACAGGAATAGCCTTCGACGTCATAAACACCAGAAAAAACATTGAAGCCAGAAGAGTGGATAATACAGCAAGCCCACATCCCGCAAGAATCTCCCGAGGAACTATGCCCCCTCCAACAGTCTCTGCCACCGGACCACTCTGCAGCAACGCACCAGCCAGCATTAACACAGCCACCACTAATGTAGCGGTTCTGAAACCAATAATCCTGGACCCAACCAACGTACCCACAGCGTTTGATCCGCTGGTAGCACCAATACTCCAGCCTACAAAAACCGCCGCCAACAAGATCAGAATCGATACCGGCTCCATTGTTTAGTGCTAAGCCTTATGCATTACAACTATGAGAGACAGTGAATCCGAGGCATCCTCAGCCTTATCGGATATGCTCCCTATAAAATCAACCAACTTCGACAATATATGTAATACCCTGGGGTTTCGTTCCTCCCCATACAACAAACCATATACCTGATGATCTATATTATCTGACTCATGCTCCTTCAACCTGATCTTTTTTATAATACCCCTAACCCTCCCCAAATCCTCGATGTTATCCACGCAATCTATCAACAGCCCCACACTATCCAATGCCTTCATGGTTTCACTCCTAAGAAGAGCCCGAAGCTCCTTAGATACCTCCTCCCTCTCCAGAAAGGTTAATAATTCAGAAGCATCCTCAGCGGTGTCTGCAATCTCATCCACGTTCTCTGCGAAATCAAGTATCCTGCTCCTGCTGATGGGAAGGAAAGCTCCGGAGTAGAGGTCCTCCTCAATCCCTCTCCGGAGTTTATCAGCCTCACTCTCCAATGAACCTACATTATTCTGCTTCTCTTTAACCAGACCATAATCCCCCTTCTCAAATGCATCAAGCATACCATCTAATTCCTCAACCACCCTATAAGTAGTTTCTACATGCTTCCTCACCTTCATCAACGTCTTTTTCTCCCTACTCTCCCCCATAAAAGGAATTTTATCAAAAATCTTCATTTCCACCCTAATTAAAAAATCTGCAGCTGACTATAAAAGTATTTATACTAGATTGCTGGATTAATTAACACCATTAATTTCATAGAAGAGGAAAAAGAAAAATGGATGACGCTCATAACATCAAGAACGTGGATCTGGATGAGATGCTCAAAAAATCCTTCTGGAAGGATATACTGTATGAAATAATCAGTTCAATGGATCCCTGGGATGTGGACATTGCAGAACTCGCAGCCATGTATGCCAAAAAGGTAGAGGGGATGAGGGAGATGGATTTCCGAATCCCAGCTAATGTCGTCATAGTAAGCTCAGTCCTTCTAAGGATGAAATCGCAGTTAATGAGTTTCACGGAAGTTAATAATGATCCTGATACCGAGGAATGGATGGAGGATCCTGCATTGATTATGGATGCCTCCGTCATGGATTCTGACACTGAAACACCTGATGGAAACGGCGGATTACCCGACTCCCTGACGGTAAGACCTAATAGAGTGCCTAAGCGGAGGGTAAGTGCTATGGAATTGATTTCCGCCATACAGGGTGTTTTAGAGGACAGGGTTATAAGGGAGAGGATTAAGGTAAAGAACGGCGGGAAGAAACTGATAATCCCCCTAGATAAAGACATTAAAGAGTTGATTGATGAGACCTACAGGAAGGTGATGGAAATACTTTCTAATAAAAATGAGGTCCTGTTTTCAGAGATCGCTCATGGAAGGGATGAAATAATACCCGCCTTTATTTCACTACTCCACCTGTCAAATAAACAGAAATTAAAGTTGAGGCAGGAAAAGATATTCGACGAGATTTATATACATATCTGACCTTTTATAACCCTTTCGTTTCATAAATAAGGAAATACAATACAAGAAATAACTATGAAAAAATCAGTATAAAAAATCAGTAAGTATATATATATCTTAATGTTAATTAATACCTATGTGGGCTTTATGAAAATCAAAAAAAGTCAGTCTTCGGTGGAGTTCTTGATGACCTACGGTTGGGTTATTGTGGTGGCGGGGCTTAGTGTTGTTGCG
>JAYEKX010000069.1:0-3670 GCA_034716875.1 Candidatus Altarchaeota archaeon | reverse complement strand
AGATTAATAACCGGTGATGAAGATGCAATCATATGAGAATATTAACACGCATTTAGACCATATAACCGAGGAGATAAACAAGGTGAAGAAGGTCATAATTTCCCATGCGTTAATCGAAAGAGATAAAGAGAAGACTCAAAGAGCATGGCAAGATCTAGAGAATGCAAGTAAAGAAATCTCCAATTTATGGAAGGGCCCTACCGCCATAGATGAAATTAAGATGCAAAGGGAAAAGAGATGATGACCTATCTAGTGCTGGACAGCTCAGTTATTGTTGCTGCTCTCAGAGAAAGTGAAGAGAATCATAAACCCTGTAAGAAGTTACTCAGAAAAATAAAAGAGGGCGAATTCATCGCACTGGAACCCTATATTGTTCTGGTGGAAGTGGTAGCTGCTATAAAGAGAAGGACTGGTTCTTCAGAGCTGGCAGAACGTGTTGAAAGAGACCTGTTAGATATCGGTAATATCTACTTTTCTGATTTGATAAAATATAGAGCAGATATGGCTGCAGATATAGCCAAGGAGACAGGTGTCAGAGGAATGGATGCTATCGTCATTCAGATAGCAAAGGAAAATGATGCAACACTTATAACATTAGATGAAGAAATGATTAACAAAGCAGGATCAATTATCTCAATTCAGGATGTTGATGATTTAATCTAATTAAATACTCAACCCGAATACCCTATTTACCCCCATATCAGGGAAATAAAGGGAACCCTGATATGTCGCAAGACTGAGTCAAAGAATATTATGAACTCAAGGGATACCCTCCAAAGGAATTACTCAGAGGAATTATGAAGTAGTAAGGAATAAATCCTTATGCTTCAGGTCTTTTTCCACTTTATCCGGGTAGTATATCCAGCCTATCTTCCCTTCGGAGTCAATAGAAACCTTATTTGAGTAAATCAGATAATCTATGATAAGCCGGTAGGTCTGATACATTAATCTCTTTGGCAGGCTCTCCCACAGTTTCCTTCTCTTATACTCCCCGTCATGCACCCTAATAAAGTTTTCCACCATCAGGACATTATCCAGCCTGGGGAAGTGTAGGATATTATGTTCCTTCTTTAGATCATTTAATGTGTTCATATTACCTCCGGTTGCAGTTATATAATGGCTTGTTATATGTATAACGATTATATATAAATATATAACTACAACCATCAGAAGTTAAATTCATAGAACCCAACATCAAGAAAGCTTATACAGAACTCAAAACCGGGACCAAGGACGAAAAATTACCCCACAAATTCCTAACCAGAGCCTTCAAGGACCTGCAGGAAAACACATTCTGCGGGATACAGATACCCAAGAAACAAATACCCAAAGCCTATCTGGGGAAGTATGACATAGATAATCTCTGGAAATACAACCTACCTAACGCCTGGAGATTAATCTACTCCATAAGAGGAGATAATATCATAGTGATCTCCATAGTCATTGAATGGATGAATCATAAAAAGTATGAAAAGAGATTTAAGTATTAAGAGGGAACTTTGCCCTTCCAGGTAGAGACAACAAAAAAAAATATTTTTAAAACCCTACCCTCTGTATTCCTCAATCAGGTTCCGTTGCCACTGCCGTAAGCCATCTAAATTACCTGATGTTACAATACCCCACATCTGCTCCTCGCTTAATATGAGGTGTTTCAGAATTCCCTGTTTCTCCGCGATCATGCTACGTAGGTTAGAGAGCTTCTTAAACTCCGCCTTCTCCCGGAGTGTACGATGTTTCCCCCCCACGTCCTTTGGGGTTAACTCCTCTCTTTCGCCCTCTATTACGGCATTAAAGAAGGGTTCAGCCTCTGCCCGCACTATCGGATGGACCCCGCGCAACTTACCCCAATCCCTAATGGTTTTTGGAGGGCTGGTGACTAACTCAGTTAATCGCTTGATTCCTATGATATGGTAAGGAGGTCTGTTGATTCTCTCAGCCAACTGTTTACGCAGAGAGAACAGGTGTTTTAAGATGATCTGCTCCCTATCCGATAAACGATTGAATCCCCTGAAATTCCTGTATGACCCCTCATTATACACCAGTTTCTTCTCCTCGATCAGTTTAAACTCCTCCCCAGCCCAAGGCAGACGGTTTCTTTCTCTAAGAGCATTCTCCAATAGATCACGTAGCGGGATTAAATACATGGCGTCTTTGATGGCATATGAAAGCATATCCTCTGGGAGGGGTCTTTTGGTCCAGTCAGCCATCTGGAAACGCCGCTCTTTTTTCACGCCGAAAAAACGGGTTAAAAGAGAGCCGAGACCCACCGCCTCCTCCCCAACCAGCAGGGCTGCAACCTGCGTATCAAAGATGTTTCTGGGGCGGCAATTGAATTGGTGGTGCAGTATCCTCAAATCAAAGCTGACGTCGTGAAAGATCTTCTGTATTGACGGATCCTCAAGCATCCTCTGAACAGGATCAACCTGCTTCAGCCTTAAAACATCAATAATCCAATGCTGCTCCCTGAGGGATACCTGGATCAGTGAAATAAATGAGCCGTAATAATGAAGATTATTCTCACACTCTAAATCAATACCCACGCAAGAGGATTCACTCCACACTCCATACGCCCTATCAAGAGCATCTCCTGTATCAATGTATGTAAACTCAACCATCTCCCTACAAATTTCAGTGAAAGTAATCTTTTAGATTCCAGATTAATATTACTGTTCACCCCCCCTATTTATTGCTCAGTCATATACAAGAATGTCCGCCCCACTTCGTTTAGGGTGATAGAGAAAATCCTGAGTAGTAGAATGCCCCGCAGGATAACAGATAACACCCCCGGCAACTAAAAAGCTTTTTTTTTCTCAAATGCATGCGGGGGATATCTTTTTATACCCTGATGGCTAATAATATGGTTGTATACCTGTATACTTGTGTTAAAAAACAGAATGACAAACCCCCCCCGTAAAGGTTTTCTCATAAAAGGTACTGTTCAACGTGCTGGTTTTAGGGATATGATAAAAAAATTAGCTAAGTCCCATAACTTATTCGGTTTCACTGAAAATCTTAAAAATTATGATGAAGATGTTCTTGTTGTTTGTATTGGAGATGAAAATAAGATATCCGGGTTTGAGAAAGATACACGGGCGCTAATATCTGACCAAACTGAGAGCATCAATGAAAAAACCCAACTAAAAGAAAAACTAGATAGCCTACTTACATCAGAGGATTATAGGGGAAATACCTCATTAAAACACAATGAATCTAAACAGTCCCCGTACCATATTGAAAATATGCTTACTATACCTAATTTAGGGAAGTATAAGGATAGCATCACAGAAGCGGAACGTGCTAAGGACTTTACGATAATAAGAGACATTAAGAAAGAAACAGGGGAAAGATTAGATGAAGGAATATCCGCATTGGTTGCTCTGAAAAATCACACATCAAATCTGAATTATGATATAATTGACAATGATTTCGCTATACTGAACCTAAAGTATGGTGCATTAACCGACGCTGTTAGCTTAGGGTTTAAATCCTTCCCCACCGAATTTGCTAAGGCGTTTGACAAAGTTATGGATGAAAAATATGGCTTAACCCCAAAACAGAAAGAATAAGGTAAGGATCGGGGCCCCCGAGTGATGGTCGACGCCTGCGGGGGGGGGGGGGGGGGGGGGGGGGGGGGGGGGGGGGGGGGGGGGGGGGGGGGGGGGGGGGGGGG
>JAYEKX010000068.1:0-3798 GCA_034716875.1 Candidatus Altarchaeota archaeon | reverse complement strand
ACCCTCCCTGCTCAGGCCGTATTCCTTAAGGATTCTCTCACCCTCCAGGGTTTCCCCCTTCGGGGTTAGATCATACCCTCTGGGGGGTTTTTCATCAGAACCATAACTCTTAGCCTGAACTATCCCGTCATGGATTGGAAACGGATTATCAGGAAACTCCCTGTTAAGCCTTTCCCTTGATATCCAGATCCTGTCCCCGGTTTTCAGGATCAGGAGAACAATCTCATCGCCGGGGAGAAGAATTACGTCTTTTAAATCCCCTGCCTTATACCTCCCACTCTCAGAATCAATTATTCTCTTTCTTATCTCCTTAACCTCCTTTATCTCTGAATTCAGGAAGCAGGCACCCTTCAATATCCGGGATTTCATCTCGGAAGAGATAGAGTTCTTTATTATTTCTGGATCAGATTCTGGTTTCGTTGATGTAGTGCCTAACTCAATCCCTTTACTCAGTTTTTTTCCATATCCTCCTGGAAGAAGCTCACATACTTCATCCGCTTGATCGGGATTTTTCCTTAGATAATCCCCTATCCTCTCTAATCCCCCGGACTCCATATATGCCCTGTAAACCCTCTTATATTCCCAGTCTCCTGTAAGTTTGGAGAGTTCATTAATCTGCCCCCGTATATAGTCCTGATCCCCTTCACGGAGGAGTTCACTATCCCCGTAGTTAACAAAAATAATTTCCTCTTCCCCAGTCAGCATAATATTCCTTCCATCTCCCACATCCAGAAGGCCCAGATCATTATGAATAATTCCCTTTTTGTGGATGTCATTCAATGCCTCTCCGAATTTTCTTTGGAATTTCAATCCAGGGATGGTTTTACCTGTATCCCTCCACCGGCTCCCATCCATTATATCATGAAGTGACTCGACCTCAATCATCTCCATGACTATCTTACCGGTACCGGCATCCTCCAATTTCCTTAGGTCTGCGTAGAGGGGTCTTAGTGCCCTTCCACATTCATGAGCTATTTTTTGTATCTCGAATTTCTCCTCTATTCTCGAGGTACTCCATTCCCCTATCGGGACCTCCACAAGAAATTCATATTTCTCTTGGGTATTCTTATTCACAAGCTTTAGTGAATGAGATCCATCCCACAGTTTTTCACGAATAAGTGAGTATTCCTCGTCATCAATATGAACGACATCTACACTCTTGGACTCATACGCATCCTTTGACCTAATCATCACCCCTCCCCTCTCTTCCTCATACTCAGCCTTTGACTTATACTCCACCACAAATTCTGCTAATTTAAGCCTGGTTTCTTCAACTCCGAGAGAGGTTTCTTGTTCTGTTGATCCTGCTTTCTGAATTCCCTTTTCTATTTTCGGTTTATCTTCCGATGAAGTATCGGATGGGTGTTTGGATTCACCAAATACCTGTTCGTATGCTTCAGGGTATTCATCATGCAGGAGATCTTCGATCCTCTTTTTTACGGGGGGTTTAAGTGAATCAGGCAGTCCGTCATACAGCTCCCTGAGTTTACGGTACTGCGGCAATATATCTTTTTCTATTCTCTCATCCAAGGATATGGGTCCTCCCCTGTAGGGGGGGTGTAGAGCGTAATGTATCTGGGTGTCTGTCTCCAGGAGCCTGAGGGTTATGTCATCATATCCTGAGGTGACTCTATAGAGTCTGGCTGTTGAGTTAGGCCATGCATGATATTGTGTTTCAGCAAAGTCGCCTAAACCTATTTCTGTAAGTGTGTTGAAGTCAAGGTAATCCAGCGGACCGGTTTCATATCCAACAGTGCTTCCGATGACTGCAAACCCGCCTTCCCCAAGGTTGGTGTAGACTTTTTTATGGTAATCCAGAATGCCCTCAATATTCCTGTTGCTGCGCTCAAACATGTTGTTTTTGTTTATGTAGACGTCGAAGCCTTCATCCAGCTCCTCAGGCCATAACTTAAGCGCGTCCCCTGCATAGTAGTGGATGACTCTCTCTTTGTTCCCCCAAGTGAACCGTATCTCGTATTTCAGGTGATCTGCATCCACAAATTTTTTGATTTCAACATCCTTTACGCCAATTCTCTTTAGTTCCCCCCTGATTCCCATACCCTCCCCTTCCACATAGTCTTCTAGGTCTACGGCAACTAGTGTGGTGAAGTCTGTGGAAAACAGGGTGTCAAGAATATCTATCTCTATGCCCGGGTAGAAAACCGTTAGATCTTCTCCTGAGGGGTTAATCACCTTCCCGAGGGCGTGGATTAACTGGGCGTGCTCCAGGTTCGCCTCAGGATCATGGTATAATGTAGCGTGTTCAGGGTTGACGTCCCCTAAATCCTGCTTTGAAGGAACAATATCTCCATCCACAGAAAAGGATTCTTGTTCTGTTGATTTTACTTTCTGGATTTCTTCTTCTATCAGACTACGAACTGTTGAGTCTACTGGAGCATCCTTATGGGCATGTTCCAGGAATGATAGATATCCCTTTGGAGTGCCCTCCTCTAACATGCCCCGTCTAAGCCCCTTAAAGAACAGGTCTGTACTGCATCCTTCGTTTTCATAATTCTCACAGTAATGCTTGATAAACACATATTCACTCCATCGCTCTAGTGTTCTCTCGCTTGATTCACTATCAAAGTCTGTAAGCACTATGGTTGCATCATACCTGGCCATTATATTGTGCTTATCATAATGATATGTGAAACCAGTTTTTTGTCGGACACGAGCTACTAGTTCAGCTAGGTTTTCATGTACCTTGTTTACGTCTATGCCACTTTTAGCGGCATAGGCAAGACCACATCCACCAATGTTCTGCTCTATGAGAACATTTCCGGAGCAGGCAATCTGTTTAGGTATGTTGTCCGGGAAGAATTTATGCAGTATTGTACCCATACGGAAGTGTTCATCGAAGGTGTGTGTATCGGATATAATGGCTGTAAGATATCCCGGGATGACTGAATCCATTTCATGTATGTCAAGCAAATAAACCCGATACTTCACACCCACACCTTCATCAATCATATTTACGGTGACGCTCTCTTCGATAACATTCTTCGGGTTGACTTCAACTTCTTCACAGGCAGCAGGAAGAAGCCCACTAAATAATTTCCCCTTGATGATTTCAATATCCTCCCAAGTTACCTGGAGTACATCTTTTTTTGTAATTTTCCCGTCAGATTCTACCTCTTTTTCATCTTTGGGAGGGAGTTTTTGTTTCGTTGATTTTTCCTTTCCATCACCTATCTCTTGTTTTGTTAAATCCTCTACCTTTGTTTTAAATTTCTCAAAAATTGATTGTTTATATCCTGAAGGATATTTTCGGAGGTCATTGTCTATTTGAGATACTAACGTTGAGAGATAATCATTCACCTGTCTTGAGGGTCTTGTTATACCCTCTACCATAACTGACATGAGAGATAGTAGATGGAATAAACCTTCAGGGCGTTTTTGTCGTATTAACACCGAGGCGGCTTCTTTAAAATTTCTGTTGATTAAATAATTTTGATAAAAAATGTTTCTGGTATTGGTAGACAACGGAGAACCTACACGTCTAGAACTTATGCGTCTGAGATCACTTAATTGATCTTTTAATAAATCCCCGGATATATCCTCCCTTCCCCCCCCGTATGCAATTGCATCTTCGAAGTCAAGTATTTTCCAAACCCCCTTCTTGTCCAATATAATGTTTTCGGATTTCAGATCTCCATGGATGAGGTTGTTATTATGCATAACTGCAATAATCCTTACAAGTTCAGGCAGGAGTTCTGGTTTCTGTATCAATATGTCCTCAGTGAGCTGATCTAACGGGGTTCCCTCAATCTTTTCCATGAGTATTCTCCCATGTTTCTC
>JAYEKX010000067.1:0-14783 GCA_034716875.1 Candidatus Altarchaeota archaeon | reverse complement strand
ACCTTTTGTTTAGTCAGTCCCTCCCATTCACCAGCTATCATACCTCTCTCCTCCTCTATCTCCTTTATACCAGCCTCCCTCCTCTGTTTAATCTCCTCCACCTCAAGTAGCTTTTCCTCTATAACCTTCATATTACCCTTCAGATGTTTCTTTTCACTTTCCAGTTCCGCCCTCTCCCCTTCAATCTCCTTTTTTATCTTCTCTATGTCAACCAGCTCCTCCTTTTCTTCCCCCTCCCATTTAGTCTCAATCCCTTTTATCTCACTCCAGCGTTCATCCACTATCCCCCAGTTCTCCTTCAGTTCCACCCTTTGTTTCTCCACCTCAAGTCGTTCACTATCCAGCCTCATCCTATCATTCCCTATCTTTCTATGGCTCAGGAGTAGCATAACAAAAACCAGGACCACAAATATCATGGCTACATACAGAAGGTATTCTTCTAAACCAGCATCATGACTTGATTCTGGAGACGGAGGCTGTGAATAAACCGTTCCTAGAAGTGTCAGGATGAATGTGATTAGAACTATTCTTTTCATCGTACTTGAATTTATATATCTTGCATATAAATTAGCTGTAGGTAATATAAATATAGCGAATAACCTAAGTAATGGAACTTCAATCATCAGGTTATTCGATACGTAAGGCAAACTGCGTTTGCCGGCGTGTTAAAAACCGGTTACCGGTTTTTTCACATATGCGATAATAAAGGAGTAATGAAAAGTCCCAAAAAATTTTGTTATCGCCTATACTTACCTAGATATCTCAAGCATATGGTCTATGGCTTTTTTAGCCTTCACCCGAATCTCTTCAGAAACCTTCACTTCATATATCAGCCCTTCAAGGGAATCCCTCACCTTCTCTAACGTAGTCATCTTCATGACCGGACAGACTGCCATATCGGATGCTCTATAGAATATCTTTTTGGGAATTTCCTTCTCTAACCTATGGATTAAGCCATTCTCTGTACCAATAATAAACTCTTTTGCACTGGATTTTCCACAGTATTCAACCATACCCTCTGTAGACGTGATATGTTCCGCCATATCTTGAACCTTGGGTATTACCTCAGGGTGGACAAGCAGATCGGCGTCGGGATACCTCCTCAGGGAATCAAGGAAATCCCTCTTGGAGAGTTGATGATGGGTGGGGCAGACTCCATCCCTTGGCACCGGAATTATCTTTTTATCTGTTCTCTTTTCCACAAAATAGGCCAGGTTCTTGTCGGGTCCAAATAATATGGTGTCAGAATCCATGGCATTGACTATTTCAGGGGCATTAGCTGAGGTGCATATGCAATCAGCTTCCGCCTTGGTTTCCGCTGTAGTATTTATGTAAAGGACTGTTTCAGAGTCAGGGTATTTTTCTTTCGCCGCCTTAATGTCCCCCACTTCAAGCATCATTGCCATAGGGCACATAGCACTTCTGTCTGGAATCAAAACGGTTTTATTTGGATTCAGTATGGAGGCGGTTTCTGCCATAAAATCCACGCCGCAGAAAACGATTATCTCCGATTTAGTATTCACTGCCTCCCTACTTAAGCCTAGGGAATCACCTACGAAATCCGCTATATCCTGGATCTCCGGTCTTTCATAGTTATGGGCCAGGATTATAGCCTTTCTTTTCTTTTTCAGATCCAATATCTCATCTATCAGATTTTTCATCCTTCATGTATATATCTTATTACATTTATTTTATTGTATTGTACATAAAAGTTTCAGGCAAAAAATGAAGCCTAAAAAAATAGTTATAGGGGTTTGTGGTAGTGTGGCGGCAGTTGAGGTTCCTAGGTTTGTGAGGAAATTAAGGCGTGAGGGGGTTGAGGTGGAGTGTGTAATGTCCGATGCTGCCAGAGGAATAATTCACCCGAATGTTCTGGAGTGGGCGTCCGGAAATGAAGTGGTTACAAAAATCACCGGGAAGGTGGAGCATGTCCGGTTGTGTGGGGTGGACGGGGAAGCCAGGCTCTTACTTATCTGTCCCGCCACATCAAACACCCTCTCTAAGATAGCCTACGGGGTTGATGATACGCCGGTAACGACGTTTGCCTCCACTGCATTAGGCTCCGGGATGAAAATAATTCTAACCCCTGCGATGCATTACTCCATGTATATGAATCCGTTCGTCGTCGAGGCCATGGAGAGATTAACTAAAGAAGGGATTTTGGTAATGAAATCCCGGATTGAGGAAAACAAGGCTAAATTACCTGAGGTGGATGAAATCTTAAGGAATGTCCTGAAGGAATTAGAAACGAAATGAAAAACTTAACCCTAAATCACGGCAGATTCCTTGTTAAGCATGCAAGAGCGGTGATTGAATCGCATTTCGGTGCCGAGACCCCCGACATCCCCAAGAGGATGCGGGATTTAATGGAGAAGGAGCACGGGGTTTTTGTTGTGCTCAGAGGCCCTCTTAATGTCATCAGGGGATGTATTGGTTATGCAGAATCCCCCATGCCTTTAAACAGAGCCGTACCTGAAGTGGCATTATCCGCGGCTTTAAGGGACCATAAATTCCCGCCCGTAAGACAAAGCGAATTGAAAAACCTGATTGTGGAAGTCTCCCTATTAACTAAACCCGAGCATGTCAAGGTGGATAAGCCCCAGGATTACCCCCAGAATATCACTGTCGGAAGAGACGGTCTCATAGTGCATAAGGACTTCTCTAAGGGATTACTTCTGCCGCAATTCCCTGTAGAGAGGGGATGGAATATCAAGGAATTCTTATCTCGGACCTGTATTAGAGGAGGCTTTGAAGGAGATTCCTGGTCTAGGGGTGATATAACCCTATATAAATTCAATGCCAGGGTGTTTACGGAATTACAACCAAGGGGGGATGTTGTGGAGAGAGATCTGTCTATGAAGTAAACCCTTAATCCAAGTTTTATCTCTGTTTTTCCATAACTAATCTATGAAGCCAAAGATTCTTATTACCGACAGGATACATAAACGGGCTATAGATGAGGCTGGAGAGTTTGCTGATGTAACCCTTGATTTTGGTATCGCACCCGAGGATCTTGTAAAGAAGATTTCGGATTACGATGCGTTAATTGTCAGGAGCGCCACACAGGTTACTGAGGATGTCATTAAGGCAAGTAACTTAAAGATAATCGGCAGGGCGGGTGTTGGACTCGACAATATTGATTTAAGTGCGGCAAGGGAGAAGGGGATTATGGTAGTGAATTCCCCTGAAGCCAGTACCATCTCCGTTACTGAACTTGTTTTCGGATCATTAATTGCATTAATGAGAAACATCGTCCACGCCCACCACTCCCTGAGTGGGGGTGTGTGGGAGAGGAGCAGGTTTGGCGGAAACGAGCTTTTCGGCAAAACCCTGGGGGTCATAGGTTTCGGAAGAATAGGTAAGGAAGTGGCTATGAGGGCTAAGGCGTTTGGTATGGATGTCATGGTTTATGACCCTAATATTACGGAGGAGGATTGCAGGGAATTCAATACCAAATACTTGAAATTAAGTGACCTACTCAAGGACTCTGACGTAATCACCCTCCACTTACCCTTAACTAATGAAACCCGGAATTTGATTGATGAAGGGGAATTAAGGTTGATGAAGGAATCCGCAGTGATTGTGAATATCGCGCGGGGAGGGCTAGTGAATGAGGAATCATTGTATAAGGCATTAAAGGAGAATAGGATTCGGGGGGCTGTTTTGGATGTCTATGAATCTGAACCACCTAAAAAAAATCCTTTATTCTCCCTGGATAATGTGGTTCTCACCCCTCATCTCGGTGCTTCCACTGAGGAAGCGCAGATTAGTGCCGGAACCGTGGTTGTGGAGAAAATCAGGAATTTTTTCAGGGATAAGCTGTAATCTAATGTTAAAGTGGCTCAGAAGAGGAAGGAGGAAATTGTGAAGGAATTCACACTGAATAACCTGCTTTTAACGACACATGGATTTGAGAGGATTATTGACCATAACCTCAAGATAAGTGAAGTAATTAAAGTAGCGAAGGAGAAGAATCTCTGGATGGTAAGTGATGAATTTCTGACGGAATTTGTGGATGGAGGAAAAGGGGAGACGTCTCTAAAGAAAGAGCCGGTTAAGGAAGCGGCTGAAACGGTGGTGGTGGAGCGAGGCAGGCATATCTTCGCAAAGGAGATTGATTCGGAGCTTGAAATCTTTAAGGAAACGGATGTGTCCGGGAAATCCACCTGTGAAGGTAAATTAACTGATTTTGTGGATTACTTCAATGAAAAATACCGTAATCTGAGGGATATTATCCGTGATAGGGAAAGCTATCTAGGGGCAGTACCTATAGAAGCATTAAAGAGATATCCTGGCGAGGATTTGCGGATAATAGGAATGGTGAGGGATAAGCGTGAGAGCAGGAGGGGGTTTAGATTTCTGGAGGTGGAAGACCCCTCCGGAGAGGTAAGCGTACTTATCCCTAAAGACAATGGGGTACTCAATGCTTTATACGAGAACATCCTCCTGGATGAGGTGGTTGGAATCCAGGGGAAGATGAATAACAACCTGTTTATTGCTGCAGACATTGTTGAACCGGAGCTTCCAATCAGCCACAAGGCAAGGTTCTGTGAAGAACCGGTGTACCTAGCTCTTCTATCGGATATCCACGTCGGAAGCTATCTGTTCCTGGAGAAGGAATTCAACAAGTTTATAGATTGGCTGAACCTGAAAGGGAATAAAAAAGAGGTTGCTGAAAAGATCAAGTATCTACTGGTTGCCGGCGACCTCGTGGATGGCATCGGCATCTATCCCGGCCAGGAAAAGGAACTTTCTATCCCTGATATATATAAGCAATATGATTTTCTGGCTACATTACTTGAAAAGGTTCCTGATCATATAGAGGTAATCCTGTCTATGGGTAATCACGATGCGGTTAGGAATGCAGAGCCTCAGCCGGCTCTCTCCAAGGAGATTGGCGGGAGACTCTATGAGCTGGATAATGTGCATGTGGTTGGTAATCCGGTGATGGTTTCCACCCACGGGGTGAAGACTTTAATGTATCATGGAACCTCTCTTGACACCGTGATCGGGAATCTCACCCACTGTACCTACTCAAGTCCCGAGGTGGCGATGATCGAATACTTAAAGAGGCGGCACTTGGTCCCGATGTATGGGAATGTTTCCCCTGATAAACATGATTATTTAACAATTAAGGAGATTCCGGATATATTCCATGCAGGGCATATACACACCAATGGTTACGCAAATTACCGTGGCGTTATGATCATAAACTCCGGGACATGGCAGGGTAGGACTAAGTATCAGGAGAAGCAGGGTCATATGCCCACCCCGGCAAGAGCCCCGATAGTAAACCTACAAAACCATGAAGTCTCGGTTTTACATTTTTAAGATGGATAATCAACAGTATTTCAATGAATTAAAGGAGAAGATTTCTGTAGCGTATGGGATTGCTAATAAAGCAAGGTCTCTTGGTAAGGATCCTGATGTGAATGTGGAGGCATTACCTGCGGGGAATCTGGCAGCAAGAGTGGAGGGTCTCGTTGGTCCAAAAGGCATTGCATCCAGAATCAAGGAACTGGGGAGGGAGAATCTTGCGCAAATAGTAAAGGAAATCCTTGGGGATGCATCCACACTACCCAAGGAAGAAAAAGAGGAACGAATCGATCAGGCCCTAAGAACCGCTCTTGCGATAATAACGGAGGGTGTGGTTGCAGCACCAATCGAAGGCATATCAAAAATAGGGATAAGGAGTAATCCGGATGGTTCCGAGTACCTCAGTGTCTACTTCGCTGGTCCGATAAGAAGTGCCGGCGGAACCGCTCAGGGTCTGGCAGTGGTTATTGCAGACTTCATCAGAAAAGAACTTGGTTTACAGGAATACAGGCCGACAAAGGATGAATTAGAGCGATATGTAGAAGATATCAGGATCTACAACGACAGGGTGACGAGGCTTCAATACCTGCCTACAGAGGATGACATCCGGACCATTGTCACAAAGGTCCCTGTATGTGTGGATGGCGATCCGACAGAGAAGATGGAGGTATCCATCCATAGAGACTTAAAGAGGGTTGAAACTAACAGAATCAGGGGGGGTATGTGTCTGGTAATCGCGGAGGGGATTGCACAGAAGGCTCGTAAGGTGATGAAACATGCAGAATCTCTGGAATTGGACTGGGGCTGGTTATCGGGGGTAGGGAAGGGAAAAATCGAGGTTGTGAAAGAGAAGGGTGAACTCAAACCCCTTACAGACTTTATGTCCGAAATCGTTGGGGGTAGGCCTGTATTTGCTGCCCCCTCAGCTAAAGGGGCGTTTAGACTACGCTATGGGAGATCCCGGATTTCCGGGATCGCTGCTAAATCCATACATCCTGCAACCATGATCCTTTTGGATTCTTTTATCGCCACCGGAACACAGCTTAAGGTTGAGAGACCCGGGAAGGGGTGTATAGCTACGGAATGCGATAGTATTGAGGCGCCGATGGTGAAGCTGAAGAACGGTTCCGTAATCAGGGTAGGGAGTTCTGAGGAAGCCCGCAGCATACTCGGTGATGTTGAGGAGATCCTGTTTTTAGGGGATATGCTGATAAGCTACGGGGACTTCCTGCAGACTAATACAGCATTACTCCCCGCCGGCTACTGTGAGGAATGGTGGAGACAGGAGGTTTCAAAGTACCCTAAAATCCCCCTAAACCCCGGTCCCGAGGATGCGGTACAAATAGCTAAGCAATACTCTGTCCCACTGCATCCAAAATACGTCTATTGCTGGGAGGATTTATCTGTTAATGAGTTGAGGGAACTGGCTAACTGGTTTGTTACAGGAAAGATTGTGGATAATAAATTAATTTTAAGGAATGAGCCTGCCGTAAAAAGGATTCTGGAGCTCCTTGGTGTCCCACACAATCTTGAGCATAATTCGGTGGTAATCGAGGAGTATCTCCCACTCACTTATCCCCTGGGCATCTATGATGGGGCAGTCTTCACGGTAGATGATTTCCTGCAGAAAACCAGGGATCTGGATGGGAATCTAAATGGTCTTGATCTCATTAAGCTAACTTCAGGGATAATAATCAGGCCCAAGGTGGGTACTTACCTCGGTGTGAGGATGGGCAGGCCGGAGAAGGCTAAAGAGAGGAAGATGGCGCCTCCCGTTCATTCTTTATTCCCGATAGGGCTTTACGGAGGTAAGGAGAGGAGTATAAACACCGCTGCAGAGAGAAACAGCATCTCTGTGGATATTGTGAGATATGAATGCCCTAAATGTGATCTAGTCACCACATCATCCAGATGCTCAACCTGTGGAAACCCCACAGTCATGAAAAAAATATGTCCTTCATGCGGTCTAGTAACAACCCGTGAATTATGCCCTAGCTGTAAAACCCGGACCAGATCTTTTGAGAAGAGGGATATCCCTATCGGGGATATCTGGAAGAGGGCTATTGATAATGTCGGTGTTGCGAATGTGAAGGGTGTCAGGGGGATGATATCTAAGTACAAGATTCCTGAACCGATGGAGAAGGGTATTTTGAGGGCGAAAAACAAGGTGTATGTATTTAAAGACGGTACCGTGAGATTCGATGCCACAGATGTTCCGTTGACTCATTTCAGATCGCGGGAGGTTGGTGTTGGTATTGAGAAACTGCGTGAACTGGGTTATGTAAAAGATTACTTGGGGGAGGAGTTAACTGATGTAAATCAGGTCTTGGAATTGAAGGTGCAGGATATATTAATTCCGATGAAGGGTGTTGATTACCTGTTGAGAACATCCCGGTTTATAGATGGGTTATTGCAGAAGTTCTATGGACTCCCTTCGTATTATAATACGCAGAATAAAGAGGATCTCCTGGGTCAGCTGGTGGTGGGGTTGGCTCCACACACCTCAGCAGGGATTGTGGGTAGGGTGATTGGGTTCACTAACGCCAATGTCTGCTTTGCTCATCCATACTGGCATGCTGCGAAGAGGAGGAACTGTGATGGTGATGAGGATTCCTTAATGCTTCTCATGGATACTCTACTGAATTTCTCCAGGAAATATCTCCCGGAGAAACGCGGTGGACAGATGGATGCTCCTTTGGTTGTGAGCACCCTTCTTGATCCGAAGGAGATTGATGATGAGGCACATAAGATGGAGATAGTCAGCCAGTATCCCCTGGAATTCTATGAGGCGACGTGGGAGCGGAAAAGCCCCTCGGATGTTCGGGTGGAAATCGTTAATAATATCCTTGATAAGGATCCTTATTCCGGGTTAAATTTCACCCATGACACCTATAACTTATCTGGTCCTGTAACTGTGACAAGGTATGTGAAGCTTTCCTCGATGAAGGATAAGGTGGATGCTCAGCTTAAGGTTGCGGAGAAGATCAGGGCTATTGATGAGGGGGAGGTGGCTGAACTGGTGATTAACTCTCATTTCATCAGGGATACGTATGGGAACTTGAGGGCGTTTTCGAGGCAGAAATTCAGGTGTGTGAAATGTAACGCTTCTTATCGGAGGGTTCCGCTGGTAGGTAAATGCACTAAGTGTGGGGGTAAACTTCTTTTAACTGTTTCGGAGGGGTCGGTTGGGAAGTATATGGGTATCTCCTTGGATTTATGTGAGAGATATAATGTATCGGACTATTTGAAGCAGAGGCTTGCACTCCTCAGGAGGGAGATTGATTCATTGTTCACTAACGAGCTCTCTAAGCAGGTTGCTTTATCTGATTTTATGTAGTCAAACTTCAGAAGTTTGATCCTAAAAATTCCAATGGAATTTTTGGACACAAGAAAATCCGTTTGACGGATTTTGTGTGCACAAATTTTTGAGAAATTTGTTGCACAAATTTTGCTCTGGGCAAAATTTCTTGTCATCATTATGGGGTATGCGAAAAATTGTTTTGCAATTTTTGCACACAAAAATCTATTTGAGATTTTTCTTGTTTCTCCAGAATACCCCTTATAGAATTTCCACATATTAACTCGCTGCCCAGGTATTAATCAGGTCAATAACCTCTGTGAGAGAAGCCTGACCTTGAGCCCAGAGGTTTATGTAGTTCACCACCTCGGTTAGCGTCACTTCGCCGCATGGTGGGTAGTCTCCGGGAAGCTCGCATTCTGCACTGCAACTGTGAGTGCATCCAGTGGTTCCTGTGTCACTCCAACCATCCGGGTTATCGCAGGTGTTATCTTCTCCTGAGCTTGATAACCAGTCAGAGGAATTAAAGTCTAAGTTATTATTATTGCAGACTGTATTTGAATTTATTGTTGAATTCGAATCCTCTGAGTAGATCCCATTCATATTTGAATTCGCCGTGTTGTTTATCAAAGTGTTGTTTGATGCATCATATAAACAAATTCCAGACTCTGAGTTGTTTTCTGCTGTATTTCCTGTCAGGGTGTTGTTGTTTGAATCTTCCTCTAGTTTAATTCCATTCTCTGTGTTGTTGCTTGCTGTATTTCCTGTCAGGGTATTGTAATCGGAATCATCCTCTAAACAAATTCCATCCTCACCATTTGAGTTTGCGATGTTGTTGGTGAGGGTGTTATCACCTGATGAGTAGATATAAATTCCACTCCCTCCATTTGAATATACCTCATTGTCAGATATGGTATTGAACTCACTGGAAGCTGTTTGAGTCTCTGCGCACATGGTGAGACATATGCCATCCATGTCGTTATTGAAAATCCTATTCCCAGAGATTTCGTTATAATCGGAATGATGACCCATAGCAATGCCATGGCCTCTATTATCAAAGATCGTATTGTTGATCATTGAATTTTCGTTGGAGTTGAATAAATTAATTCCATGCCAATTGTTTTCGATGCTATTGTTTGCTACCTCATTATTGTCCGATAAGTCAAGCCAAATTCCAACTAGAGTTCCGTCCTCGCTCCCTATTATTGTATTACCCCTGATTGTATTGTCGAAGGAATCCCTGATGTATATTCCCCTCTCTATATTTGAGTTGATTGTGTTCTCGTTGATGGTGTTGCCAGATGACTCCCCTAGATAGATCCCATAGTCGTTGTGTGAGATGGTATTTCCTGTGATGTTATTGCCATCAGGATCGTCATTACCATCAGAATCATCAATAAAGATTCCATAGTCGGCATTATTAAGTAGGGTATTGTTCGTGATGGTGGTGTAGTCAGAATCCTCCAAATAAATCCCATTCTCGTAATTTGAATCTACTGTGTTGTTTATCAGATTATTACCTGTTACTCTCTCTATATCAATTCCGTTCATATTTGAGTTGGCAGTGTTGCTGTTTATGTCATTGTTGTTTGAGGATTCTTCCGCTACAATGCCGTTATTGTAGTTGTTTGATACATTGTTGCGGTCAACAGTATTATCTGAGGATTCTCCCAACCAGATACCGTTGACATGATTCAAATTCGCGGTATTGTCTGTGATGGTATTATCGTTTGAGTTATCCAGGTTGATGCCGTCGTGATTAGAGTTTGCGGTATTGTCCATGAGGATGTTATTGTCTGAATCAATTAGGTTAATCCCACCCTGACTGTTGTTATTGGCGGTGTTCCCGGTGATGGTGTTGCTGGATGACTCTGAGAGGGAGATTCCATTACTATTGTTTTGGATGGTGTTCCCGGTGATGGTGTTACTGGAGGAACCATCAAGATAGATTCCAGGACTGTTATCTGATATAGTATTATTAATGATGCTGTTACTGGAGGAATACGTGATTTCGATTCCACAATTTTTGTTCGAGTTGATGATGTTGTTAGATATGATGCTGTTATTGGTTTCCCAGAGGTCTATTCCATCAGAGGTATCTGATAATGTCAGGCCTGTTACTGTGATATTATTGCATCTCACAAGTATTACCTGCCCTGCATCTGTAACTGTTGTATCTGAAACGCCTTCAAGATAGACAAGTGGTTTCCCGTTCACGGTATTATCTATGATGTTGTTTTGGTAGGAGTAATAGGCGTATAATCCATCGTTAATAAAGGTGTTACTGGTGATTATATTGTTGGATGAATACCAGAGGATGATTCCATACCATCTGTTTGAGTTGAGAGTGTTTCCGCTGATGGTGTTGTTGTAGGAGTAACTAATATCAATTCCCCCACCGCACCAGTCTGGGACGTCACAGCTATCCGATACACTATTCCCGCTGATGGTATTGCTGGATGAATTATCAAGGTGGATACCCTCCCAGTTGTTCGAAGCATTATTATCTGAAATATTACAGTGGTCTGCATAAATGAGGTATATACCCATCCGACCCCATTCGGTTGCACCCGTAACCGTGAACCCGCTCAAGTTCACATAATCCTCTGTTATTGTGAATACATGATCATCCGAATCCTCCGCTTGAACAATCGTCTTATCAGCCCCGTTCTCTGATCTGATGGTCAATGATTTATCCACCATCACATTCTCGGTATAGGTTCCATCCCCAACAATTATCGTATCCCCGGGATCTGCTGAACCCACCGCATCATCTATCCTTGTGTAATCACACCCAGATGAGCATACCGTCAACTCAGCCGCAGAACCTAATGTGGAGTAAACAACAAAAGCGGCTAAAACCAGTAGCAAAATTTTTCCGTCCATATCCTGTAATTTAGAATCACATTCTAATAAAACACCCTGAGCCTCTACAATACAGCGACGTAATCCCTTCATAGAGCCAGCACATAACCTTAAGAATGGGGCTCTCCAAGCAGGTTGCTTTATCTGATTTTATGTGACTTCCACTCTTTTTTTTATATAGGGCCTTCTAATAATTAAGTGATTTAAATAAAGTGATTGTCAAAGAGGTTTTATTATGACTACATTAAGGGAGTATCTAGATGGCAGTGGTTGTGAAGAGTCGTTGAAGGATTTGATTGAATTAATTGCGAAGCAGGCTGACCCCATACGGAAGGCATTCATATCCAACCAGAAGTATGTGGACACAAAAAACATTTACGGGGAAAAACAGATTGCGTTAGATACGTGGTCCGATGCTCACCTCCTGAATGTGTTTAAGGAGTCGCATCTTGTAAAAGAGGCTGCGTCTGAGGAGCAGCCGGAGGTTATCGGGTTTCCGGATGCCGAAACAAACTATGCGGTGACGATGGATCCACTCGACGGGTCATCTCTTGTGCAGGTGAATCTTGCGGTGGGAACCATCATCGGCATTTTTGATGGGGGAGGGGTTATGCAGCCGGGCAGAAACCTGCGGGCTGCAATGTACATGCTCTACGGTCCCCTGACGGTTTTAACCCTTACGGTGAAGGAGGGCGTGCATATTTTTGCATTAAATCACGAGAATGAGTATGTGATGATTGAAAAAGATGTGAGGATACCTGAAGGGAAGCTTTACGCGAGCGGGGCACTTAAAAGAGACTGGACCCCCCGGCACAGGGAATTCATAGAGTATCTGGAGCAGGAGGGGTATAAGTTAAGGTACTCCGGCTCTTTCGTTGCAGACGTGCATCAGTACCTTAAGTATGGGGGAATGTTTTCTTATCCCGCGTTTAAGGGGCATGAAAACGGTAAACTAAGGCTTCTTTTCGAGGCGAACCCGCTTGGTTTCATGGTGACTGAGGCGGGTGGCCGGATAAGTGATGGAGAGAGAGACCTACTCACCATCATGCCTGAAAAAATAGACCATAGGGTCCCGATTTACATAGGCAGTAAAGGTATAATTGAGAAGATGGAGGAGATGTTTAATAAATAAAAAAAAAATGACTGATTGTAAACCTATTTCCGGAAAAAAGATGTTTGATGCGCTGAGGGATAAAGACTGCATTATTATGGCTGTAAATACGCGGTATATCCCAGGGGTTGCCGAGGGAATACTGAGGGCTGCGAGGGATACCAACTCTCCGGTACTGGTTGAGATTGCAAGATCTGAATGCGATCTTAAGGGGGGCTATACCGGGTACACCCCCAAGGACTTTGCGAAAAGAATCATGAAGGCTGCAAAAAAAGTAGGGTGCAGTAAATGGGTTCTGCATGCCGACCACATTTCAGTGAAATCCGGGGACGCGAAAACAATTAAAGGCACTAAAGAGCTTGTTAAGGCTCAGATTGATGCGGGATTCACATCCTTTGCGATTGATGCATCACACATCTTCAACTTTAAAGGAAAAAATGAAAAAGAAGAGCTTGAAGGAAACCTGAAGGCAACAATAGAGATCGCGGATTTAATCAAGGAGCGGATGAAGGAGAAGGGCGTGAAATCATATGGTCTTGAAGTGGAGGTTGGTGAAGTAGGCAGGAAGGATGACAAGGGTTTTTTATTGACCACTGCCAAGCAAGCTACGACATTTATAAAAGAGCTTAATAAGGCGGATATACACCCTCAACTGCTTGCGATAGCAAACGGCTCAACCCACGGGAATATATATGATGCGAGGGGGGTGAAGATTGAGCAGGTTTCAATTGATATTCCGAGGACAAAAGGAATCGCCAGATCCCTAAGGAGATTGAAACTTGATGTGAGGATTGCACAGCACGGGATCACGGGCACACCCCTGAATCTGATTGCGACAGAGTTCCCTAGGGGGGATGTATTGAAGGGTAATGTAGGAACCTTCTGGCAGAATATTGTGTGGGATGTGCTTAAAGTCTACGAGATTGATCTCTATAAAAAGATACGCAGGTGGGTTTTGAAGACGTACGCCGGTAAAGGCAAGAGCGATGATGAAATATTCGGCAAGAATTCAAAATACGCATTCAAGCATTTCTTTAAGGAAATGCATAGTATAGACAAGAAAACAGTGAAAGCAATGGAGGCACAGGCATACGCGAGCGCACTAATGTTCTTTAAGGCGTTTAACTCGATTGAAAAAGGTAAGCTGGTGAGGGGATGACAGCTTTAGCTTGTCGAGAGTTTTAATAAAAAGTTCCTCGAAAGATTATATAACCGGTTGCAGAAGCTACAGGAAACTCCAATCCTTCATGGCAAACTGCTTAGTGGTGGATTGGCTGGTATCTGAGAGATACGTTTTAGGTTTCAGCAGATATAGGAATAAACATTAATACTCTCTCTTGTGAACTCTTTAGATCTATCCTTTTTGGATTTTTTTAAGTTTTTTGCCGCAGTTTTCACATTTTATATTCACATAACGATTTCCCATGTTATACTATTGATAACATTCAATAAATTACTGTATACTCCTAAATCAACAAAGCCCCGGTCCTCTGGATATCTGGATTTGATATTACTCCTCTTCAGTATCTTTCCATCATCGAATCCAGAAAAAATCACGCCAAATCCTTGGTTTTGAGCAAGGTAATCCCCTCAACAGTTTCAAAATCTCTGTCATTGCTCCAGAGAGGACACTTGATAAAAAGTGCCAGAGCCAGAATATCAACATCTTTTTTGTCAATATGACTTATCAGTTTATCAGCCTCCGGGATATTCTGCTTATATGATGTTTTTGGATGGGCAGTAATCGGTAAGAGAGACAGAGCCAAGGAAACTCTTTTCATGTTGACACCCGATTTCTTTGAGATCATGGGCAGATATCTCTTAACCTCCCGTAGAGTAAACTCTGTAGTAATAAAATTAAAATGATGATTGAAGAATACCTCTCTTGAGACACCGCCAATTAGAGCAGAGATTATAGGATTAGCATCAACCACAATGTTGATTTTCATTCCCGTCTGAATATATCGAAATCTCGAAGAATCTCCTCCTGGGTTACTCCCTTCTTTTCCAGACCCTTTCGGACGTCAGTCGTTATGTCAGTGAAAAGCAATTTCTTGAACTCCAGGATTTTTTCCTCCACAGCTTCTTTTACAAACTCCTCCTCATTTTTGAAACCTGCCTTGGAAGTGATCTTTCTTATCTCCCTGACATCCTTCTCAGGCAATACAAATATGTTTCCCAGTTTGTGTTATT
>JAYEKX010000066.1:0-3917 GCA_034716875.1 Candidatus Altarchaeota archaeon | reverse complement strand
CTTTGTTCCCTCAGCCGTTATGGATAGGCAAGCCCCAACTATAAAAGCTACTGTATCTGTTGATCCAAAAAATAGTTTCATCAATAAAAACCCAAGGATAAATGGGGTAAATGCCGCGAAAAACCCCATGGCGCCGACATCCCTGGAAACCTTCCTCAATTTCTCCAGATTTATCTCCAAACCCACCAAGAGAAGCAGGAATACAATCCCTAAATCACTAAACCCCTTAATGATTAACGCCATCGGATCTCTCATTTCAAGGGCACTGAGAAAATTACCCCCCGGAAAGATAAAATCTGCGAAAAACCCAAGGATTATCCCGGCAAAGATGAGGCCTATCACCCTAGGGTACCTTAACCTATAGAATAACTCAGACATCAGAAACGATACAACCAGACATACTGTGAAGATTATGAGGAATCCTTCCATGGTTATATCTTACGTGATTTCTTTTTATAAACTATGGAAGCGAATAAAATCAAGATGGGGAACACCTCCAACCTGCCGACCCACATTAAAAGGATTAATGTTATTTTTCCTATATCCGGAATGCTAAACCACGCATCCCAACTTAGGTAGGTGGGACCCACGTTACTAATGGCAGATAAACTAACTGATATAGATTCATAACCCCCATAACCCAGTGCATTAAAGACTAATATGCCGATTAATGTTATAACTAAATATGCTGTTAAGAAAGATATGACATATATTATCTCATCATAATGAATTGATTTATCCCCCAGTTTAAGCCTTACTACGGCCGTTTTAGGGAGCATGGCCTTCTTGATTGAATGAACTATTGTTTTAAGAATGGTAACTGCCCTTAATACCTTTACCCCACTACCTGTTGAACCATAGCTTCCCCCTATGAACATTAGAATCAACAAAATTGTTTTAGATAAAAATGTCCATTCACTTATATCGGCTGTTCCAAAACCGGTTGTTGTCATAATTGATACCATTTGAAACAAGGAAATCTGGAAATCACCCCAACCCGGATCAGAGATATAAAGTTCATAGGAACAGATAACAAATCCTATTACCAAAAACATAAGCATATACCTGAATTCTATATTCTGGAATAAATGACTTGGTTTTCCTTCAAAGGCTCTGAAGTGAAGTATAAAGCTTATGCCGCCAACCAGCATGAAGATAATTATTACTAGTTCAATAACTGGCTTATGGAAATGCCCAATACTCTCCGAGTGGGTTGAAAAACCACCGGTAGGTAGTGTAGTGAGTGAATGATTTATGGCATCAAATACGGTCATCCCCGCCAAAAATAGTAATATAGCACATGCAAGAGTATACAGACTGTAGATCTTCCATGTCTCTATTATAGTGCTCCTTATGCTTGGTCTTATCTTCAAATTACCAACCTCTGATGAATAGTACTCAATGGCGGCGGTGCCTTTTCTCAGGAAGACAATCATTGCCAGCATGATAATCCCAACGCCACCAATCCACTGGGTTAAACTCCTGTAGAAAAGAACATCTCTTTTATCATCTAAAAGATCCTCTGGGTACTCAATCATAGTCATCCCAGTGGTTGTCAAGCCAGACATCGACTCAAAGAAAGAATCTAAGGGATTTAATGTATTACTAAGCAGATAGGGCAAAGAACCTACAAGGGCGATAAGCAACCAAGCTAATGCCACTGTTATCATTACATGCTTAGTTTTGGCATGGGTATCCACCTTAATCCTTTTGAATATTAGATACAACAAATACAAAAGCAAAGCAGGAATTGCGAACACAGAGATCCTCTCCGCAAGAAAAAAAGGGTCATAGTGCTTTGCATAGTAAAGCGTTACAACTATCGGAATCAGAAAAACAAAAGACACAATCCTGCATATCTCACCAAGATCGTGCGATGCGATTTTTATGTCTTCTATGTGGATGGCTAACATTTGGATTAATTATGGATGAAAACATTATAAATTAGAATATAACTTAAAATGCCTACAGTAGAATTTGTTTTTCAGGAACTTAACTCATTGCTTGGAAGACGATTTAAGCCGCAGGAGCTTGCGGATGAGATTTCTATGCTGGGTGTGGATATGGAGTGCATAGACACGGATAAAATAATTATGGAGGTCTTCCCGAACAGGCCTGACCTGCTGAGCATAGAGGGGTTTGCCCGGGCATTAAAGGGGACTCTGGATATTGAGAAAGGACTTCCCGTTTATAACCTAGGAGATTCAGGAGTCAAACTCTTCACTGATTCATCAGTTAATGACGTGCGGCCTTTCATAGCGGCCGGAATTATCAGAGAGGTTTCACTTACAGGGGAGACATTAGTCTCGCTGATGGATCTGCAGGAGAAGCTGCACATCACTCATGGGAGAAACAGGAAGAAGGTCGCTATAGGAGTTCATGACCTGTCTAGGATAAAGGCGCCTTTTTTCTACAAGGCCGTTGACCCCACCGAAATATCCTTCATCCCCCTGGATATGAACGAGAGATTAAATCTAAACGAAATCCTGAAGAAACACCCTAAGGGGAGGGACTATGCATGGACCCTTGAAGGTTTGAAGAGATATCCGGTAATCCTCGATAAAAACAAAAAAGTCCTATCCTTCCCTCCCATAATCAATGGTGAATTAACCCGGGTTAATGAATCCAGCAATGAATTGTTTATCGAGGTTACGGGAATGGATGGGAGGGCAGTGAACCAGGCATTGAACATCCTAATGACCTCTATTGTGGATAGGGGGGGTAGGGCATATGCTGTGGAGATTATGGAGAAAGAGAAATAAAAAAGGAATTATTTAGAGAGTTGATCTCCTATAATCATATATCTGAAATCCTTTCCCTGATATGTTTCATAGGCTCCATAGAGGCCGTAACCTACTGCGGCTAAACTCAGCAATAGAATCACTGGCATTAAAAAAATCCCAATAACCACAAAGCTTAGAATAATAGTAATTATCCACAGCACAATAAGTACTACCCCCACCACTAACTGGTAAACTAAGGCTTGCTTAGCCTGGAATTCCACATACTTGGACTTCTCTTTTTGGGTTAACCATATTACCAGTGCCACAATCACGGTAATAAGTACCCCTGCGTGGGCAATTGCTGCCATCAGATGTTCATCCTTTACTCCTCCGCCACTTGATGTTTTAGATGTTGTTTCTTCTTCAGGTTCCATTTTTATTCAATTAGACTGTATTATCCAAATTTCCTTGCCCCTGCAATCAATCCACCGATAAGGGAACAGACTGCCCCTATAACCGCGGATACTATGGGGCCGATTACAAGGCTTGTATCAAAGCGATGATAATCAATATTATTAAGGGAATCTTTATTATCCCCCTATACTCCTTTAGTTCTATACCCCGAAATACTTTGATTTTTATTAGAACATACTTCCTTAAAAAGCAAATCTACGGCTGTTCAGAGTAACCTTGCTCCTGGTTTTTCATCAGCCGGTCAACAATCTCATAGACAATTGTGTTATAGACCGGGATTATGTAGAGGGTTAGGATAATGCCGAATATGCCGCCGGTTATGACCCTGATCTCGTTTGTGCTTTCATAACTTGTCACCAGCTGCATTCCACCATCCAGGCCTATTGGAATTACTGAACAGATGAGAAGCAATTTAGTGGGTGTTTCTTTATCATCAATTTTCTTGATTAATGGATAAATAAGTGAAGTAATCAGGAATCCAAAGTAAATGGCGGCGCATCTCGCACATACAGCCAGCTTATAATCGAAAAGATAAAGAGAGCGTTCTGGCAACTGATGGCAGCCGGGGGAGAATAGGAGGTAGATCAGGTTGGCAGCAGACTCCTGATGAATGCTCATGAGATATGGTGCAAGAACAATAAGTGAACACCACACAAGAACCGGGAAAAGAAAGAACAGATAGATTATTTTTTTGTGCATATCTTAAATATAAAAATAAAA
>JAYEKX010000065.1:0-3929 GCA_034716875.1 Candidatus Altarchaeota archaeon | reverse complement strand
AAGATGCTTTTGATATAGAGGTTTTAGGGGACGGAGGCTTGATCTCGAACTCATCCTGTTTCCCAATTATTCTTGTGGAGTCCCTGAATCTATCTGCCAGGTTTAAAACCTCTCCGGTGGAAGTCTTCATAGAGGAGGTTCCCCTGGATATTGCTTCCTTGATTCCTGTGGATGCGGTTGATATAGCTTTTTATGAGCTGGATGAGCCTGTGGAGGAAGCTACGATACTTCAGAGGGAGGTGACGTTGCATCATAATTCCTCCAGCCACTACTTTAACATAAGTTTTGAGGTGAATGTTTCGGGGCTGAACCTGACGCTCCTAAGTGCTTCGGGGGTTTGTATGAACGGCAGCAGGGTTCTTGTGGATAAACTGTCGAATAAGACGTTCACCCTCACCCCCGAGATAAGGAGGATTCAGTGGGGGGCTGAGGTTAATACGCCTGTGAACTGGACTTTAAGCGTGGGGAATATTACGGTTCATTATAAAACACCCGCTCCGGTGAAGATAGAGTCTGAAGCCGGGATCAAAGGCGGTAGGTGGGTTAAGGGGGTGTTTATTGAGAGTAGCTCCAGTGTTCACTATAGTAATGTAACTGCGTTTTCTGATCTTGGCGAGGAAGAGAAATTCGATCTCAGGCTTTACTGGCTTGTGAATGGATCGAGGATAGATATAACAGGCATTGAGGAGTTTAATGTTTCATTCATGGATACCAACGGTAATGGAGTCATTGACAGGGTGACTTGGATCATTCCACTGCTCTCTAATCAGAGCTTTGAGATTGAGGCTGATATTACTATAATTAATGTTCAGAGTTATCCGACTGTGGGAGGAAATTGGACCGTTGAATTCAATACCACCGGAATTGCTAATCTAACCATCACTGCAGTGGATGGAACGGCATGGAGTAATCAGCCCTATGAATGTTATGATTCTGAAACAGAGATTTTAACTAGAGAGGGGTGGAAATTCTTCTATGAGTTGAATAAAAATGAGGGGGTTTTAACCCTGAATCCAGAAACTAAGGAACCGGAATGGCAGTTACCAACTGATTATCAGGTTTATCAGCACGATGGAGAGATGTATGAGATTGTCTTGGACGATGGCAGTGAATTGTTGGTTTCACCGGAGCATAGGGTTTATGCTGAAGTGGGATATACTCTATCTTCTGTAGGCATCGTCATGATGCTTGAAACGCTCGAAAATAATTTTGTTTCCTTCAAGCCTGAAGAAAAGAACAAAACTCCCTACTTGAACTCTTTTGTATTCACTGGAGTCATGCCTGAGATTCTTGAAATGTTTGATGGAGGATTCATCGTAAGAGGCGATTTGCTTAATCTTCTTTTGAACAGCACTGAACAAGACAGGATCCTTCTTCTTAATCCTGCCAAGAGCCTTACTAATCCTGGAGGTATCGATCTTCATAATTCCTCGCACCACTTATCAAATTCCTCTATTGTCATGGCTTTCCCGGAAGGCTCTTTCCTTGCTTTTTTGAGTTCTTCAATAAATTCCTCCTTTAATTCCAGTTCATCCACAGGATACCAGTCAATCTTGTCGCAGAACTCTTGGTCTTCAGCGGATAGCTCGCCGGTTTTGATGAACTCTTCAAAGATTCTCTTTTTGTTTAATTCTTCCCTGTTTACTTCAGACCAGTTTACCCAGGAAAAATGCTCAAGATACCTCTTTAATTGCTTATCCACCACGAATGTCAGGCTCGCCACTTATATCACCCCCCTATTCACTAATTCCTCGAACTTCCTTAATTGCTCAACCTTCCTTTTAAGTCCTGCCCTGGACACCTCAACCCAGTTTATTTCGGGGTGTTTGTCCAGCTTCTTCTTTAATTCATCCGGTACATATAATGTAATCCGTTCCATCGTAATCCCAAGTTATTACTTTAATATACGGGATTACTTTAATATATATAAACCCTTCGATTTTTTGGAAGATTTTTCTTTAATGCCAATAACAGAGGCTTATGATATGCATAATGATAAAGAACTCTATTTCTTAGATTTAGACAAGAATCCCGTTAAAGTCCAGAAAATTAGGAAAGTCCCTTACTCCGGCAAGATCTACGATGTTACTGTCAAAAATCACATGATTCTGGTGAAGAGAGGAGGGAAAGCAATCTGGTCTGGAAACTCCAACTATGATTTGCAGTTCCTGGAAATTAAATGCGGTGGTGAAACCTTGAATTATGAGTGGATAAACAACTCTGTTTTCATCCGAAATTACTCCTGCAATGAAACTAGTTATGAAACATCCAGGGTTCTAACGTCTGGAAAACACACCATAGAATTCCAGTTCGGGTATGATATTGCTTATGCTCAAATCACTGGGGGAAAGCTTGCCCTTAACCTGACCGCAAAGAAGAAACACTTCAAGGCAGGGGAGGATCCGGAGTTCCTATTTGAGTATATAACCGGAAAGAAGAAAGCTAAGAAAGCTCTTGCCGGTAAACCCGAGAAAGCCCTGAAGAAGTGGGTAACGGAAAACGAAACCATCGAAACCTCTGTCTATTACAATGAAAAATTGACGGACATTCATCCGGAGATAGAACGGCTGGGGGAGGATAAATTCTCCATTAAAATTCCTAAAGCGAGGGCATTCAGGGCCGGAATTTATGGGTTGAGGGTAGAGCTGTCAAAAGACAACGAAACCTATACTGAAGAGCAGGAGTTCCGGTGGGGTCTTGTAAGCCTGAACACAAAGAAAAGCATTTATAGGCCTGGGGAGACGGCTGAATTCATCATAGTTGTCTTAGACAGGGACGGCCGTTCCGTCTGTGATGCAGACGTCTCTTTAATAGTCACTGACCCATGGAATGAAACAACAGTTTACTCTACTGGTGAGGGGTCGATCACCGCCGGCTTAGAGTGCGGACTCTATGAAGCCGGTTATCCGGCAGGGATTGAGGGGAACCATTCCATAAGTATTTTAGCCGTAGTCGACGGCGTTGAGGTTTTCTTCAACACCTTTTTCCTGGTTCAGCTGGATTATGAGTTCGACATTATCAGAACCGCTGAGAGCAAGATTGATCCCACGAGAAAAGACTGGTTTGACGTTACAGTTGATATTGAATCCTTCGTCGGCGGGGATTCTCTAGGGATTAAAGAGTTTGTGCCTGCTGAATTCGATGTTGTTAGCGATGCCGATATTGGAATAGATGAGGACACAAAAACCCTAACATGGAATAAAGATTTAATAGAAAATAAAACATCTGTTAGCTATTCCTACTCCATTCCACATATTTGGCCTTACTTATATGCTTTAGGTCCCTCTGAGATTGATTACGGAGAAACATTCAAAGAAGCTCGACCTTGGTATGTTGCTGTTGATCCTTCTTTTACAGAGGACTTAGATGCAGATGCGTGTGAAATAGTGACTCAGAATTTCTGCCCTGGGGATTCTAACACATTAAATACAGTTGAAGATGCCACAGATATAAATATCGATCCAGGTGGGGATTATGCAGATGTTGGAATGACTGACCCAACTGGCTCCGGTATTATCGAAGAAGTTAGAATCTACGTAAGACACGGAGGCCAGGCTGGAATCGGTCAAGATTTGGTAACGTCTTTAAGAGATATTGATACTGATACAGAGCTTTGCTCTTACAATATTCCAAACACAGAAGCATTCACAACAGACAACTTTGTTTGTTCCCCCACCCCTTCATGGTCAGAGTTAGATAACGTAGAAGTACGCATACAAAATACCGATTCAGCAGCTCCTGATGATGCCTATGTTGATATGGTTAATGTTACCCTTACGTATACTGTCCTGCCAAAAACCAATGAAACCAATATAAACGTAACTGATGTTGAAGTCAATAACACGATCTGTGTGAACCATACAGTAACTAAAGGAAGCTATGATATTGATAGCACTTGGGTTGAAGTCACCTATCCGAATGGAAGCTCT
>JAYEKX010000064.1:0-4056 GCA_034716875.1 Candidatus Altarchaeota archaeon | reverse complement strand
TAAAACCTGCTCAGGGGTTATCTTTTTCCCACCCAGTTCAATAGCCTCACCCCCCTGTAGTTTCGAGAATAGTCTGCCCTCAGGAATCCCCAGGGAAAGGGCTTTCTCCTTCAGAAATTTTCTCTTCGGATCCTCCTCGAAACAATAAGCCAGGCTATGGGCAGTATGTATGGTTCGGGCACAGCTTATTGTATAACGATCGCCCTTCAAAACCACCCCCTCATCGATTTCATGCACCCGAACCTCCAGGGAATCAAGCTTGAAAGTGCCCATAGAGAGCATGTGATGCATGGTCTCCTTCATACCCCTAGGGCCATAGATTTCCAACGGCCTGGTTCTCTCCAGAAAATCCATGCTCTGAATCATCCCCCCAAGGCCAATGAAGTGGTCGGCATGCAGATGAGTTATGAAAACCCTGTCAATCCTCATGAAATTTATTCCAGCAATACGCATCTGCCTCTGAGTCCCTTCGCCGCAGTCAAAGAGGAAGTATTCACTCAAGTACTCCAGTAGTATGCTAGGAAGCCCCCTCTTCTCTGTCGGAACACAACCGGAGGTTCCAATGAAAACAAGTTCCATAGATTAGATTAGGATTCTGGGGGTAAAAAATTGCAGATATAATCTTTAAAAGAGAATACATTTAGGGATGAAGAGAATGAAACCGGATGTTATAGTGTGGGATATTGACGGTGTCCTGGTTGATGTCAGGGAGTCGTATAGAAAGGCGATTATGGAGACTGTACAGTATTACTTCACAGGGCTTATTGGGTTGGATTTAGAGAAAAAATTGATGACGTTTAGGGATACGCAGATGTTTAAGCTCTCTGGCAGGTTTAATGATGACTGGAAGGTGACTTACGCGTCCGTATTATGTTTCCTGACTAAGCTGGTTCATGAATTAGATGATGAGATGATGACGGGTGATCCTGGAGGGGATGTTTCAGGTATGGCTGCTGAACTAAGGAAGTTAGGCACTACAAGGTGCTTGGATTTGGAACTGGACCTAAAGGACATCACAGGAAAAATAAAGATGCATGAAGGGGGTTTAGAGGGAACAAAAAAGGCTTTGGAAGAGATTTCAGAAAAAGACTTCAAGGTGGCAGAGAAATTCTGGTTTCAACCCCTGATAAAAAGAGTATTCCAGGAGCTTTACCTGGGGGAACTGCTTTTCAGGGAGAAGTATGGTGAGGAACCTCTTTTTATTAAAGGGGAGGGATTCATCGGGAATGAAAAACCTTTAATTAATTCAGTAACCCTAAAGAGACTGAGGGAGAGATGCCTTATGGGTGTAGCTACCGGGAGGGAGAGGTTTGAGGCAGAATTCGTCCTGAATAAACACGGATTCAAGAGATTCATTCCCTTAGACTTGATTGTCTCCAGCGAGGATGTGACTGCCGGAAAACCGGAGCCTGATCAACTGCTGGAATGCAAGAGAAGGATTTGTGAGAAATACAGCCTAGATGAGAAAGAAACCAAAACCGTTTATGTAGGGGATTCCATAGATGATGTTTCGGCGTCAAAAAAAGCCGGATTCTACTCCATCGGCTGTCTCTCTGCAGTTTTTAGAGATGAAGAAAAGGATAGGTTAAGGAAGGAATTTCAGAAATTAAGGTGTGACCTAATTCTGGAAGATGCTAATGAAGTGTTAAAGATAGTTGAATGAAATCTATTTATTTAATAACAGCTAAAGATAGTATATGGAGAATAAGTTTTGGCACTTAATCGTGCTGTTCTTAATCCTATGTAGCTTATCCACTATAGTGATCCTACATAGTTCATGGATAACTAGTGTAGAGGCTGAAAAACCAGAGGCGGATATCAGCGTAACTTTAGATGAACCAGAAGATGGAGACTCCTTTGAGGAAGGTGACGAGTTTGAATTAGCGGCTACTGCACTATGTTCCACGACTAATTGTGGTGACGTACTGATTTATCCCCAGTATTGCTCTGGTTCTGCCTGCACATCCTTTAAAGATATTGAATATAAAAACTATCTTGAGGGTCTCTATTCCCTCAGCATTTCCCATAAGGTCTGTCTAAATGTTAGAAAAAATGAAGACTGTGAAGGAGATTGGGGTATTGTAGCTAACCGAGGTGGTATTTACAGGCTAAGGATAATGATTAATGCTGAAGAGGCTCCCCCGGCAGATTCAGATATTATTACTATTGATGTAATTGGGACTAGTACTAGCACTACCTCCACTACAACCACTTCAACTACAACCCCCTCTAGTACCAGCACTACAACCTCTTCTAGCACTACAACTTCCACAACTACCAGCACTACAAATCCTTTAAGTACTACCACTTCCGTAACTACCAGCACTACAACTTCCACAACTACCAGCACTACAAATCCTTTAAGTACTACCACTTCCGTAACTACCAGCTCTACAACCTCTTCCAGTTCCACCAGTTCAAGTACTACCAGCTCTACTATCATCATCACCACGACTTCAACCATAGTATCAACAACCAGCACGAGTACTACTTCATCCACAAGCACTCCAAGCACTAGCTCGACAATTTCAATTACCACTACCACCGCTACACCAGTTACATCAACTCTCCATACTTCAACACCCCGGGTTACCACCACTATAAACCTAAAGCCAGTGGCTGATACGGGAGGACCTTATTCAGAAGAGGTGGGTAAGGAAATATTATTTGATGGTTCCAAGTCTACAGATGATGGTGATATAGTTGAGTATAAATGGGATTTTGGTGACGGAGATAGGGGTTATGGAAAGATCAGCAAGCATAAGTACACCAAGATAGGATTCTATACCGTTAATCTGACTATTACCGATAATGATGGAGAAAAGGATACAGACGATACCAGGGTTTATGTTTACCCGGTGGAGTTGTATATTGACGTCACCGTTTCTCCTTCCCAGGAAAGGTATGAGTATGGTGACCTCCTAAAAAGTGTAGACATTGCTGTTTCATATCCTGATGGAAGTGGGGTAGAGGATGCTATGGTTTCAGGGATATTGTCAGGTAAGGAAACGGTAAACCTGATCTTTAAGGAAGAGGGTAATGGAAGATATCACGCAGACCTGTATTATCCCATCCTCAAGGGGGAGGAGGAATTTATAGACATCTATGTTAATGCCACCGACTCCCTTGGAAATAGTGAGGGGATTTTTAAGAAACTGATATTGATACCAAAGGATGCTGAATTTGACTTGCTGATTCAAAAACCCCGGGATAGGCTTTTCGCCTATGGACAAGAGGCTGGATTTGAGATAAAATTCATTAACATGAAGGGTGAGAAAATAGAGGAGGGTGAGCTTATATTGTACGAAAGCTGGACAGATAGAAACTTTTCATTTATCAAAGATGATGACATTTATTCTCTATCCTATAAAATACCTAGAAATGCTAAAACACCTGTCTCTTTTATTATCCACGGGATAGGTGTTATAGGTGATAAAAAACACCATATAGTAAAAACTGTGCAACTGGATGTGACTCGTAACCTGAAGGTGGACTTTATTGATCCTAAACCGGGTCAATACACTCCAGGCATAATTGGGATAAGGGTAAATGTTACCTATCCCAATGGGGAGGTAGTTAAAGAAGAGAGGATGAATGCCACCATAGGAGACTATAGCTTCACTCTGGAAAAGGAGGGGGGATATTTTGTTGGTAATTATACCCTAAAGCTGGGGGGAGATGCAGTGAAGATAGAGGTAAATGATCTGGCAGGTAATAAAGGCGAAGCTGAGGTTCAACTCTCTACCAAAAAGAGTTCAGAGGGCCATATTTTTTACTTTGAAATCCTGGGATTACTGCTATTCCTAGCAGGTTGTCTGCTATTCCTAGCATGTTGTCTGCTTCTGATGCTGATTTTAGTTAGATATTGCTACAAAAAAAGACAGGAGAAAGAGAAATTAAGAAAGGAATATGAAGAATTAAAGCGGGAGACGGGGTCAATAAAGAAGTTAACGAAGAGGATTATGCATAGTTATTATACCCGAAAAATTAGTGCCGAAGAAGCCAGAAAGAGGATTTTGGACTATGAAAAAGAACTTATGATGGGAAGGGAGAAGA
>JAYEKX010000063.1:0-15411 GCA_034716875.1 Candidatus Altarchaeota archaeon | reverse complement strand
TGTACGGTTTTTTACCAAGTTTGTTGTGTTTTTTCGATATTCACCTATCAAATAATCCTTGAAATGATAATAATATTAATGGTAAACCTTGTGGAATACATTGGGTTATCCATAATCTAAATTGGCTTCGATAGATAAGAAGGTATTGGCTGTATTTGGGGTTGTAATCCTTGCAGGCTTATGGTTTTTGATGACTTCCGGGGTTGCCACTACAAGTCTTTGTTTTAACTCCCTGAAAGGGTTTGAGGGCGCTAAATGTATCGACGTGGAGATAGTAGATAACGTTGAGAGTCGTAGAATAGGGCTTTCAGGTAGGGATTCTTTAGGACAAGACGAGGGTATGTTTTTCGTCTTTGATAAAGAGGGAGAGCACGCCTTCTGGATGGGGGGGATGAGTTTTCCCTTAGACATAATATGGATTAACAAAAATAAGCGGGTGGCGTATATAGCAAAGAACGTTCCTCCCTGCCAGGAATCATCCTGCCCGCTCTATAAACCCGGAGTTAACTCATTGTATGTGCTGGAGGTCAATGCCCGTTTTACAGGAAAATACAACATAACGAATGATACACAGGTCTTTTTAGGGAGTTACTCGATATAGATCCCGGGTTTCATCGGTAACGCCAACCCCGCTTTTTTAGCTGGATCATATCCTGCAGTTTTCTGCACTTCAATTTCGGCATTGAATTGTTTACTTAAAAAATCTTTGGCGTCGGCCAAGGTTTCATGTTCCTCCTCCAGTGAGAGGATAACCCTTGGTATTTCATCCCTCCGGGTCTTCATCAACTTAGCTATTTCTTTACCGTACGGCCTTAATTGTGGATCCTTCATTAATTCCGGCATATTCACTCCCTGTTTAATGGCTTCATAAGCCCTCCGCTTCCATTCCGATGCGAGGTAGAGAAGGATTTTGTTTGGTTTCACCTTCATCACCTCCAGAATATTCTGTATATCCCCCATCAGATTCTTTATCACCTCCTCTCTACAACTAATTTTCTCGTTAATTAACTCTTTTCTCACTTCCGGAAACGTTGAGTTGGTTACGAATCCTTTCTCACCTCCATGCATTACTTCCCACAGTTCCTCACAGGTAAAGGGGGTGAATGGAGCCATCAATCTAATCCATGAATCTGCGAAATCCTTCATAACCCCTGCATTAGGCGTGCATCTTCTGGAGTACCAGATTACGTCATTAAGGACATCAAATAATGCATGCTGTAAAGCCTTCCTTATCTGGAAGTTCTCCAGGGACGAGGTGGTTTTCTCTATAGACTCATGCATCCTCCCAATCAACCACCTGTCAATATCCCTAACCTCAATATCATCCTCTAAGGTAATGAAGTAATTCACTTGATCATAAAACTGCTTTAATTTTTTGGCAGTGTTTTTAACGAGAGATTCTCTCCAGTCAAAGTCCTGCCACGGTTCGGCGTTTGACATCAGGAATAACCTGACAACATCGCTGCCATAACCTTCAACAGCATCACTTAAAAGAATGACGTTCCCTTTAGAGGAAGACATCTTATCCCCCTCGAGTAGACCCATCCCAAAAACCACTATCCCCTTGGGCCAAAACTCTTTTGGAAATAATGCTGTGTGATGAAATATATGGAACGTAAGGTGGTTCCCAACCAAGTCTTTAGCTGAGAGACGCCATTCAGCCGGATACCAGTACCTGAATTCATCCCTGATTTCATCCAATTTATCTCTGGGGATTCCTTTAACATCCCCCTCCCCCAGAAAGATGTAGTCAAAGAATTCCGGCTTCAGTTTCTCAGGATCAAGCTCCCTTAAATACGGGGCTATGGTGTAGTAAGACATGTAGATGGTGGAGTCACTCAATGGTTCAATAATCCATTTACTATCCCAGGGGAGTTTAGTTCCCAACCCCACTTTCCTGGTGCATGCCCAATCCCTCAGCCACCCGATGAAGTAGGAGAAATTTTGTCTGGTCTCCTTAGGGATGATCTCCATCTCCTGCAGGCACTCCTCTGTCTTACTCTTCCATTCGCTGTTGCCGTATCCCACAAACCATTGATCCTTAAGGATCTTTATTACACACGTGCTTCCACATCTACATACTACAGGTTTCTCAGAAAACTCGTAGAATATATCCCCTTTCTTTGTTTCCAGCAAATCCCTGCTCAACTCCTCTCTCGCTTCTCGAACGCTTAAACCGCCGTATTTCTCTATAGACTTCAGCATAAAACCCTTGCTGTGCTCCGCCCTGTAAAGGATTTCTGTAGCCTCCTCCAGTTTCACATCACCCTGGTTTTCAATCCCCATCTCTTCAACAATTTCCTTGGCAGGATTTTTCTCTTTTCCTCCTTCAGCCTCTATAATGGTAACAGACCCTATATCACTTCCAAGATCCTTCAAAGCTATGTAGTCATAGGGGGCGTGGGCGGGAACCGACATAACCACTCCTGTAGCGTAATCCGGGTCAACAAATCCGGCCGGCAGAATCGGCACCTCCTTCCCACTAACCGGGTCTATGCAGGATTTACCGATTAAGTCCTCACCCTTAATTTCACCTAAAACAGTGATGTCTTTATCAAAGTATTTCAGCTTTTCAAGAGCCTCTTTACTCAGGAGCCATTCCTCCCCATTAACCCTTACCTTCTTATAAACTATGTTGGGGTTGAGCCACATGTTCGTAACCCCAAAAACTGTTTCAGGCCTTAAGGTAGCGGCCGGCAGAATCAGGGAATTAATCTTGAATTTCAGGATAATGAATTCATTTATTGAGGCGTTTTCACCCTCCATCAGATCGTGATCTCCAACGGGATTATCGCAGGAGGGACAGTATCTCACGGGGTGCTCGCCTTTCCTCACCAGGCCTTGGTCATAGAGTCTCTTATACTGCCATTCAATGAATTTACTGTACTGCGGCGTTATGCTATAGAATTCCCTGTTCCAGTCGATGGAAAACCCCATCCTGTTCATAATATCCTTGTATTCATCAGAAAAGTATTTCACTATATTCTCCGGTTCAGTGAAGGATTTCAGGGTTTCCTCAGGGACTTTATAGAGGCCTCCGTAAAGCTTTAAAGCCTTCTCATCCCTCTTTTTAATCCTCTCCGCAATTCCGAGAACCGGGCTTCCGGTGACGTGCCAGGCCATGGGGAATAACACATTAAAGCCCTGCATCCTCTTGAATCGGGCGATAACATCAGGGACCGTATAAGTCCTTCCGTGACCCACGTGCATAGACCCGGAGGGGTATGGAAACGCCACAGTTAGATAAAATTTTTCCCTATCCGGATCAGGTTTAGCCTCAAAGATTTTTTCTTTCTTCCACTTATTAATCCATTTATCCTGAATTTCCGTTGGATTGAATTTAGAGGTCATTTTGATTTATGTGCTGTCTCCATAAATCTTTCAATCCGTTTCAGTGCTTCATTTATGTGTTCCCTGGAGACTGAATAGGAGCAGCGGATGTATCCCTCCCCGCATTCTCCAAACGTGCTTCCGGGAACTACCGCAACGCCTCCTTCCTTCAAGAGTTTTTCCGCAAATTTCTCCGAGTTAATTCCTGTCTCTCTTATATTCGGGAACGCGTAAAATGCACCCTTGGGAGTGATGCAGGAGATATTCTGGATTTCATTCAATCCTTTCACAAGAAGCCTCCTCCTCCTGTCATATTCCTTAACCATATCCCGGACCTGATTTACATACCCGAATGCATCTAATGCCGCATACTGCGAAATCGAGGGTGCGCAGAGCATGGTGTACTGGTGAATCTTCATCATCGCCTCGATAACCTCTGAATTCCCTGCTGCATAACCGATACGCCATCCCGTGAACGCGTAAGCCTTAGAGAATCCGTTCAACGTTATGGTATTATCCTCCATCCCGTTAAACGAGCCGATAGAGTAATGTCTTTCCTCGTCATAGATTAATTCCTCATAGATTTCATCAGAGATTGCGATAAGATCCTTTTCAATAACCAAATCAGAGATTTCCTCCAAGTCCTTTTTACGTAAAACACTTCCGGTGGGGTTATTGGGGGAGGCAATAATTATTGCCTTAGTCTTCTTGGTAATTTTTTTCTTTATATCCTCAATCTGAACCCTGAATTCATTCACTTCACTGCTTGGAACCGGAACGGGATTGCCGTGAGCGAACCAGACGCTGGGTTTATATGAGACGTAACTTGGCTCAGGAACCAAGACTTCATCCCCTGGGTTGAGGATCGCCCTTACAGCTATATCAAGTGCCTCACTCACCCCCACTGTGATTAGCACTTCATTCTCCGGATTCCTGTCTATGGAATTCTTCTTCATTAATTTCTCAGCGATTTTTTCCCTCAACTCCAGAAGACCATAGTTTGAGGTATAAGACGTAAAATCATTCTCTATAGCCCTTATTCCTGCATCCTTCAACGGCTCCGGGGTGGGGAAGTCGGGTTCACCCACACCCAGACTAACCACATCCTTACTCTTCTGCACCAGTTCAAAGAACTTCCTGATCCCGGAAAACGGGATTTCAGCCACTCTTTTAGAGATCATCTTTAGGTGTTATTATTTGGAATTACAGCTATTAATTGTCAACTATCCCCTCATTAATGGCGGCACATCCTTTTTCTGTTAGATGTATTACCGGGTAAACTCTATTACCGCCCTTTATCAGATATCCTCTTGTTAGTAAGTCTTCAATGATTTCCATCACCTTCTTCTTTGTGAAGTTTCCGAGGCTGTTATAGTACCTATGTTTATCATATTGATGTTCATAGATGTATTTAGCCCTTGATCCCGTCAATATCTCTGCGAGTTTATTCCTCCCTAATTTACCGTCCATATACTCGGCCAACTCCAATACCCGTAGTGGTATGGATATATCCCCTGCTTCTTTAACGTATGTTTCCGGCTCTACATCCACATCCGGTTTCTGTTTATCAATCAGGGAGGCGCAGACGAATTTTATTTCGTCATAAGACATATCTGTGGGTAGTGAATCCTTTACCTCCCCCAATCTCCTGCTACCGACAGTAATTATTGCCTCCTTTATCTGTTCCTGAGCATCAGGTTTCACTAAATCATTTATATTTAATTCAATCCTATTCTCCCTCATCAATTTGATCAGATGCGTTGATATGGTACTGGTCTCTAATCCACGGATTTCCGCTATCTCTTTGGGACTATGGCCTCCTTTAAATAGGGTGAGGGTTTCACCGAGCGTATCCTGTGTCTTCACCGGATTTTTTTCCTTTCGCTTTAATATTGTTTCGAGTTTAATATCCTCTTCACGCGTAATAGCGTCATCCCCCTTCTCTGTCAGACTTATTGTCGGGTAAAGCGGATCACCACCGGATGTTATGTATCTACGTTCAAGTAATTCATCGATAACCTCTATCACATCGTTATTTGTGAAATCACTGAGAAGGCCATAGCATTCGTGTTTATCATAACTATTCTGGTTTATGTACCTGGATTTTGAACCCCGTATTATCCCTGCAATCTTATTCCTCCCTAGTTTCCCATCTAAATCCCCAATCAATTCCAGGATCTTTAGGGGCAGGGGTAATTCTTCCTCATGTGCAGGTTTTTCCTCTTCAGCTTCCCGGTATCTATACTCCTGATCATCCCGTTCACTCTTCCCTGGAACCGGTGTAATCTCCTTAAAGAATTTCCTGCATAATTCTTCCGGCTCATCTGTTACCTCCAGATTATAATCCGGCGGAAGACATTTTTTGTAGAGGGGGTACGTAAATCGATAATCCATCAGGATTATCACACCCACATCCGTCTCACTTCTAATGCCTCGGCCCCCTGCCTGCAACACCTTACTGATTGCAGGGTATATGTAGCTATATAGCTCTCCCTTATCCCTGCCGAATTTATCGACATAGTATTTCTGCAGATTCTTGACTTCAAGGGTTGGCGGGCTTAAAGGTAAACCAACAATAACTACGGCCTTTAATATGTTATCTTTATAGTCTATACCCTCCGAGAGTGATCCCGCCTGAACCCCAAGCAGAATACTGCCTTCACCCACACCCGTCAATCGATTATACAGTTTGTTCTTCTGTCTCTTACTCATATGCCTCCGCTCAATCAGGGTCTTTTCTTTAGGGATATATTCTGCAATACTTTCCAAGAGGGCGTATGACGGGAAAAATACCGCAATATTCCCGTTCACCGCATCAGAGATTCCGGTTATCTTCCCTGCGATCTTCATGTACATATCCTCGTTTCTTTCCGCGTATCTTGTCGTCACGTCTTTAGTCACTATTATCCGCCTGTTTTCCATTGGAAACGGGGATTTATAGCTTTTTTGCAGGGTTTTCCCTGGTTTTGCGCCAAGTATATCAGCATACATCCCTGTTGGATAAAGCGTGCCGCTCATCATTATAGTAGCATGTACTCCTGCGATTATGTCTTTACTGAGCACTGAGGGATCCAGCAGCCTGAAGTATAATCTGGGTGTTGGTTCATTGCTGAATACCCGTGAGCAGGCGAGATCAGTCCTCCAGCCATCAAGGAATTCTGCCACCCGAAGTATCGAAGACCTATCTTTATTCCTCTCTTTCTCATCCTGCACTGTGGTTCCGAGCACTTTAAGTTCCTCCACAAATTCACTATAAGTCATAGCTCCTAGTGTTTCCTGCAGCACCCTCTCTACTCCTTCCACTATACTTTCTTTATCAACATTCTGTTCAGCATTCTTGTCCTTCATAAATTCATTGAAAAACTTTTCTACCCCCTTCAGGTGTCGATAGAGTAGTTCATTTATTGAATGCATCTCTCTTGCAGCCTCATTTAAGCTATTCAGGGTGAGTTCATCGCTCAGGTGGTTTCTAATCCGGTTGGGGAGGTTATGTGCTTCATCCACCACAAGGATTATGTCGCTTAAATCAATGTTAAGGTTATCCAGCACGGTCTCTGAGATGCCGGAGAATAAATAGTTATAGTCGCAGATAAGCACATTTGTATGCCTGGCAGCATCCAGGGCCGCCCTGTGCGGGCAGATACCGTTAATAGTGCATAAGTCCTTCAATTCCTCAACATGCATAATCTCTGCCTTAATCCTGTCGGTTACCCCCCGATCGTATTTCCTGAAGAACCTGCATTTCCTCGTCTTCTGCTCGATTTTACAGAGTTCATTAAAGACTGCGTAATACTCTTGGGCTATATCCCGGGGGCACATGGCCTGCTTGGATATGACATCAACTACTGTGAAATCAACCTTCCGGACTTTCTTTATTAATTTAAGTGTGTCAACCGCAATCTTGTGCTGGGATTGCTTCGGCGTCAGAAAGAAGATTACCTTCTTATTCTTCAGGGCATACTCTAGTGTTGGAACTAACGCGGCTACGGTTTTACCGATACCCGTTGGTGCATGTGCGATGAGAACACCCCCGGATTCAACAACTTCTCGAATATCCTCTATTAATTCCTTCTGCCCACCCCTGATTAATGTAAACGGGAAAAGACTGTGTTCATCCATCTCCTTATTATCACTTACCTTAAAGATCTCTTCAGTAATCAGCACGGATTCCATAACCTTTGGGAATTAACAAGTCTCTAAGAATTCATAAACTAACCTTCAGCCTCTCTGTTTTATCGTCGAATGAAAGGACTCCATCCCTCTTGTATTCCTCAAGGACTATGTGGGTGTAGGTTCCTACGACCTCCTTCTTTGGGGCTAGTTTCTCTGTAATAAACTTGCTTAACTCATCTATGTCGCTGGCTTCCACCCGGATAATCATATCATATTCCCCGGTTGCGACATAAACATCCTTTACTCTGCTGTCTTTAGAGATTTCTTTACAGATTCTTTCAAACCCTGATCTCTCCTGTGGAACCACCTTAACCTGAATTATTGCAGCAGCAAGATGCCTCTTGGTTTTCTTCCAGTTGATGCTGGTCTTAAATCTCCGTATCACACCGGTTTTCCTTAATCCTGCTATCCTATCCTCTATGGTTTTTTCATCAGTCTCAAGCATTGTGGCTATATCACTAAGGGGAATACGGGCATCATCCTCCAGAATCTTGAGTAATTCCATATCTAAGTCTTTCATATCCATCACCTTTCATAACATATTTTTCTTGTAAGCTAATTCCGCATTAAGGATTGAGGCACCGGCCGCCCCCCGTATGGTGTTGTGACTGAGGCAGGTGTATTTCAGCAACCTAGCTTTCCCCCGCCTGATTCTGCCCACAGATATGGACATACCCCTACCCAGATCCCTGTCAAATAGGGGCTGCGGCCTGTCTACTTTATCCATCACAACTATAGGCTCCTCTGGTGCGAAAGGCAGCTTCAGTTTCTGTGGTTCGCCCCTAAATTTCCTGAACACTTCCTTAACATCCTCGACAGAGAAATCTTTTTTGGTCTGCACGAAAACCGATTCGGTATGGCCGTCTCTCACACTCACCCTGTTGCAGGAGGCGAATACGTCGAAATCCGCAGCCTTCTTCACGTTACCCAGGATCTTGACTGTTTCCTTCTCCACCTTCTCGTCTTCATTCTTTATGAACGGGATTACGTTATCTATAATGGCCATGGAGGGAACACCGTCGTAGCCGGCTCCTGATAACGCCTGCATTGTCGCGACATTAACCCAATCTATTCCGTATTCATCCATAACCGGCTTTAATGGGGGTACTAAGCCGATGGTGGTGCAGTTGGGGTTGGTGACGATGAAACCATTCCACCCCCGCGTCTTCCCTTGATCTTTAACCAGGGTGAGGTGGTCTGGATTCACTTCAGGGATTATTAACGGCACATCCTCCTCCATCCTGTAGGTTGCGGTATTAGAGAACACCGGGATTTTTTGGGCGAAAGAAGCCTCAATCTCCCGGGCGATGTCTGAGGGAATAGCTGAAAATACCAGGTCCAGATTAAACTCATTAATCACCTCTTCATTTATCTCTTCAACAATCATCCCGGAAATCTCGTCAGGGATTTCCTCCTTCAGATACCATTTAGCAACCTCTTCATAACTTTTTTTGGCACTCCTGCTGGAAGCCATCAACGCCTTTATCTCAAACCACGGGTGTTCCTCCAGCAACTGAATAAACCTCTGCCCTACCATACCTGTTGCCCCGAGTATTCCCACCTTCATCATTTTTTTTTGTATTTAATGGTATCAAAAAATAATATGATTGGCGGTAAATAAATTCATTTCTGTTTCTATTTATCTTTTAAATCCCATTTCTCTATGAAGATGAAAATCGTAATCTCTATTGGGGGTTCAGTCCTGGTTCCGGACGGGATAGATACAGGGTTTATCAGGGATTTAGCTCAACTTATCCGGGAGGTTCATAGGGAGCATACGCTTGTGGTAGTAACCGGGGGCGGGAAAACCGCCAGGAGATACATTGAACCTGCGAGAGAATTCGGTGCTTCAGAGGTACTCTGTGATCTCATTGGCATAGAGGCTACGAGACTCAGCGCCAGATTACTTAGTGCGGCTATTGGCGAGGATGCAAGTCTTGAGCCGCCTAAGGATTATATCGACGGCTTAAAGGCCTTGAATTTCGGAAAGATTGTGGTTATGGGGGGTACCCATCCCGGGCATAGCACTGATGCTGTTGCGGCATTATTTGCGGAGTATATACATGCTGATTTATTCATTAATGCCTCAAACGTGGATGGGATATATGATATGGATCCTCAGAAACACAATGATGCCAGAAGATATGAGAAACTCTCTGTAGGCGAGCTGGTGGATATGGTGAAGTCTCACTCGCTGGGTGCCGGTAAATACGAGTTAATCGACATCCTGGCGGTGAAGGTAATCCAGAGGTCTAGGATAAAGACAATCTTCTTGAATGGAACGAATCTAGGTAACCTAAAGAAGGCTATAGAGGGGGAGGAATTCATCGGGACGATTATTGAGAGCGAGTGATTAACTAAACATAATCCAGCCAGTCGTCGTATTTTTTGTCTTTTCCTCTGATGATGTCGAAGTATTTATCCTGCAGTTTCCTGGTGATGGGTCCTGGTTTTCCTATCTCCCTGCCGTCGATGTTTCTTATCGGGGTTAATTCAGCGGCGGTGCCTGTGAAGAAGGCCTCATCCGCCAGATACAGCATCCCCCGCGTAATATCAGTCTCCTTAACGTCATAACCTAAATCACCGGCAATCCTGATGATCGAGTCCCTTGTTATTCCGGGTAGAATGCTTGCGTGCTCCGGGGTTGTGTAGACTACGGAGTCCTTGACCATAAAGAGATTCTCCCCCGGGCCCTCCGAGATAAAACCCCTGTAATCCAGCATCACTGCCTCATCATAACCTGCATCCAGGACCTCCAGTTTAGCCAGAATAGAGTTTATGTACTGTCCGCACGCCTTCGCACCTGAAGGCAGTATATTCGGGGAAATCCTCTGGAATGAAGAAATCTTGGCGCGAATTCCATTCCTAACCCCCTCCTCCCCCAGGTATGTGCCCCACGGCCACGCCGCAATCGAGACATCCACCGGCGCCTCTGAAGGATTAAGGCCCATCTCCCCGTAACCCCTGTACGCAATAGGCCGTATATAACACTCATCCAGTTCATTTACCCTGAGTAATTCCTTCGTTGCCTCACATAACTCCTCAATAGGGTATGGAATCTCCATCATGTAGATCTTGGCGGAATTCCCCAGCCGTTTAATATGATCCCTCAGTCTGAAGACGGCCGGACCCCTCTCTGTTTTATAACACCGGATGCCTTCAAAGACACCGGAACCGTAATGTAGGGCATGCGTCAATACATGAATTCTGGCTTCCTTCCAATCCACCAATGAACCATTCATCCATATCTTCTCCACTTCCTGAATTGGCATTTTTTTATTATTCTGATTTATTCATTATGATAGAAAATTTAAAAGAAGAGAAATAAATTCATAGGGAAATCACTTTATCCTCCTTCATGATTCTGACCCCCGGCTCCTCCGTAACATGACCTATCTCCTGGATTTCAAATTCCCTGCCATATACTTTGTTAATCTCTCCAGCATCAGCTTCATCAACTATTACACAGAAACCAACACCCATATTGAATGTTTTATACATTTCTTCATCCGATACATTCCCCAGCTCCTGAATCTTCTTAAATATCATCTCCTCCTCAGGAATCCGGTCGAGATAGAAACCATATTTAGTTAACCTGTCCAGGTTTAAAAGACCCCCTCCTGTTATGTGGGCTAAGCCATGTATGCTGAATTTCCGGGTTAACTCCAACACTTCTTTGACGTATATCCTTGTGGGGGTTAAAAGCTTTGTCCACATAGTCTTTGGTAAAACCTTCCTGGCCAAGGTCAGACCATTACTATGTATCCCCGAGCTTTCTAATCCTAAGACAACGTCTCCCGGGGAAATCTTTTTTCCAGTTATGATATCCTCTTTTTTAACGATTCCTACTGATGTTCCCGCCAGATCAAAGCCGTTACCTTCCACCCCGCATATTATCTCCGGCAGGGTTGCGGTTTCTCCTCCAACCACAGCAATCCCTGCTATCTTCGCCCCTTCATATATGCCGATAGCGATTTCCCTTGCAAGCGTCGGATCCACTTTCTTAAAGGCGAGGTAATCCACCATGGCCAGGGGTTCTGCTCCTAAACAGATCACGTCATTAACGTTCATTGCAACCAAGTCTATGCCTATGGTGTCGAATTTATCCAGTTCCTGAGCCACCAGGACCTTGGAGCCTACGCCGTCCATACAGATTGCCAGAGCAAACTCACCCATATCAATAACATTCGCGTATAAGCCTGTATCCTCCATCACCTGACCTACTTTACCCTCCCTGAAGTTGAAGGTCTTTCTAACCCACTTATTTAAATTCTTGATAGCAAGCTCCTCCATATCAATATTCACGCCGGATTTGCTGTAAGTCATTTCAGACATTTTATCACCTTAATTGAATTATTTAAAATTTAATCTAAATTAAGGAATTTCTTGGCGTTTAGGGTCGTAGTATCCTCAACAATGGATGTATTCACCCCCTTAACCTCCGATATCTTCCGTATTGATAACTTTATATTTACTGGTTCATTCCTGGTTTTCGGAACCGGAGAGAGAAACGGGGCGTCCGTCTCCAACACCAGATGCTTTAAAGGGATTCTTCTTACCATCTCCTGCTTCTGTTTAGAGTAAACCACGCTTGCGGGGATTGAAATCAGATTCCCTGATTTGACTGCCTCCTCAGCCTGAGCTACACTACCACTGAAGCAATGCAGGATTGCCTTACTGCCGGAATCCCTGAGCGCTTTGATCACATCACCTTCAGCACCCCTTGAATGAACTACTAAGGGTAGATTTAATTCATTCGACAAGTCTATAAACCCCCTGAAATTATTCATCTCCTGAATCCTTTCACTGGAATCCTTTATCCAGTGATAGTCAAGACCCACCTCTCCAATACCAACGATGCTGTCTCTATTATCCCTGATCAGTTTAATGCAGTCTTTAATCTCTCCTTCATTAAATTCCGTTGGACTCACCCCAAAGGTTGCATAAACATTTTCATACTCCTTGATTAATTCCAACGTCTTCTTCATCCCCCCTGAACCCATCCCGGAATTTATTATCACTATTTTTTCTTTTTCAGCCCTCTTTATTACATCCCTCCTGTCACGGTCAAACTGAGGGAAGTCTATGTGGGTGTGTACATCAACTAACATTCTAAAGCCTCCTTGAAATCAATCCTTCCTTCATACAAAGCCTTCCCGAGGACGACACCCCAGGTACCAACATCCTTCAGTTCCTTTATGTCCTCTAGAGAGGAGATTCCGCCTGAGGCAATCACTGGTTTATCTGTTGATTCAACAATCCTTCTGGTTCCCTCAAGATTAATCCCCCTCATCAATCCCTCAACATCAACATCCGTGTACAAAAAACCCCAGATGAGGGATTCAATTTCTTTAAGGAATATCTCCGCCTTAAACCCGGTCTTCTCACGCCACCCCTTCACGACAATATTTCCTCCCCGGGAGTCTAAGGCAACCACCAACCGCTCTTTCCCAAACTCCTCACCCAAGGTTTTTAATTTCCTAAACCCTCTGGAGTAGTCCTCTATAGCCAGGGTTCCAAGGATAATATGATCTATTCCATAATCCAAAATCTCAGTAGCCTTCTCCAGGCTTCTGATTCCTCCACCGAATTGAATCGGGATACCGACTGTGTTTTTTATAGCCCGGACCCTCTCCATGTTGTCTCCGGTTCCTAAAGCAGCGTCTAAATCAATAACATGCAGTAATCCGGCACCAAGGGATTCCCATTTCTCTGCAGTTTCCACTGGGTCTCCATAGAACTCAGCTGTCTCAGCTTTCCCTCCAACAAGCTGTGTGCACTTCCCATCCTTTATATCAATCGCTGGAATGATCTTCATTTTAATAGATTTTCAGATAGATGAATATATATAAAAAGTTCCTCCCTAATTTCCGCATTATCCCCCTCCATCTCATCAAATCGAAATAGATATGTTTATCTCATGTGTTCTGGCTCTAATGTCATTATATAAAACAGGTATAAATATGTTTCCATCAAGGAAAAAAATCTAGATATTCAATCTATCACATTCAACATCCAATTCCTCACACACCTTCTTTAAAGCCTTAAAACTCTCCGACTCATCCTTCAATAAATGAAACCTTTCTTTATAACAGGTTCCATGCGCCTCAAGGTACTTCCTTATCCTCTCTAGAGTAACCTCTATATACCTCCTCTTCACCTCCTCAGTCTCAAGGGATTCATCCCAGTCATAGGCGTTGAATGGATAATAATCCTCGAATTCCCTGGGAACCACTCCGGCGTTACTTAACATCACCTGATGAATCCGTGGATAAATCCCTGTCGTTTTTAATCCCCCGATTATTTTTCTATGGGTTTTCGACTCTGAATAAGGTTTCCGGTAGGAGCAAGGCAGGAACAACAAGACGTCTTTATCTCTCGGAGGCTGATACCACCTCTCTAGGTAATCCTGCCACACCTCAAAGTGCGGGTGCGTCAGAAACTCCTCCCCGACACCATTCAAGCCCTCCCTAATCTCCCTCGGGAATTTAGGGATGAACCGGAAGGTCTCTGGATCCAACTCTATCCCGGGGTGAGACCCCCATTTCTTGGTCACCCGGAGAAACTCCCCCTTAGTCAAAAAATTCCATTCACCCCTCAACCACATCTTAAAGAGCGGGGTATTCCCGTGGGGGAGTAGATTTATCAAGACTATGGAGTCAGAATACCTTAGTGCATAGGCTACTGATTTATCCAAGATATCTAATCCACCGAATGGTAGATTAACCAGCAGGTAGGTCCTTACCCTGCAGTTGCAGGAATGTATAATTCCAATGGATTTTTCAAAGTCCTGCAGGTGAAACCCCTTACTGATTTTATCCAGGACGGTGTCATCCGCAACCTCCAGGCCTATTGCTACGGTGAGATTAATTCCCTTAAATTCCTTTAATACCCCCTCATTTATGAACTCAGGTCTGGATTCAACAATCAGGTTTTGTACTCCCCCCTCCCTACATTTTTCTATGAAATACCTCCTCGCCTCACTCGGAACCTGTTTTTCATCCAGGAAGCTGCCGGAGCCAAACACCTTTACGGTATCTACTTTAGATAAACTACTGAAGAATGGATCAAATTCCTTCCTTAAATTCTCGAAACAGGGTTTTTTCCCCGGGATTCTTCCATAGCCGCAAAAAAAACATTTAGCCCATGCACACCCCCCTGATTTCAGAATTAAGATTCTTTCAGACATCATAACTAATAAAGTAAAAGAAACAGTTAATACTCGCCTCTAATCCTTTTTTGTTCCTCTCTTATCCTACCTAATTCATTTTTGATTCTGCCTATCTTTTCTTCCTCCTCCAACTCCTTCAACCTCTTTAAGGCGTCTTTAGTCAGTTCTAAATCAACGCCACCCAGAAACTTGGGGTGGATGGTTAATATGTCCTTCTCCTTTAATTCATTCGCCCACTCGTTGATAGAATCCTTGCTGGCATTCAGGATTTTGGCAGCATTTGTTATGCTAATCTTCCTACTTTTTTGCATCAGCTTCAGGAGATCATCTTGATTTTTTTTCTCCCCTATACCCTCCATCCTATTTCTTTCTTTCTCCATGAGTTCAGCCCTGTCTGAACTTTCTTTTTTACTCTCCCTTGGGACTTCTTTCATCAAGGGTATCCCCTCTTTCGATATTTCCTCTCTAGGTATCTCCTCAATTCCCTTTAATACCTCTTCTTTATGGGGCATCTTTTCTTTAATCTTCCTATCCTCTCTAATCTTTTTAATCAATCCGTCCTCCCTATCAGGTTTCACTTCCTTCACTTCTTCAGGCAACTCCTCAGCCTTCATTCCTTCTTCAGGTTTCACTTCCTTCACTTCTTCAGGCAACTCCTCAGCCTTTATTCCTTCTTCAGGTTTCACTTCCTTCACTTCTTCAGGCAACTCCTCAGCCTTTATTCCTTCTTCAGGTTT
>JAYEKX010000062.1:0-4112 GCA_034716875.1 Candidatus Altarchaeota archaeon | reverse complement strand
TGATCTCATTAAGCAAGGTATCATCAACCCTCAAAACCAGGTTTCCATCTTCACCCTCTTTTACATCAGAGGGCCTGCCCCTCACAAACTTCACCCCCTTACCCCTTAATCTCTCATAAAACTCCTCATAGTCTTTACCGAAAGCCCTGATATCTATATAGAATATATAAATCTCGCAGTCCGGGAATTTCTCCTTAATCTGGGTAGCCTGCTTCATAGCATACATGCAACAGACGTTTGAGCAGTACGGGTGCTCCTTATCCCTTGAACCCACACACTGAATAAATGCCATGCTCTCAGGCTTACTGCCGTCTTTCTTGGTGAATTTACCCTGCACCGGACCCGATGCATTAATCAACCTCTCAAAGTCTATTCCGGAGAGAACATTATCGAATACGCCGTAGCCGTATCTGCCATGGGCGTCGTAATCATCAAAGCCGGTAGCAACAATTATTGTTCCAACATCAATATCCACGAATTCATCCACCTGATCGAAATCAATCGCCCCCTCACGTTCACAAACTACTTCACAGAGGCCACATTCTATACATGCTTCCCTGTCTATCGTAGCCTTAAGTGGAACCGCCTGCGGGAAAGGTATATAACAAGCCTTCCTCGGTCCAAGACCCAGGTCAAACTCGTTTTTTGTTATTACCGGGCACACCTTCCAGCATTCCCCGCAGCCATTACATTCATCGGTGGTGTAGCGGGCTTTCTTCCTCACCTTCACCTTGAAGTTTCCTATATACCCCTCAATGCCTTCAATCTCTGAGTAGGTGAGTAATTCAATATTCTCGTGATTACCCACGTCACTCATCTTGGGTCCGAGGATGCAGATGGAGCAGTCTATGGTTGGGAAGGTCTTATCCAGCATAGCCATATGCCCGCCTATGCTAGGCTCCTTCTCCACCAGATAGGTTTTAAAACCCATATCCGCCAGATCCAGTGCGGACTGAATTCCGGCCACACCCCCTCCGACCACTAAAGCCTTATTTGTTACTGGTGAACGGATTGTTGGTAAAGGCTCGAGATTCCTGGCTTTAGCAACCGCCATAGCCACCAGATCCATAGCCTTTTTGGTAGCCTTTTCTTTATCCTCGTGAACCCAGGAGCAGTGTTCCCGGATATTAGCCATCTCAAAGAGGTACCTGTTTAATCCGGCGCTTTCAATGCATTTCCTGAAGGTGGGCTCATGAAGCCTCGGGGAGCAGGAAGCAACAACCACCCTGTTCAGGTTATGCTCTTTTATAGCTTTCTTAATCTCCTCCTGCCCTGAATCCGCGCAGGTGTATTTATTCTCCAGGGCCACTACCACATCATCCAGTTTAGAGGCATACTTTGTAACACTCTTACAGTCCACCACAGCAGCTATGTTTAAACCGCAGTCACAAACAAAAACCCCTACACGGGGCTTTCCCATTTCACTCTTTGACGTAGATTCTTCCTTCACCATTTTCCGCCAAGTCCCCGGTATACTTTATGAAACCTTTTTTCTCGGAGGACTTCTCCCTCCGGAAGCTGGGAAGCATTTCCTTGATCTTCCCGTTCACAATTATTGACCCTGAATGCATTTCCGCCCCGGTCCTGGATGAAACAACCCCATCCACCGTGATTAAACCCCCATCCATCCTAACGCCCAAGAATTCGTCTGCATTCCCGTTAATAATTATACTGCCGCCTGTCATGCAGCCCCCGCTGTTTGAGCCAACATCTCCCAGGATATTAATCTCCCCATCCTTCATACCCTCCCAGTTGCCCCGGTATGCTGACCCTACATAATTGCCTGCATTACCCTTAATTGTTATTTTTCCACCTGTCATCTCCATTCCAACCCAGGAGGCGGAATCCCCCTCCACCGTTATTTCGCCTCCCTTCATCTTGGAGCCAAGGTGCATTCCAACATTATCCTTAACCAGGATCTCTCCGGCACTCATCCCCTCACCTATGCGTTTAACCCCTGATACATCCCCCTCAACCACTATCCTTAAATCCTCCGGCTTCATAGATGAGTTTCCTCTTAATTCAAAAAATTTATTCAACTTCTCTCTACGGTTCCCGAGATAGGTTTCAAGGTCCCCAATTTCGTTCATGCTCTTGCCGGCGAATACGTCCGGTGAGATAACGTCTGCTTCAATCCCTAATTCAGGGATTTCCTTCACCTTCAAAATAATTTCTTTCATGGTAATTGAACCTCCACCCCGCGGGGGAGGTATTTCAGACCAACCCCATAATTTTCTGGATTCACTGTGTAATACAGGAATCTTTTATCAATATCCTCCCTTAGGTCTTTATCTATCCTGGGATTCACCCAATAGGTTTTTCCAACACCCCCCTTCAAAACCTCCCCGTCTTTCACAATGATTTCACCTTCCTTAATGGTGTATGCTGCGGAGGAAAAAGCCTTCTCTATTTTTCTGCCGTTTTTTTCCTCTGGGTGTATGTCATAGATTGCTATATCAGCCGCACTTCCCTTTGAGAGTGATGCCTCTAAACCAAGCCTCCTGGCGGGCCCAGCCCTCGTCATTATTGCGATCTCTTCCAGGGTGAGTTCCCTGTCTAATGAAGCTAGAGTGGTTCGTTCAGAAGCCCACCTGCTGCACTCCCCCATAGTCTCCTCCCGGTATTTCCTGCTCATCAGCCAGGCGATTATCTTCGGGTAGTTGGTGAAGGATCCGGCGTTTGGATGATCCGTACTTAAAAAGACCTTCCAGGGATCCTTTATGTATAATGCGATCTCCAGGCCAATAGCCCACTGCACAGCGTTAACCCCTGATTTCTTTTTGTAGATGTATGGAACGATGCCCCCACCCGTTTCATCCTCAACATCGAGGTTATTCCATTTCAGGTGATTCAGGGTACCAAGGTTGTATTCAAACGGGCTGTCCGCTGTCATCGTGGTGGTATCCCCAAAGACTACCTGACCCACATCCACCGAGACATCCCTTGCTTTATTGATGTATTTAGCGATTTCATCCACCCCCGAGCTGAAGGTCCTCCATGCATCGCCTCCGTAGGAGCTGAACTGGAGGTGTGTTATATGCAGGGGTTCGACAAACTTTAGTGTGTCTATAGCGGTTTCATAGTTTCCGGGAATCCCCAGATTGTTGAGGTGGAGATGCAGGGGGTGGGGTAGGTTCAGGTCTTTATTGGCTTTAACCAGGGTCTTGATTATCTCTGCCGGGGTGACTGAGAACTCCGGCACCTCGTCGTGTATGGAGTGAACATTCTCCTTCCAGCCCCAGGCGAAGGTTCCGCCCGGATTCACCGCCTTCACGCCATACGTCTTGGTCATCGAAAGCATCCAGGCTACCCAGGAGGAGCATTTATCTGTCTCTCCCTTAGCTATGTATTCAATCAACTGCTGATTATTTCCAAGGAGTAGTAAACTGGTTTTATCAAGAATCGGGGTGTCGTTGAATTCCTCATGGGTATGCCTGGCCTTCAGTGGGGGAACCGCTGGTTCATTAGCGAAGGTGTAACCCATCTTAGCATATAAATAGCCTGTTATGAAGGTGCTTGGTACGGAAAACCCGCTTCCGGACCTCAGGCCTCCTGCGGCTGTAAACACTCTCTTGATGCTGTCTTCCGGCCTGAAAAGCCTGCCCATGTTGACTTTACCCCCGGCGAAGTGGGAGTGGATGTCTACGCCGGAGGGCATAACCACCTTCCCGGAGGCATCGATTATTCTTGCGTTTTTCCCTTTAAACTCCTCTACGATCTTTCCCTTGCTGATGAATATGTCTTTTTTCTCACCAGAGATGTTATTCACCGGGTCGTAGACGGTTCCGTTTTTGATAATGATATCTTTATTCATCATGATTAATCATTATATACGATTTTAAACTTATAATACACAATTACCAATAGGATAACATAAGGAAAAAAATGATGAAAGAGAATGTCACCCGCATAGGAGTCTCCCTACCCCCCGGATTGCTGGAGAAATTCGATTTGATGATACGGGATATGGGTTACGCAAACAGGTCGGAAGCGATAAGGGATGCTGTCAGGGAATACATCCTGAAGAATGAACTGAGGGAGGGAAAGGGTGAGGGGGTTGGCGTGATCTCCATCATATATAATCACGACGTCAGGGGCGTGAATGATGTCTT
>JAYEKX010000061.1:0-4116 GCA_034716875.1 Candidatus Altarchaeota archaeon | reverse complement strand
AATAATCCTGATCTTGAAAATTCATCATCAAGAGAGTTCACGGTATCATACACACTCATGCCCTTTTTCGTCGGAACATTAAATGAGGTTGTAAACACCTTCTTCATCGGATAGATTAATTTCACAATTCTATTTCCCATCTTACTTAACCTCTTTAACTGATAATACCCTACCCCTATCATTTCAATAAATACTCCTGGATTTTACCCTGGATTGCCCGCTGGTTCTCAGTAAAGAACTGAAGGGAGTTGATATAACTGAACGTATAGGAAACTCCAGAGAGCTTCTAAAGACGGTGGCTTTACACCTAAATTAACGATTTTGGGTTAAAAAAGTGCAACCGTTGGTTCAGTCATTTATATCCTGCCCTCGTGAGACCGCCCGGGCATCACGCTACCAAAGACAGGGCAATGGGCTTTTGTTATTTCAATAACGTGGCAGTTATGATCCGATACCTGCAGGAGAAATTCAATCTAAAAAAAAATCTTTCTCTTTGATTGGGACGCGCACGCAGCAAATGGAACAATGGATATTTTTTATGAAGACCCCTCCGTCCTAAACGTCTCAATTCATCAGGACCCAAAGACTTTCTATCCCAAAACAGGATTCATGGAGCAAAAAGGCAGTGGAAGAGGGGAGGGGTTCACCATAAACATACCTGCCCCCCCGGTACCGGGGATGCCGACTACCTCCACATACTTAATGAATTCGTAATCCCAATTATGGATAAATACAAGCCGGAGTTGATAGTGATATCCGCAGGCCAGGATTCACATAGGGATGACTTAATCTCCAGCCTGTGTCTTACAGAGGAAGGTTATGGCGAAATGACTCGCCTGCTTCTTAAACAATCAGAGAAACTCTGTGAAGGAAGGCTTGTGGTGGAACTGGAGGGGGGATATAATCTGAAAGCGTTTGCCAGATCAAATTACGCCATAGTCAGCTCTTTATTAAAAATCCCCTCCTGCTATGAAATCGATGAGGGGGTTGGGGAACCCATCCAGGGGATTGTGAATTCCCTGCATGATTTATTCTTCGATAATGGCTTTAGTGCATTCAAAACACCATAAATCGTATTCATCCCCCCCGGGGGAGTGAAAGCTCCTTCTCTGAGCGATTCCATAGCAGCAGTGTTCCCCATAAACTCCCACACAGTCCTCCAATATTGCGGGAGAACCGCACTTCCCATAGATGCGCGTTCCCTCATACCTGTCACAATAGCTTTCATTACCGCTTGCATTTACATAAAAGCCGGCGTATCTACATGATCCATTCCCCCCCTGGGCAATTTCAACCTTTGTTATATTTTTATTCCCCTCCACGACAATCAAGCATCTTTTATATCTACTACAATCCTTACAAGGTTCACTCTGGCATTTATCAATGCACCAGTAGCAATCTTTCTCATGGCAGTTTTCTTCAGTTAAATATTTACAGGTACAGAATGACGGAATCTGACACCTCTTTCTACCCTTGAATGAGTCGCAACAACCGCTGAGGCATTCATCATTACTTAAGCAGGCTTCACCGGGAGATAAACGGTTTATCCCCGAGGTGGTTGTTGATACTGAGGTTATTGTAGTTGTTATTGAATTTATTGTGGTTGAATCATTCTCTATGGTTTCCTGGTTAATACAACCTGAACTAAATAATACAAAAATTAGGACAACCCTGGATAACCTCATTTTATTTGTTCTTTGCAGTGATCTCTTTTCTAGCTACTGTGAATTTAGGGCCACTAATGTGCATTAGAACCTTGGCTTTTTTTAGATCTATATTATTCTCCTTTCCCACTATGTTATCCTTCACCTCGGCATGAACTACCCTACCTATTACTAATATATGGTCTCCCATTTCCATTTCATTTTCTAACAGGCATTCAAACCAGATTATGCACTCCCGTATACATGGTGCCAGCACCTTCTCAGAATCCACCGTCGTTAATCCCACTGCCTCTAAGTTTTCATCACCCCTAAATTGGTGTTTGGAACACGTCCATAATTCACTCAACATCTCCTCCGGGGGGATATTTACTACAAACTCCCTACTATCCCTGATATTTGTCAAGATGTCTCGTTTATTTCCTATTGCAACCGCCAGTAAGGGCGGATCCATGGAAACTGGCATTATAAAACTGAAGGGAGCTGCATTGATTTTTTTCTCCTCGTCAATAGTGGTTATTATTGCCGTGGGTCTCGGTGCTAGAAACCTGTAAAATCTTTTTGTCTCTAAGTCCATAGTTATATATTGAATAGTTATAGAATAAAAATGAGAATAGAAAAACCCAGGGGGACAAGGGACTTCTCTCCACAGGATATGGAAAAACGCAGGTATGTGGAGGGGGTAATTTCTGAGGTATTCAGGAAATATGGTTACAGGATGATTCAGACTCCATCCTTTGAGTGTGCAGAATTATTCCAGCTTAAATCCGGGGAGGAGATTAAAGAGCATATGTATGTGTTCAAGGATAAGAAAGGAAGAATGCTTTGCTTGAGACCTGAGGCTACAGCTTCTGTTTGCAGGATGTTCACGGAGAAACTTCGAAGCCTGCCCAGACCCCTTAAGTTGTATTACTACGGTCCCATGTTCAGGTATGAGGAGCCACAGAAGGGGCGATACAGGGAATTCTGGCACCTAGGTCTTGAACTAATCGGTCCTTCTGGACCTGAAAGTGATGCTGAGGTTATCTCTATAGTGTATGACTCCCTACAGGGGTTGGGTCTGGAATTTAAGCTGGAGATTGGTCATTTAGGGGTAATCCAGGGTCTATTGGATGATCTGGGGATTAAAGAAGGCCAGAATAAAATAATCGCCTGCATCGATAAAGGGGATATTGAGGGTTTAAAGAAATTGACTTGCGAAAAGCCTCTTTTTGAATTGATACGTTTAAAGGGGAATAAATCAGTTGATAAAGCAGGTTCTCTGTTGCAGAATTACGGGAAATCTATTAAGGCATTGGATGAATTAAATGAAGTAACCTCCCTCCTTGATTTAATGGAACTAAAGTATTCCCTGAATCTGGGTATTGCCCGTGGCCTTGAGTATTACACTGGGGTGGTGTTTGAAGTCAGGGTTTCTGGTCTTGGTGCTCAGGATCAGGTTTGCGGCGGGGGCAGGTATGATGGCTTAATTAAGTTATTCTCGGGGGTTTCGGCGCCGGCGGTTGGGTTTGCATTAGGTTTTGACCGGGTGATTGAAGCAATGGAGCTGCAGGGGATTGAGTTTCCCAGGGAACGGGTGGATGTGGTGGTGGCGCCAGTGAGTAAGGAGGTGAGAGGGAATGCCTTAGAGATAGCGTCGGATATCCGAAAGGATTTCATTGTAGAATCTGATCTCATGAACAGGAAGCTGGGGAAGATTCTGGAGTATGCCAGCGATATCGATGCCAGGTATGTGGTTATAGTGGGTGAAAGGGATATAAAAAATAATACGGTCACTGTCAGGGATATGGAGAGTGGCGAGCAGAATGTTGTGGGAATAGAAAATCTCAGGGATGCTCTGAAGTAGGCTGCTCTATGCTTCTACAGCTCCATGACACTCCCCAACACTGTTGTGGTCCATTTCAGACACAACGTTATGATAAGCAATGGTTATGTCTGCCTTATAATACTCGCCAACACCATTGAATGTACAGCCACTTACATTCAGCTTTATGGTTTGTCCGGCACGGAGTTCTGGCTTTGTACCTGGGTTGTAATCGAGAGTACAGGCCTTACCGAATACCTCCGCACTTACTGTGTTTAATTTAATCCTCGCTCCGGCTTCATTGGTCAGTACGAGTTCAATCATCCCGGAGTTATCGGCTTTACAATCAATCGGTGTTACCTGCTCAAATCCAGTGCAGCCTGGTGGTGGCGCCGGGGTTTTAAAAACATCCATCTGCCATAGGGCTACTAACGCCACCCCTATTATAATAACCGTCCACCCATATGTCAGTAGATACTCAACTGATGTCTGGGCTTTTTTACCCCTCAACGATCTTAACTGCATTTTTTTTTTCTAGTCTAATAATCAATGGAATTATTATTATAAATACATTTATCTCCTTAAACTTGTTTCAGGTTAATTTTTTTGCCGTCTCTGTCATAGGCGGCGATGTCTTTCATGCAACTGTAT
>JAYEKX010000060.1:0-15626 GCA_034716875.1 Candidatus Altarchaeota archaeon | reverse complement strand
TATTTCCCCATCAGCAACAATTTCTCCCAAGTTACCAACCTTAGCCTCCCTTCCCTCTCCAACCGGGATAGATGTTTCCGTATCGTCTTCAAATCCACACCTAACCTGTTGGCAAGTCCGGCCGGGGTTAAATCTGCTTCCCTCCCTATCGTCTCCATAATTTTTTGCTCCATTTCTGTCATCTTCACTACCCATTTTATTCCTGAATTTCAAGAGCTTATATCTCATGCAGATACTTAATCTCTGGTTATGTCCTCTTTTCATACATTTATATAATTTCATATTTATATAAATACTTAGGATATATTATATATAGAATATATAGATATGGTATTAATCAAAATGGAATACAGAAAGATTCAGGTAACAGGGGAAGGCACCTATATCGTTTCTCTGCCGAAGAAATGGGTTAAGAGAAACCAACTGAGTAAGAAAGATATCATCTCGGTTATAGAGAGAGGAGACGAACTCCTGCTGAGATTAAAAGAGGAAAAGGAACAGGAAACTGAAATAAAAATAGAGACAGATGATATTGAATTCCTCTCCATGTCCCTGATAACCAAATACATCCAGGGATACGACACCATCGTAATTACATCAAAAGACTACATCAATCCAGAACTGAAAAGAAAGCTGATAAACATTTCCACATACCTCATAGGATTGGAACCCTTCGGCGAGACAAAAAATAAACTCACATTCAAGATGCTCATGAAGGAACGGGGGCAGTTAATGGAATCAGTAGATAGAATGCACCAGATGTCCATCCTATCCCTCAGAGAACTTATGGATGATTTAGAGATGGAGACATATAATGAAGATATCCTAGATGGAATAATCCAGAGGGATGATGAAATCGATAAATTCTATTTCCTGATTCTGAGGCAGTTATCCTCTATGAGTGGGTTTGAAGCATCGGTTTGGGTGCAGATAGCCAAGAGTATTGAAAGAATCTCCGACCATATAGAGAAAATAGCGACCCTAACAAAAGAGTGTAAAAAAATAGGGAAAAAAGATATTATGGTATACAAGGAATTGATAGGTATGTATAACGACGTTATGTTGGCTTTGAAAAATAAGAACCCCTCCAGGGCTAATGATGTCATGAAAAAAATACAGAAATTCAGATTAACGGAAAAGAAGATCATAGATAAGCTGAATGAAGACAAAGATCACTGCATCCTGATCTATGAAAGCTTCAGGCGTATCGGGGAATACCTCTCAGACATATCAGAGTCCGTGATAAATATGTCCTGAATCGAATCAAGGCAAACCCCCCTCAGAAATCCCCCTCACCAGGTCGGTCTTGGTCAGGATTCCAAATTCAGGTGCAATAACCGGAAGCCCGGAAATCTTCCTCTCAAACATTAATCCAACAGCCTCCCCAACCAAGGTTTCCGGCTTAACAGTTACCGGATCAACGCTCATCACATCCCCTACCTTCAGCCTCTTAATGTCAGCCTGCGGATATTTATCGATAGCCTTCCTAAACGTCTTCAATCCCCCTGCAATATCCCTCTCCGTCAGTATCCCCGCCAGGAGTCCCCGATCCGTGACAATAAGCCTGTGAACATTATTTTCCAGCATTAATTTCCGGGCAGACAACAGTGTGTTGTTGGGATTCACCGAAATCGGTTCTTTAGTATAAAACCCTGCAACCTCTTTACTGCAATCCCCTAGACTTTTTATCAAATCCGTTTTAGTTACAAGAGCAACTATTTCACCATCCCGGGTTACAGGCAGTGAAGAAAATTTATGGTCTAACATTATCCTTGCCGCCTCCCTTAACCCGGAGTCTTCAGTAATCGTCACCATATCCCGGGTCATAGCAGCCGTTATATGGATATGCCCAATCTTTAATGTCCTCTCCCTACCAGTACCCAGGCGATTAGCTATATCCTCCTCAGTTAATAATCCAACAATCTCCTTGTCTTCAGTAACCAGAAGCCGGGATATGTGCTTTTTCTCCATCAAGGACATGGCATCCTTCAGGTTCATGTCCTTGTCTATTGTAATAAGGTCCGTTGACATAATCAGTTTATCCATTTTTTTTTATACCGAAAATCCTTCAGTCATCTTCATCTCCTTCTTGACAACCTTCTTCAGTAATTCATCATACCTGCTTTTTATTGTATTATTCGAGATCCCGGGGAATTTAACATCCCTACTCAGTTGTTTATCATCAATAAGATCCGCTGACAGGTAGAGTGCCGCAATTGCCACGCTTATAGGGACCTTGCCGGTGGTGACGCTGGCCTTCTTAGCTTTCTCCGTCAACTCAATAGCCTTAGCCATGACTTTACCAGACGCCCCTAATCTAACAGCCAACGCAGGTATGTAATCCGCGGCAGTAACAATAGGCATCTTTATCTTCATCTCATGAACTATCTTCCTGAAGCTGCCGCTAATCAACTTCTTCTTCACGCCGGAGGCAACCTCCAGTTCCTCAAGGGTTCGAGGTATCTTATTCCTCCGGGTCACGAGATAAATAACAGCAGCCACCATACTCTCAATAGACCTACCCTTAACGATACCCTTCTCCGCACACTTCCTGTAGAGTAGGGCACATTCCTCCTTAACGTTGGTCGGAATCTTCATAAAGGAGCACATCCGGTCTAATTCAGGTAAAGCCTTGGATAGATTCCTCTGCAGGGAAGTCGCCATCTTAGACCGGGTCTGCCATCTCCTCAACCTATAGAATTTAGCCTTCCTCTCCGCAGGAATAATCCTGCCCTTAATATCCCGGTCATATTTATCTATCTCTGTTGTTAATCCCTTACCCAGTTTAGCATACCGTAGTAAACCACCCGTCCTGGATCGCTTATCCAACTGCTCCCGGTCAAACGCCCTCCATTCCGGGCCGAAATCAAACAGGGTGTCCTCTACAACCAACCCGCATTTCCTGCAGTATACCTCCCCCCGTTCATAATCACTTATGAAATTAGTTCCTCCACATGAAGGGCATTCACTCATTTTAACCCTCAGTTAAACAATTTAAATGTGTAAGTAATTATACAGCTGTTGTTAAAAACATATAGAGAATCAGATTAATCCACGCCTCCTCTCTAACGCTGATTTCACCAGGCCGATGAATAAAGGAGCGGGCTTCTCCAGCCGGGATTTAAACTCCGGATGAAATTGTGAAGCAATGAAATACGGGTGACTCGGCAACTCAAGGATCTCCATCAGATCCCTCTCACCGTATTTACCTGTGAATTCCATCCCGTTTTTCTTTAGAATCCCGACATACTCCGGATTCACTTCCCACCTGTGCCTATGCCTCTCTGAAACCTCATCCTGTTGATAAAGCCTACGGGCAAGAGACTTCTTTTCAATAATACAGGGATAAGCACCTAAACGCATTGTACCACCTTTCCTATGAATATCCTTCTGCTCAGGTATCAATTCTATGACGGGATACTTGGTATCAGGATCAGCCTCAGTAGTATTAGCGTTTTTTAGTTTACAGACGTTTCTTGCAAACTCCACAACCGCCAGTTGCATTCCAAGGCATATGCCCAGGAAGGGGACCTTATGTTCCCTGGCATATTCCACAGCATTGATCTTACCTTCCACCCCCCTGTGACCGAATCCGCCTGGAACCAGGATTCCATCCAATGAACTAAGGTCTTCAGTCTGAGTCTCCTCGGATTCCACCCAATGCAGATTAACCCTGCATGAATTCACTAAACCAGCGTGCTTAAAAGCCTCCCTGATACTGAGATACGCATCCTCCAACCCAGTATACTTACCAACTACACCTATAGTCACCTCATCAGTATACCTATGACTCTTCCCTATCAGATTATCCCATTTAAAGGTATACACGGCTTTATTCTCCAACCCCAGTTTCCTAGAGATAATATTCGCCAGCTCCTGTTTCTTAAATAACATAGGTAACTCATAGATATCCTCCATATCAGGGTTACTCAACACCTCCCCGGGTTTTACACCACAGAATAATGATATCTTCTCCCGGGTCTTCTCATCCAACTCCTGCTCACATCTCCCAATAACTATATCCGGCTGTATACCAAGACTAAGTAACCCCTTCACTGAATGTTGTGTGGGTTTAGTCTTCTGTTCCCCGGAGGCTATAACCGGTATATATGACAAGTGAATGAAAAGGAAGTTGTTATTCTCTTCCATGCTCATCTGTCTCAAAGCCTCTATGAAAACCATATTTTCTATATCACCTACCGTTCCACCCACCTCAATCAGGATTACATCCACCTTGAATTCCCTAATCCTGTTCTTTATCTCATCCGTAATATGCGGGATTATCTGCACGGTCTTCCCCAGATAGTCCCCCTTCCTCTCCTTCTCTATCACGGTTTTATAGATGCTTCCAGTGGTCATATTTGATTTACCACATAGATTAGTATTCAGAAACCTCTCGTAATGACCGAGATCAAGGTCGGTCTCACTGCCATCATCCAGGACAAACACCTCCCCGTGTTCATAGGGATTCATTGTTCCAGGGTCAACATTAACGTAACCATCAATCTTTATAGGGACCACAGTGTAGCCTTTATCCTTAAGAATCCGCCCTATAGAGGCTGTAGTCACCCCTTTCCCTAAGCCGCTTAAGACCCCGCCGGTAACTACAATAGCTTTCATCTTTTTTTACTATTTATATCTTTTCCTACAGAATTTATTTAGTAATCATATGAAATAAAATAAGATAGTAAGAATAAAACAAAAAAAATGACAATTACTGAAGAGATTGAGTTGAGAGGGCATATAATTGATTCCCTGATCCTTCCGAAGGTCCTTGACACCATAATGGATATGAACGGTAGTTTCGAAATCCTTCAGCTGGATGTCGGGAAGACCAAGACGGATGAAAGCTATTGCCGCATTCTTGTCAAGGGATCGATGGAATTGTTTGATGAGTTAGAGAGGCTTGGGGCATTACTCCCCAGAAAAGAGGTGAAGACAGAGCCTGCCCCACAGGAGGGGGTACTGCCTGATAAGTTCTATGGAACCACGCACCACCCAACCCAGATCTACATGAATGATAAATGGATGGATGTACGTAATATCGAGATGGATTGCGTCGTAGTCATAGAGAAAGGTGAGGCCGTATGTAAACGCCAGGGTCTGGTGAAGAAAGGTGATTCGGTGGTTGTGGGCCTTGATGGGATAAAGGTGGAGGCTCCTCAGAGATCAAGGACCCCATCAGATATCTTCGGATTCATGAGTAGTGAAGTCTCTCCGGAGAAGCCCATAAATGCTTACATAAAAGCTCTGGCAAAGGAGATGAAGGAGATCAGGGATAATGAGGGGTTTATAATCCACGTAGTGGGTACTGCGATGGCTCATACCGGAGCGGATAAAGCCCTGCGAGACCTAGTCAAAATGGGTTATGTGCAGGCCATATTCACAGGCAATGGCTTCGCCGTCATGGACATCGAGAAGCAGCTTTTCGGCACTACTCTTGGCATGGATGAGAAGACGGGGAGGGTATTGAAGCGAGGCTATAAAAGCCACCTGGTTGCCATAAACGAGATCCGCAAGGCAGGGAGCATAAAGAAGGCTGTGGAGAAGGGGATTATCAAAGGGGGTGTGGCATATGAATGCATCAAGAAAAATATTCCTTTCGTGATAGGCGGCTCAGTGAGGGATGACGGCCCGCTGCCGGATACGATGACGGATGTTATAGAGGCTCAGGATGAAATGAGAAAGCATGTGCAGAAGGCGGATCTCTGCATGATCTATGCCTCAATGCTTCATGGGATAGCCACCGGGAACATGCTCCCCTCCAGGGTAAAGACCGTGGCGATAGACATTAATCCCTACGTAGTCACAAGACTTCAGGACAGGGGAACCACCCATGCCCTGGGGATGGTAACTGACCCCGCCGTATTATTACCTCAACTGGTTAATGAATTGAAGAAGCTGGAGAACTGAAAGGAGTTATTCCTCATCATCCTCCAGGAATAAACCCTTAATCCTCTTGGACAGGGATTTCTTCTCCACAGGTTTCTTCTTTTTAATCTCTTCCTCGATAAAAACCGGTTTTATCTTCTCGATCATTGACTTCGGCTTCTCAATCACCTTCCTCTCCTGATCGATTCCGTGCAGGGTCTCCCTGGACCGGATGCTTACGATTATGGGCTGCTCCACACACTCCCCCATCACCAGAGCCTGCCCTATTGAAAGCTGCTTAATATCATTCTCCATACCCGGGGTAAACCCCTCAATAGACTGAATAATTGCTTTAAGATCATTAGGGTTAGTCACCTTAAGGATAACCTGGGTGTTACACTGGGATAAAACATTCTTATCGATTCTAGCTGGTCTCTGGCTTACAACCCCCAGATATAAACCAAACTTCCGTCCCTCCGACGCGATAGTCCGAAGAATCTGTGAAGAACGCGCGTCACCGAAACCGCGTTCCGGGCAGAAGTTATGCGCCTCCTCCACCAGCAGGAAGAAATTCGGGATGTTCCCAATCTTCTTGGAGTTAAACAGGTCCTTACAGATCTTTGCAACAACCAACTCCTGAACCCACGGCTCAGACCCCTTAAGATTTATTATAGAGGCTCGTCCCTCCTTCACAAGGTCTTTATCCCTCACGGGGGCTCCCTCAAAGACCCCGCTATCCCTCAGAGACTCCAGGCCACGTATAACCTTCCACCGGGAATTGCTCTTGTCCAGGCGTACAGCGTTAATTAAATCCTGGATCGTGTACTCCTGATTCTCCAACCTCCTTAATGCATTATAAGCAATCGACTTCTGTTTATCCCCAAGGGATATGGGCATTATATCCGTTAACTCCTCAAGCGTGAATCTCGGCTTCAAGGTTAATTTCCTTGCCCCGGGGTTTACAATAATGTTGGAGGTATATTCCATAATCTGTTTCTCATAAGACCGGGGTTTAACGTTATACGCCAGCATTGCATCGTAATCATCGTTCTCGTACTTCAGGCTGGAGTACTCGCCATGGGGATCTATGATTACGACAGAGAAATTATTTTTGAGCAACTCCTCCAGGATTACAGCCACAGCATAACTCTTTCCGGCCCCTGTCTTAGCCAAAACAGACAGGTGTTTTCTGATGGTTTTCTTTATATCAATGTAGACGGGGATTTCATGACCCTCCAGCAACCCCAGATAGATGCTGTTGGTCTTCGTCCTCTTAAAGCCGATGATACCAATGATTAATTCCCTGTCGGCTGAATAAACCCGTTCCTCGGGTCTGAAGGGGGTCTTTGGTATAAATACATTACCTTCATGTTTATATCCAATGGTCCGGGCGTTTGCAATAACAACCTCTTTACCTTCATTATCAAGATACCTCTTCAGGTTATCTATTCTCGCCAGAACCCAGCCATACTGCTCATGCCTTATCTTCACGTAACTACCCTGCCCTACGCCATGGTTCGAGAGCAGTATGTTAAACTTGTTAGGCCTCACCTCCCCCGAGATAGTTCCAATTAATTGCATTCTTCTTTAATTATTAAGTTATATGGATGATACAGAAAAATATGTAGGGATTCAGGAGGAATTAAGGAAAAAGGTCCTGGTGGAGGATCAGTTGCCAGGGGAGATTAAAACCGTGGCGGGTGTGGATCAATCCTTCCAGGGTGAGAAAGTAATTTCCTGCATCGTTGTTTTAGAGTATCCCGATATGAGATCAATGGAAAAGAAATATGCGGCCATGGAGGTGGATTTCCCATACATCCCGGGGTTATTGGCGTTTAGGGAGGGCCCCAGCATCTTAAGGGCTTACGGGAAATTAATGAATAAACCCGATATCCTCCTGGTAGATGGTCAGGGTATTGCACATCCCCGGGGGGTTGGGTTAGCCTCCCATATTGGCGTCGTCCTTGATAAACCAACAATTGGGGTGGCGAAAAGCAGACTGGTTGGTGAGTATGAAGTCCCAAAAGAGGTTGGTGGATGCAGCGAGTTAAGGTATAACGGGGAAGTGGTGGGTTTTGTATTGAAGAGTAAGAGAAACTGTAATCCGTTGTTTATTTCGCCCGGACACAGGATCTCGCCGGAGAAGAGCTTAGAGGTAGTTAAGAACTGTCTTAGAGACCATAAGCTTCCGGAACCCACGAGACTGGCACATATGTTTGTTAATATGCATAAGTAATAAAATAAAATGCCTGAGTTTTCAGTTGTTTTGGTGGAGCCGAAGTATGAGGGGAATATAGGTAGTGTGGCGAGGGTTATGAAAAACTTTGGCTTTAGAGAACTGGTTTTATTAAATCCCCCCAAAATCTCCGGAGAAGCAAGGGCTATGGCAATGCACGGCAGGGATATCCTGGAGAACTCGGTCGTTGTGGATAACTTCAAAGAATTAAGGGAACGATTTGACTTCCTGGTTGCAACAACAGCCGTAATCGCTGGAGACAGGAATATTATGCGCAGCCCATTGTTTCCAGAGGATCTCCTAAATTCCCTGGATACGAAAGGAAGCATTGCATTAGTCTTCGGGAGAGAGGACTGCGGCCTCCACAACAATGAGATAGGGTTATGTGATTTAACAATAGCTATTCCAGCAAACCCAGAATACCCCACCCTAAATCTCTCACATTCCGTGGCAGTAATCCTCTACGAGATCTCCAGACTCAGGTCGAGGAAGGAAGTTTGCGATTTAAAGAAATTCAGGGGATTAAACAAGACTGAAAAAAAAGTTCTCCTGGAGAAATTTGATTCACTGGCTGATTCCCTGTATGGAAACGACTTTGAGCTGAATCTTGTGAAGAAAACATTCAGGCAGTTGATTGGACGAGGATTTATTTCAGGTAGAGAGGCGTTTACATTAGTTGGTTTATTCAGGAAAGCAGGAGATAAGATTAGAAAGGATCTAAAATAAACTGTAATGAATTAAGTGGACCCCCCCCCTTACACAGAGATCATCAAAAAATTCTTTGAGAATTTTTTATGACACAAGAAACTCCTTCGAGGAGTTTCTATGCACAAATTTTCGAAAAATTTGTTGCACAAAAAATTTGTTTCGGACAAATTTTTTCTTGAACTCAGGCACCACCCCTCGACTCCCCTAACACAATTCCGGAAGCAATTAAGTGAGCCACGCGGATGGGCTCGGGAATCAAGCTTCTCGTCGAAGATAATTTCACAATCACCTCCGCATCCCTGAAGGAAACACCATGAGGCTGGATGTAAATGAATTTACCGGGCTTGGTTTCAACCCTCCGGGGTTTACCCGCCTTCCTCATGCACTCTGAATAAAACCGGTTATTCACTAAATTCTTTACCACGTTTCCTATAGCCTTAAAGTCAGGCATACGTCTCACTACCACAATCACAGGAAGATTAGTTTCCCTAAACAACCGCTCTATGTCCACGAGATTAAAGCCCCCGAAACCTAACCCATCCAGCATGATTACCCTCAGATCCCTGAACTTGCTTTTATTCACCATCCCAACAATCCTTTCTGTAGAGTCAACCCCATCAACCAAAACCTCTGTTCTTAAAACACCATCAAGCCAGTTACCGCCCCTAAATACAGTCCCAACCAACATAGTCTTTTCATCACTATGTAGATCGAAGGGTGCATCATCTATGCCCAAGATCCTGATCTCCTCCTTTATCCTGTAGAATTTAACATCCCCACTATTCTCCATTTCCTTTTTTTAGTATATTATTAAGAACTATCATCAATAATTTAAGTGAATATGGAACTACATCCACATGAAATAAAAATCCTCAGAATACTGAGGAAGAAATCCACTCCGGAAGAGATCGCAGAGAAAATAGGAATTCCCTTGGATGCAGTAATGAGGACATCCTCCTGGCTGTCGACAAAAAACCTCATAGAAATCCAGGAAAAGATCACTGAAGACATTTCCCTGGGTAAAGAAGGGGAGTTATATGCTGTGAAAGGATTGCCTGAAAGACAGGTGATGAAGTTAATCAATGGTGAGGGAAGAATCTCTGAGTTAAAGGGTAAACTCAAGAAGGAGGAGATTACTATCGCCATAGGGTGGCTTAGTAAAAAGAAGCAGGGGGGGTTTGAGAAGGGTGTCATAAAGATCCTGGATGAAAAGGAAACCATGGATGAAAAGCTTCTAGGAGTCCTGAAGAAAAAGAAAAAACTAAATTCTGAGGAGCTGGATGAAGATCTAATGAACGGCTTAAAGCTTCTCAGGAAGAGGAAGGATGTCGTGAAAATCTCTGAGAGGAAGAGCATATGGCTGCTTCCCACCAAAAAAGGCTTAAAGACATCTGAATCAGAGGGGGGTGAAGCAATCTCTCAGTTAACCCCGGAAATGCTTATCTCAGGGGAATGGAGGGGGGTGAAGTTCAGGCCCTATGACGTCAACACCTATGTCAAACCGGAGTTTCCCGCAAGAAGGCATCCACTGCAGAGGTTGATTAAAGAGATCAGGGATATCTTCTGTGAGATGGGTTTTAAGGAGATCAGGGGTCCGCTGGTGGAGAGCGCGTTCTGGAATTTCGATGCCTTATTCCAGCCGCAGGATCACCCGGCGAGAGACATGCATGATACATTCTATCTAATGAATCCCGGGGGGATTGAAGCGCCTGGTTTCGAGGAATTTAAGGGGAGGGTTAAAAAGACTCATGCAGACGGTTGGACAACCGGATCTATTGGCTGGGGCTACAGGTGGAGTGAGGAAGTAGCGAAGAAACCTGTTTTAAGAACGCATACCACGGCTGTGACAGGCAGGTATTTAACCCAGCTAGGTAGGAGTGATCTCCCGGCTAAAGTATTTTGTATAGGAAAGGTCTTTAGGAATGAGTCGGTAGATTATAAGCATTTGCCGGAGTTTTATCAGGTTGAGGGTATTGTGGTGGATGAGGACGTGAATTTCAGGAATCTGTTAGGGATATTGAAGGAGTTCTATGACCATATGGGCTCTAAGGTAAGGTTTAGGCCTGCATACTTCCCTTATACGGAGATGAGTGTGGAGCCGGAGGTTTATTTAGAGGATAGGGGGGAGTGGATTGAGTTAGGTGGTGCCGGGATCTTCAGGCCGGAGGTGGTTAAGCCCCTCTTGGGCTTTGATTGTCCTGTTTTGGCATGGGGTCTTGGTTTGGATCGGGTTGTGGCCCTGAATCTGGGTTTAAAGGACATTAGGGAGCTTTATATCAGTGATCTGGAGTGGTTGAGGGGTGGGGGAATCTGAATCGATTCAGCTATTTATATTAATTAAGTCCCTTATGAATATATAACCATTTTTTATTTTGATTTTTATATATTATTTACGTATATATGAATATAGTATGTATATTTAATGAGGGATAAAGTGAATAAATTAAAGATCGATAAACTTGATCTGGAGATAATCAAATACCTCCAAAACGATGCGAGGATGAGCTTCAGGAAGATGGGTAAACTCCTTGGGGTACCCCATACAACCATTTTCACAAGAGCTGAGAGGTTGATAAAGAAGGGAGTTATCAAGAAATTCTCTGCCGTACTTCATCCACAGGAATTGGGCCTACAGCTGGGTTTTATAGTTATAGACGCACCCCCCTCCGAATCCAAAGAGATTGCTAAAAACATCGCTAAATTCGATGAAGCACGGAAGGTCTACAGAACATTTGATGGTAAGATACTGGTGAAGGTTATTGTCCCGGATGGAGAATATCACAGGGGCATGGAGCAGTTCCTGTCTAAACTGAATGGCTCTAGCATGAAGGCCTACCCGGTGCATGATGTGGTGAAATTCGAGAATACATTGCATCCGGAAATACTTCAGGAGTTAGTTAAATTCTGAATTTTGGGGTATTAAGTTTTCTTTCCCACCAAGGCCAGGATGGATTGAGTAAGCTCCTTGAGGGTGTTATCTATGGAACTCATTCTGTCGGAAAGGCTTCCATATTTAGTATCTAAGGCGTTAAAGTTCTGGTTCATATCTACCCTCATAGTCTTGATTTCAACCAAAGTTTGATCCTGCTTACCGATCATCTCACCCTGCTTACCGATCATCTCACCCTGCTTACCGATCATCTCACCCTGCTTACCGATCATCTCACCCTGCTTACCGATCATGGTTTTCTGGGCCTCATGTAGATTGCTTAGTTCCATTCTTGCTAGATCAAATCTCTCACCCATCTCTTCACCTAGATCGCCTCGCACTACCTCAAAGTATTGAAACTCCTTGGTTGCTTCCTGGGGGGTTACATCTACATTTCCAACATCTATGGGGAACTCCCGGATCTTTATCTGCTCTATGAATGTATCTAGATCTTTTTTTTCACCTTCCGCCGTTATTTCTACATCGTAGGGTTTTATGTTCTGTATTCTGCCGGTTATGTTCAGTTTCCTAGCTATTTTCTTTACAACGCCCCGGTATCCTACCCCCTGGACTTCCCCTCGGACTATTATCCTCGCTCTTTCCATAGCCATTATATTATTCTTTGATTTGGAGTTATATATACTACATTAGTTATTCCTCAAGAACCCATTTTTAACCCCAATAAAACATAGCCATCCCAGACCGATTAAGGTCATTAACATCCCCAGATGATCCCAGAGGGTGGATTCATATTTCAACTCAATCACGCCGTTACCGTAAATCAACATCATATAAGGGGATGCCCGATAAATCCGTGTTTCCCTGCCGTTCACATAAGCCTTCCAGTTAGGGAACTCACTGATCTTAATCAATACGGGAACGGGTTTCTCGGATTCGACAATGAATTTAAGGTACTCCCACGTCTCGGATCTCTCTATTATGTCCACAGTCTCGTTCCCAGTACCAATAAAGCCGGGTAAGGGTGTTTCAGAATAAACCATCACCCTGGAAATATTTTTTGAATTAAACCAGCCCCATACGGACTCACCCCAATCCTTATCGATCCTCTTGGGTGTGTAATTCAAAACCTCAATTAATTTAGAGTCCCCAACCCGATATAAAGCAAACGTCTGGTTTTTATACCCCACATCCACGTCCCTGTATAGAGAAGTATTTAAGGCGTTGAGCAGGCTTTCCTCGTACTTCAGTTCAATGGTGCCGTTACCCAAAAATACCAGATGAGTTGGGGTTATGCGAATCCTGGTTTCTTCACCACCTACATAAGCCCTCCAGTATTTAAAATCATTACTGAGGAATATAGCTGCGGTTTCATTAGACCCTGTTTCAAATTTAATGTACTCTAAGTCTTTTGATCTCTTTAGGGTCTTCGGAGTCTCGACTGATGAACCCATGGAATAAACAATTATCCTGGATGTGTTTTCAGATGAATTAAACAACCCGAGTATCTGCTTCTCCAGCCTGCTATGCTCAGGTACAATGAAATCAATCAAATCCGTCCCGCCAGTTATTTTGGGCGCATACTCCAAGACCTCAATTTCTTCAGAACCCAAAACCCTGTTAGACCAGTTCAATTCCTTAGGAGCAAATATGTAGTTTACGTTGAATATATCCAACTGATGCTGAATCAAACCCGTTTTATTCCTGATGGATGTGTTGAGGGTATATCTGGGCACACCCCATACAAACGTATGAGGATCAAATTCAGACTGAAGCAGGGATATATACAGCCCATGTACACTGGATTCCGCAAATAAACCCCGCAGGATATAGTTTCCTGTATTCATCGGAATTAGATGGTATACCGTACTGAAAGCGGATATGTCATCGGAGGGGGAGATGACTAAAACCCGCCCGTCAACCCTCCTGAAATTAATGTTTATGTCATCTATGCCCTCAGGATTAAGACTTAAATCATCTAATCTCTGGGGGTATAATAAATCAGGGGCTAAGGGGATTAAACTCAACGAAATCAAAGCAGCCAACATAATCAGGATTGGTGTGGCAACAATTACCCTGAGAGGGTTTATTTTAACCCGAAAAAGTTGAGTAACCTGAATTGGCATTAACAGGAGGATGAACATGGTTAACCGGTAGTAGTGTAGATTAATGGGTATGTAACGCCTGAAATAGCACATCAGGATTAGGAGGGATATTAGGTATATGAGGGGCCTTATTCCTTCAATCTTTCTTGCGAGTATAAGGTATATAACAACGAAAATCACGAAAAGGGTTTGTAGAAACAGCAGAGGAAAGCTGATACTGGACATTTCTCTAACAAACGCGTAGTTAAACTTACTTAAAAAAGGGATAATCCAGAATGCAGTCAATAAAAAAGAGAGGGTTAGGTGCTTAAATAAAAAGATTAGATTCTTACGAACCCTGGGTTTAGCCAGGAGAAAAGAGATAAGAGCAAGTAGGGAGACAACCGCGGTGAATATATGACTCAGAATAATCAAGGCAAGCAGGATGCTGGGGAGCACATACCCGCCGGTCTTAAAGGATTCATTTAATCTCCCCAGATAAAGGAAGAACAGAGGGATTGCAAACATATTGGTTAACAACCCGGTATGAAATGTTGAAAAAAAGTTTCCGCCAATCTGCTCCATGGGGAAAAACAACAGGATCCACATCATTAACATGGTAAGACTTGATTCAATACAGTTAAACCCGAATTTCCTTGCGAAATAATAGAAGGAGATGGGGGTAAGCAGGATTGAGAGACTCAGTATTATCTTGAGTCCCAACATGGAACCGGATATTAATCCGGCTACGGCGGCTAGGTAGTGGAATAGGAGGGGATAGAACTGACCCTGCGGATAGCCTGCATAGAAGAATGGATTCCAGCCTATAGCATGCGGAAACAAGAAATCCTGGATATACCATGCAAGAGAGTAGTGTCCAATCATATCCCCGGTATTAAGGTTGTTATGCATCAGAAAGGGGAGGATAAGCCTCACCAGGGTAAACAATTCGAGGGGTAGGAGGAACACAAGAAATTTCCTGTTGACATCCATATCATATATTAAACCTCAATAATGAATATACTATTTATGGATGACATGTTGATTTGCATGATCCTGAGGTCTATCTGGTTCCCCATAGCGTTTATTTCCGTCGCTGCGATAGTGTTTCTAACCTATAGACGCATGAGAGGAGATTATACGGGGGGATGGATTAAATATCCTGTGCTGCTTCTTCTCCTGTCTTTAATCGCCGTGCCTACCTTTGATTACCTCATGAAGGAGGATCTACTCCCTCTCCAATGTAAACCAATCACGCCTCTATCACCGGTTTGCCACTCAATCACGGAGTTTTCTGACGGCTCCGCCAGCAAAAAGATCTCGTTTCCAAAAGAGGGGGGGTTAGACTCCAAAACAAGTATTGCAGTCCCCAGAGGGGTTAAAGTAGATAAAATGAGAATGGAGATCAAATACCCTCCTAAACAGGTTTCATGGGTGGATGAATTCATTAACTGGACAGGGATTGACTCATACTCGGGAGTGAGTATAAATGACGATGAGGGTTATGCATTCATTAACATCAGCAGGCTGGTGGTGGATTCCACAGTCGTCCTTGATGGCTTCCATACCTTTGATGAGGTGCGTATAAAGAGAGGGGGAGTGTTAACCACCCGGGTAGGTAAGAAACTGAATCTAAGGGTGAACAACGCATTAATCATAGACCGTAAATCCGGGATAAATGTGGACGGTAAAGGCAATTCAAGGGAGGGTAGAGGAGGGGATGGTGAAAGCAATGGCGTATGCTCTTATGGATGCCTTGCTTCAGGTGGCGGTGGAGGAGGCCATGGAGGAAAGGGGGGTAAGGGGGGAAATGACGCAAACCAAATTGGTGGGTCTGGGG
>JAYEKX010000059.1:0-4194 GCA_034716875.1 Candidatus Altarchaeota archaeon | reverse complement strand
GATAACAATAAACAAGAGAATCCCAATCATCAATAAGCCAATTAATCCAATTTTAATTTTCTTTTCCATAGTCCTAATTTAATTGTGTTAAAGTTAATAAATGTTTGTAAAAAGCCCCGCAATTTTCGATAACGTTCTGCGGCTATGCGAAGTTGCCCGAAGCGCAGGGCAATTTAGGTGAAGCGAAGCGGAACCGCATAGCCGCTGTTGTGCGATCGTGCATTATTAAAATCAATTTTTCAGATGACTTCTAAATGCTTTATCCACAATGGGAGTTACCAAAAAGGGGGGTAATCCAAGTTTTTCTATTGTTGCTCTGCAAAACATAAAAGTTTCAGTCTCTTCTCCAATGTATGTTTTCTTTACAATATTATCTAGTTCAAACATATACTTTTCTCCATCACTTATAATTTTCTCTATTTCAGGATCGTCCATCAAAGGAGAAGTACAAGAGGTAAGTAAAATACTGAAATCATTTCTCTTTTTTATACCTTCAAGCGAATTCATTAGGTCAGGATAACTGTCATAGTTTGGAATATCATTTTTAAGTGGAATTGAATCTGCTGTGAATAATATCTTATCCTCCTTGAAAAGAATATTGATAGAGCCTTTTGAATGCCCTGGTGAATGAATTATTTCTATTGTGATATCTTTGTCAATGTTTATAAGTTGTTTATCCTCTATTATTTTATCAACTTTAACGGACCGATCTACCAAATTGAAAAATCCAGGCACAGGTCTTTCTTTATTCTGAATTTTAATATTTTCAATCCAATCTATCTCCCCTCCATGTGCAAGAACTTCGCAATTGGTCAAGTCTTTAATTATGGCAGCAGAACCTATGTGGTCAGGATGAGAATGAGATAATATTATGGTTTTGATATCAGTAATCTTTCTATTGTTTTGTTCAATGTAAGCAAAGATTTTCTCTTCACTACCTTTAACTCCCGTATCAATCAGTGTGATTCTGTCTCCGAAGATTATTATTGCATTCACGAATCTTGGAAGTTTTCTTTCAAGACTCAATGTTATTTCAAAATCAAGCCGTAATAAATGTATTTGTTCTGTTAGTTTCATATTTTCTTTCCTTTATTTTATGTTGTATCTTTCTTTGCATGTCGCACAACAATTTATATCCGAAGTACTTCGGATATACTGCCGGTTTGGCGATATATACGAACTGGTTCGGATATACATCTCTATAGGTATGCCTCACTTATTTATTCGTTCTTTATTATCTATGGAGGGTTTGTTAAAAAAGATTATATCTACGTGCTGCCCTTCGATTACCCTCCCCTACATCTTCTCCTCAACCGAAGGAAACCGGGTTAAGTCCTGGTGAGGTATACTTAATGCCGCCATATACTCCTCGCCGAAGGTTTTATCCCCGCTCAGGTCGAAATACGTGGTTTTAGCTGCAACCTCCTCAGCCTCTCCTCTTTTCTCCTCATCAACCAAAACCATATACGCCCCCCTAACCGACCCATTGCCGAGGAACATAAACTTCTCTTTAGGCAGATCCGGCAGTAAACCCAAGACAATAGAATTCTCCACATCCAGGTAATACCCAAACCCTCCGGCTACATAAATCCTTTCCAGCTCATCAAAACCAGCCCCAACCCGGGTTAAAGTGGACGCCCCAGCATAAATAGCAGCCTTGCTCAAGAGAATACCCTCAATATCCTTCTCAGTAATCACGATATCCCTGCCAGTAGCAGTCTCATCCCCGGGGACCACCAGAAAACCAGTACCCAGGTCGGTTTCCATCACCTTATCCATCCCCCTGTCAACAAACTTCCCGGAGTGATCAATAACCCCTCTCAAAAATAAATCAGCGACCAAGTCAATGAAGCCTGAACCACATATCCCCCGGGGTTTATCATTATGTATGGTTGCATACTCCACCCCGATATCCTCATCAATTACGATCCCGTCTATAGCCCCGGTCGTCGCCCTCATACCGCAGCTGACTTCACCCCCCTCGAAAGCCGGACCAGCCGACGTCGAACAGGCCACCAGCCAATCCCTGCATCCGATAGCAATCTCCCCGTTAGTGCCTACGTCAATCAACATAGAAACCTTCTCAGACTTATACATATCGCTGGCAATAATATCCGCAACAATATCGCCACCCACATAACTCGCAACACCCGGCAGGGAGTATATACTCCCCCCTGAATTAATCCCTAACTGACTCGCATCCATTGAGTAGGCAACCTTAAACTCCTCTAAATCCTTATTTTCCTTAATTACAGCAGGATCCTTATTCAACAACATATACGTCATGGTGGTGTTGCCTGCAACACTCAACTCCCTGATCACTACATTACCCCTGTCTACCAACAGTTTCTCTAATAAGTCATTTATTGTTTCAACAAGGAGTTCATGTAATCTATCCATACCATGCTCTTTAGCATAGTCTATGCGAGTCAATACATCCCCTCCGAGGATCATCTGCTTATTATACTTGGAAGCGGAATCAACAATATTGTTATTGCTTAAATCAACGAGATAAGCCACAACCGTGGTAGTCCCCACATCCACGGCAACACCCGCCTCCTCACCCACTAAGGCCTTCTTCACTATACTGCTGGTGTGCTCCAGAATCTGGTGTTTCCCCAGCCGGCTTTCCTTAGGGATGATCACCTTCAAATCACTTTGGGGGTAGGTTAGGCAGGCCAGGTAATAGTTTCCCTTCCTCTCTTCCTCAGTCAATGAATCCATCCCCCCAGCCTTAACTTTCCCCTCCTCAACAATAACCTTGCATTTACCGCACGTCCCCAGGCCATTACACACCGAAGCCAGGTATATGCCTAATGCTATTGATGCATCCAGGATTGATTTGGAGGCATCCACCTTAATCTGTTTATTATCCGGATAGAATTCGATTAAATATTCGTTAGTCATCGTACTAGAACATATATATTCCCTTCATATAAACCCCTTGACAACTAAATTCGTCAAATGACGTACCTAAAAGTTACCAGTTCTCTTTCAGGAAACTAGAGATCTGTGATGAATCCTGGGGCCCGACTATGATCTCCATCTCAGTGGCATCCTCTATCACCCCCTTAATCCTGGCGGCTGCCCCCGGGATAATGAGCTTGGAGTGCTTAATCTTCTCCCTGGCGGAGGTTTTATCTAAGGCATCTTTTATGCCGGACGCCGTTAATTTCTCTGCGGCAACCGAAACAGTAACCCCCAAACCCTCGGTGTCTATAACCAGGAGGTAGCAGGAGATTTTATCACTCTCCAGATCCCCGGATACATTAAAGTAGGTTAAGGCGAAGTTAGTTGTTATAAACAATGGTGAGTTCTCATCCGGGCTTCCGAGTTCATAAAGCTTTGCCTCGACAGTAGGCTCCACCCGGGGGTCAGTGTAGATATTCTGTCTCAAGGTCACTGTCGGTAGAATAGACCACATGTCTATGGAGTGGGTGATCAAGAGGCTTGCGAAGCGGTCCATCAATACCCCTGCGATGGTTGATTCACGATATGCGGAGTTCATCTCATCCCCTGAATTCATCCAGACTGCCAGGGTAGACGCCATCAACGGGTAACCCAATTCCTTCACACCCTTCATGGCGGATTTCCTCAGCATAACAAACCTGTTTAATGTATTGCTTAATCCGGCATCAGATTCTATTCCGGGATCAAGGATAATCCGGTTAAAGTCTCTGCTGCTTAATTCCCTCACCAGGGTACCGAGCTTGCCCAGATCAGGGGAATAAACTGCGAGGGGAGCGTCATACTTTTGGGCAATACCTAGGACACGCTCCCAATTCCCTTCATTCGCTGCATAAAGCAGGGGTTTTCTGTCCCCCACAACCTCCATGCCGGCGCTTAAAACATCCGGGTTAAAGGAACATAATATCAATGCTCCCGGGAAATCCTTAGCTACCCTCCCGACAACCCCCCTGAATTTCTCCGGATCATCTGATGCGCTTCTGATGGCGACTCCATCCAGCCTGAGTTTCTTCCCAATCCGTTCTATCTCAAAGTCTTTCACGAAATCAATTCTTTTATTAATTTCTTCATCACTCATTGAATCGCTGACGTCGATGAATAAACCGGTTGGATTAAAGAATCGCAGTTCGTGCCGGTACATGACCTCCTCACCCCCCAATCTGAGGGAATTCTCGCCTGAGCCGATTTTCACTTCCCTGACGGGGGGCGTTAAGACATCTATCAGCT
>JAYEKX010000058.1:0-4202 GCA_034716875.1 Candidatus Altarchaeota archaeon | reverse complement strand
TACCTCCAGGAAAGGCAAAGCCTTCCTGGGTATGAGAGACCTTATATGTAGGTTGCTGTCTCTCGCCGCAACAATCCTTTGTGCTGTCTTTAAGCCTATGCCGGGAACCATCATAAGCTCCCTGACGCCCGCATCACCAACATCAACCGGATAAACCCCGCGGTTCTTTAGTGCATACGCCAACTTAGGGCGGTCATAGGCTGCTGAGGAGCCCAGTATATGTAGTTTCCGGAGGGTGTTCATGGAATGTAAATAGAACAGGAGAGATAAAAAAAGTATTCCGAGAGTGTTTATAAAAAAAAGAAAAAAAAAGGTGGATTACCTCAGCATCCCACCGATCACAGGATAATCATAACTCACCTTATTGAAGGTCTTCCATGCCGCAAGCAGGGGCAAAACAGCGATTACAAGTATTATACCACCATACACCGGCCATACCAGCATGCTCAGAATCCCAAGATCAGAAACAAACATCGCAAGATACAGCATAGATGTGATGAAGAACCCCGCAATCGCTATTACTGTAGCAATTATCTGATACACAAGCGCCTGTTTCGCCTGAAACCCAAGCTCCTTATTATCCTTACCCTTCCAGAAATAAACTATCAACGGCACAAATAATCCGCCGATAACCGGAAAATGGCAGTAAGCCCCTATCAGATTGTCCTCACCAATATGTTTATTATTCATATATATCACCCCATATTTTGATTAATTTATAGTACTTCCTGATATAAATATATGGAGGGTAAGGTAACTAAGCAGTTGCCAGTTGCAAAAAAAAAAAAAACATTAATTGTGTACTACATCAGGACGGGAAGAAACGAAACCTGAAGAAAAAATACAGTAACATAGGGAGGTGATTGAATTAAACATTAAAAGAGTGTTAACTACAACAGTTATCGGAACACTCAATCCCCTGATGAAATCCAGTAAAAACGTCAACCAACCCTGCATGTCGAGTAGCCATCCCGCTTCTCAATCTTAAACAACTGATCAGCCGCACCCTCAAGCTCCGGCTCATGAGTAACCAAGATAACCTGAGGCAGCATCTTAAGCCCCTTAAAAACCTGCACCAACTCCTGCCGCCTATAAGAATCCAAATGAATAGTCGGCTCATCCAGAATCAACAACTCACTCCTCCCCCCAGACAAAACCCTCGCAATACCCAGCCTGAAAGCTAACGCCACCGCAATCCTCTCCCCCCCGGAAATCATGTCAACCGACTTAGAACCATCCATATTATGCAAAAAGAGATTATAATCATCATCAACACTAACGCTAGAGTAACCCATATCAAAACCAGCAAACACCTCACGGGTAAATAACTCAATAGCAGGCCTAGCCTTAACCCTCAACCCCCTCTGTAAACCATCCCTATCAAACAAACACCTCAACTCAGATAAAAAAGAAATAAATTTCTGAAGCCTCACTAACTCCCCCTCCTTCAAAGCCAACCCCTCAAGCCTCAGCCCCAGTTTATCCGCCTCCCTACAAAGCCCCTTAATCTCCACATCAAGCTTCTCTTTAGAGGTCAAGAGAGAGGTTAGTTTCTCCCGGGATGTTTCCAGTGAACTCTTTATCGACTCATGCTCCTTTTTATCATACCGTAACGCATCAAACTCCATAGAAGACGTCCTTATCCCCTCCTCAAGCCCTGAAATCCCCGACCTCACCTCAGCCAGCTCATTCCCAAGCGACCCCCCCTCCTTAATAACACCCGATAACTCATCACACCGGGCTTTTAAACCCCTCAACCTATCCAGCTCCCCCCCAAGATCCCCTGGAAGGGTTTCTAACTTAGAAGCGCAATCCCGATACTCCTCCCTGACCCCACTTAACTTATCCGTCTCTGATTTAACAGACGCCTCCAACAAAGACTTATCTTTCCCGTATTCACCCAGGAAATCCTGCGCTGACTGATGCTTCCTGTAAGCAGCCTCCAGCCCCTGCTTCAACTTACCCCTTTCAGATAGAAGGGAATTAAGTTCATTCAACCGCTCAACCCTCTCCCGCAGCTTACCTCCCTCCACGGTCCGTTTCCTAACCCCCTCCGTCTCCTCCAAAACCCCCCTGGACTTGGATTCAATCAAGTCCAGAGGGACCTTATCCACAGACTCCTTTAAAGCAGAAAGCTTACCTTTCTCCAACTCAAAAACCTTAAGTTGGGAATCAAGTTCACGTATCTCCTTATCATTCGATATTTCACGTGCACTATACTCCCTCAAAACCCTTGTTTTATGTTCCTCGGTAAGGGGTGTATTGCATACAGGACATTTACCCCGGGCTTTTTTTAAATCCGACACAGCCTTCTTAAGCTCCAGATTACGTGCCTTCAAACCCGAAACAGCATCCCTTGATTCAGTGAGTTTAGAGTCAACCCCCTTAAGGGAATCCCCTAGATCAGTCTTCTTTGATGAAAGAAGTTTCCTTAACTGCTCCGGGGAATCCACCTTATATTCAAAGAGGACTGAAGCCTCCTCCAACACCTGGGATATTTCATCATTAAGCCTCGTTACCTTCTCCTGAGACCCGCTGATGCCCGCATCAACCCGCTTTAATTCCCTGTCAACACCAGAAAAACCCTCCCTCTCCTTCGTGACTCTCTCAAGCTCAGCCTCTAACTCACAGTATTTCACATAATCGGCCCGGGTTACCCCGGACACCCCCTCATAATCAGTTATCCGCTTCAGCTTCTCATTTAAGTCATTCAGCCTCTGAACCGAAAGATCCTCAACACCCTTAAACCCCTGAAGTTTCTCCAGGTGAGGTATCTGCTCGATCCCCGGCCTCAGTTTCTTTAGCTCAGCCTCCGCCTCACTAATCCCCTTCAGCTTGGATAAAAGACGTGATTCCCTGTCTTTCTTCTCCTTCAAACCCTCCCGCTGGTTCTTTAGGTTAAGGGACAGCTCTGTAAACCTTTCCTTTTTTTCATCAAACCCCCCTATTTTACCCTTGAGTTCCTCCACCCCCTTCTCCTGCAGGGTTAACTCCTCCCCCTTCATTATTTTATCCCGCTCCTTAGCCTCCAACTCCTTTTTGGTATTACCCAGCTCCGTCTCCAAATCCGCCTTACCCTTAACCTCAGTCTCAAACCCGGCCTTCTTTAACTCAAAATCCCGGACGACTTCAGGCATCCTACCCCAGGCCGTCTGTAATGCATCAATACCAAGTAACCTGCCGACAATATTCTTCCGCTCAGAAGCAGTCGCATCCAGTAATCCCGCGATCTCGCCCTGCCGTATATACACCGCGTTAAGAAACAGGGTCTCATCGGTCTGCAGAATCTGTTTAATCTCCTCCGTAACCGCTTTATCACCCTCCTGAATCAAATCTCCGAGGACAGAATCAGCCTGTTTCACAAACAAACGGGATTCAGGGGCAGACTTCGCTCTTTTTTTACGGACAACCACATAACGCCTGCCGTTATGTCCAAAAACCAGCTCCACCTCCAGTCCACCAGCCCCCCTCCGGATTAAGTCATCAATCTTCACCACATGCTGCTTAAAAAGCGCGAAAGAAATCGCCTCCAGAATACTTGATTTACCGGCCCCGTTCTCACCCACAAGCACGGAAATGCCCCTATCAAAAAACAGTTCAGTATCCCTGTGCGACCTGAAGTTCCTTAGTTTAATGGATTCAATGATCATTCAGCCTCCCCCCTATAGAATTCATCCGCTATCTGTCTTGCTCCATCCAGGTTATCTGAAGAGAGCCTGAGGAATAAATCAACGGCGAAATCCGCTGACCTCGGATTCTTTTTCTTAAGAGACTCCCTGATGAGGCAGGGTATGTCAAATTTCCGGGAAACAGAAACATCAGCCGCTTCATCCTCGGTTACATACGTGGATTTAAGGTAGAGAACCATATCCCTGAATGCAGAGTTAACCCTGTTATGAACGGCTGAAGTGTCATAAGACTTACCGGATATGCTGAGGGAGAGGAGGGGTTTCTTCCCACACAGATGAATATCATTCTTGATTACCTCTATACGGTCATCCAGCTCCGAAACATTGAAGGAATCCGTTATGAAAGGTCTCACCCCCTCCAGATTCACTGCCTGGATATCAGGCTCATCCCCGCCGAGATCCACAACATAGAATCCCTTACCATCCCTTTTGTAATCCTCACACTCACTCGCCCTCCAGATCTCCGTAGAGCCTGGATAAACAAGCTTACCCTGGGAGTAATCCTGGATTATC
>JAYEKX010000057.1:832-4248 GCA_034716875.1 Candidatus Altarchaeota archaeon | reverse complement strand
ATTAAGCAGGATGGGTATTTTCGATATGGAGGGCACGCCCTTAGAGGATATTGTCTCCGGAAACCAGCTTACGGTCATAGATTTAAGCGACGCCGATGAAAGGCTTTCTGAAACCATTATTGCCACATTAAGCAGAAGGATTTTTGAGGCAAGGAAAATATATGTGAAGGAGGGTGAAGGCGATTTCAGAATCCCCACAGCCCTGATAATTGAGGAGGCGCATAATTTCGCCCCGAGAAGCATGGATGACAGGAAGATACTCTCCAAACCCATATTAACAAAGATTGCGAGGGAGGGTAGGAAATTCGGTGTAGGTCTCTTTATAGTAAGCCAGAGACCCAGTAAACTGGATGCCAACATCCTCTCCCAGTGTAATACACAGATTATAATGAAGATAGTTAATCCCTCGGATCAGGAATACATTCGTCAGTCAGTGGAGAGCGTTACTGAAGACATAGTCAGGGATCTGCCGTCACTCTCTAGGGGGGAGGCGATTATCTCAGGATCTGCAATAAAACTCTCCGTACCTGTAAGGGTGAGGAAGAGAACTACCGCTGTTGGAGGAGAAGACATCGATATAGTTGGAGAATGGATAAAGAACTCAAAAACCTAAGGAGGGAAATAGATGAAATCGATAAAGAAATCATTGATTTAATTGAAAACAGAGTAGAGATAGCTAAAAAGACAGGTGAGGTTAAAAGAGAGAGGGGATTAGGGATCACTGACTCCAAAAGGGAAGAATCAGTCCTGGAGAACGTATCCAGTCGCACTGAACTTGATAAGGAATTTATGAAAAAACTCTTTAAATCCATAATAGATTACTGCAAAAATGAAGAATGTAAATAAGGTTGCTGTTCTCGGCCCCAAAGGAACTTTCACCGAGATCGCTGCCAGAAGAGTGTTTAGTAGTATAGAGGTCATATACTGTGACAGCGTCAGCGATGTATTTGATGCCGTTGATAACGGCATTGAGTTTGGGGTGGTGGCGATAGAGAACTCTCTTGAAGGCAGCGTCAACACAACCATGGACTGCTTGATTGAATACAACATGAAGATCCATGGAGAGGTTATACTGGACATAAACCTGTGCCTGCTCGCTCCTTCAGAAACAAGAAAGGAGGATATAAAAGTGTTAATCTCGCACCCCCACGCACTGGCGCAATGTAAAAAATTTTTGAGGAGAAATTACCCGGATGCCAGATTACAGAGACATGAAAGCACTGCAGCAGCCATGAAAGAATTAAGTGAGTTAAGTTCAGGGGAATACGCCGCCATCGGACCGAAGGAGGCTGCCGACCTCTACAACCTAGAGATTCTTTCAACGAATATCGAAGATGCCCCCAGCCAGACAAGGTTTATAGTGATATCAAGAAAGGAATCCGGCGGAGATAAAACCTCCATAATATTTGCATTGAAGGATGAACCAGGCTCCCTCTACCATATCCTGGGGGATTTTGCAGAAAGGAACATAAATCTGACCAAAATCGAGTCCAGGCCCTCCAGGAGGAAACTGGGAGAGTATTTTTTCTTCGTGGATTTAAAGGGGTCCCTGAGTGATGAACGGGTTAAAGACGCTCTAGACGCCATTAAAGAAAAAACCACTTTCCTGAAGATCCTAGGGAGTTACCAGCAAGCTTAGACTCAACATATAAACACCAGAAAATGCATGTAATCCATCCCTTGATTAAAGAAAACACGATAAGCCTCAGGAAGTATCAGGAGGGTGTTGTCTCAAGGGCGATTGACGCCAACACCCTGGTTGTGTTGCCCACTGGATTAGGGAAGACTATAATAGCTGCGATGGTGGCCGCCCACCGTCTGCAGAAGATTTTGGACTCAAAGATTCTCTTTCTCGCCCCCACAAGGCCTCTCGCGGTTCAACACAACAAAACATTCAGGAAAATCCTGGATATAGAGGAGATGGTAACCCTCACGGGGATGGATGCAATAAGTAAGAGAAAAAACCTATGGGATGTAAACAAACTGATTTTCGCCACCCCGCAGACGATAGAAAACGACATCATCCGGGGTTTAGACCTCAAGAATGTATCGTTAATCATTTTTGATGAATGCCACCGCTCTGTAGGCAATTACGCGTATGTCTTCATCGCAGAAGCATATATGAAAAAAGCCCTAAACCCCTTAATCCTCGGGTTAACTGCTTCTCCCAGCAGCAATAAGGAAACTGTGAAGGATATATGTAAGAACCTTTTTATTACGCGTGTGGAGGCAAAAACCGAGCATGACAGGGATGTGAAACCCTACATACAGGAAACCAGGATGCAGTGGGTGAAGGTGGAGTTGCCGGATGAATTCAGGAAAGTCAAGAAACTCATTGAGGAAATCCTGAGACAGGATGTGGGGGAATTAAAGAAATACGGCTACCTTAAAAGTGCCAGCCTAAGTAAGATAAATAAAAGAATATTACTGGGGATACAAGCTGATATAAGGAAGGAAATAACATCCGGAATGGATTCATTTATTCCTGCATCCCTTGTCGCCAGCGCCATTAAAATAAATCACGCCATAGAACTTCTGGAAACACAGGGAATATCCCCCTTAGACAGGTATCTAAAAAGACTGAGTAAACAGAAGTCGAAGGCTATAAAGAGGTTGTTTATGGATGAACGGATGATATCCTTGACTAAGATGGTCCATGATTTAAATGTCCTGGGGGTTGAGCATCCTAAGCTGGATGAACTCGTAAAGATTGTTAAAGAACACGAGAATGAAAAAATCATTATCTTCACACAGTATAGGGATTCCGTGGATAAGATAATAGATAGATTAAATGAAAAAGATATACTGGCGCATGGATTCATTGGCCAGTCAAGGAAGGGGGATCAAAAAGGGATGAGCCAGAAAGAGCAGATAAAGATTCTCGATAACTTCCGTAAAGGGATGTATACGGCCATTGTTGCTACCTCGGTGGCGGAGGAGGGTTTAGACATACCTAAGGTTGACCGGGTAATTTTTTATGAACCAGTCCCCTCCGAAATCAGGTCTATACAGAGGAGGGGCAGAACCGGGAGAAGCGCTGCTGGTAATGTAGTTGTCTTGATGACTAAACAAACAAGGGATGAAGCCTATTACTGGGCCTCCGTGCATAAAGAGAGGAAGATGGGGGATATGGTGAGGGGAATGCGCAGCAAATTTGAAGGCGACGCCGGACAACAGAGTCTGGTAAGGTATGACAGTAAAGAAACGGAAAAAGAAGAGGGGAAAGGAATTAAAATCTTTGTTGATGTCAGGGAAAAAAACAGCAAGGTACTGAAGATATTGTGTGAGAAAGCAGATATTGATATGAGGCAGCTGGATGTCGGGGATTTTATTTTAAGTGATAGGGTGTGTGTGGAGAGAAAAACAGTTGAGGATTTCTTAAGTTCAATAATCGATAAAAGACTTTTCTCTCAGGC
>JAYEKX010000057.1:0-822 GCA_034716875.1 Candidatus Altarchaeota archaeon | reverse complement strand
AAAGAAGATCCCTATTCCCTGCGGAGTATTCACCCTAATGCAGTCAGGGGGGCAATTACCTCCTTAGCCATAGATTTTGGAATTTCCATTATACCCTCCAGGGATGAGGAGGATACTGCGAATTTACTTTATATTATTGCTAAGAGGGAGCAGGAGGAAGAAAACAGGGAGATTCCGTTGAGGGGGGAGAGAAAACCTCTTTTAGTGGAGGAGAAACAGAGGTATGTGGTTGAATCCCTACCCAATGTCTCCGCTGTATTGGCTAAACGTCTTCTGGATAGGTTTGGAAGTGTTTATGATGTAATGAACGCATCTAAAAAAGAATTAATGGGTGTGGAGGGTATTGGGGAGGGGAAGGCGGATGAAATTAGGAGGGTAATAAAGGGCAGATACATTAAAGATATAAAGGTATAGGGCTAATATAAAAATAATTAATAAAAAAAATAATTAATTTCTAAAATGCCTAGTAAAGAGGAGTTGGAGAGACTGGAAAAGGAATTAGCCAGAAAAGAAGAGGACTTGAGGGAGAAGGAGAAGGCATTAGCTGAAGAGGAAAAAGATTTAGAGCTATTTTTCGGGGAAGAGATATCACTAAAACATAAAGAGGAGGAGATAAAGAGGAGAGGGGAGGCGCTGGTAAAGGATTGGGAAAGGATGCGGAAAAAGGAGACTGAGCTGGTGGACAGGGAGAAAGCCATGAATAACAGGGAGAGCCAACTAAATGAGATGGAGGATGAATTGAAGAATCAGAAGGTTGATTTAAAAATAATGAAGGATCATGTAGAAAAAAAGGATGTGGAAATTAAAAGGTTGAGGATTGAT
>JAYEKX010000056.1:0-15908 GCA_034716875.1 Candidatus Altarchaeota archaeon | reverse complement strand
ATCTAGGGTAACATCCAAGCCGGATAACTCAACCGGCTTAAGAATCGCATCCCTCGTCTCACTTAAATTAAATAAACCCAGTCTGTAGCGGTCAAAGAATCTCTGTATTTCAGAGAGATTCCCGTTATCCAAAAGGTCTTCACACCCGGTTATAAGAAGCATATAGTTGCAGCCATCAAAAGAAAGCCGTTGAAACATCGACTTAAGGTCATAAAAAACCCCCTCATTCCCCTTCACAAGATAATGCAGGTTATCGAACATCAATACAGCCGCATTTATACCGAAAGGCGTCAGTATACCAAACCACAGGTCCTTCAGGGCATCCTCGAACTTGGAGAACAGGTGATTACCCTCCGCCTGATTCAGGGCGTAATTCCCGCTGACCCTGGCCCACTCAGAGAGCTCTTTACGTATGTGACCGTACAGGGAAAGCTTGGAGAGTGAATTCTTCTCTATATCCTCAAGGGTTTTTATCAGAAAACTCCTCACATCCCTGCAGGATACTGGACTCAACTCTATATGGCTTATAAAAGTATTTATCTCGGTATCATTCACTGCGGAATCGCAGAATTTCCTCAGGGTGGAGGTCTTCCCTATGCCCCAGCGGCCCAGAAGGGCGATATTATCTGGCTTAGGGATATCGCTTTCGGCAGTTGTTTTCAGGGATTTCTCCAGGTTAGCGAGAATCTCGCCCCGGTTGATAAAATATTTAGGATTAATCGGATGCCTTGGTGAAAAAGGGTTCTCTACCATCCCTCCTAAATTGGTTCTATAACGATTCATTCAGAAAACACCAGGGGAACTAACAATTCTAACAAAATATTTGTTATAACTATTATTTTTGTTATAAGAATATATAGATATAGTATTATAATAATGACATAGTATATAGAGAGATAGAGATAATAACAGGGAGGAATTAGATTAAATCAGATTCTCAAGGTCTCTGACATAATGCCTTAAATGCCTTCTATGAACAAACCACTCATAAAGAGAGATTAGGGTGCATGACAGTAGGTAGAAATATGAGATGAGGACAGAAAAACCGAGAATCATCCGAAAACCATAGTCTATAGATGCAAGAATGGATTGAAGCGGAATCAACACATACCTTGCAGGCGTAGCCAACAGCTCCAGAAACACAAGCAGGGAAGGTATAACAGCAAGAAAGGAATGAACAAGACGGATATGAGATGGCGGAGACTCCATAGACTGGATATAACCAAGAACCGCCAGGAAGATGAAGAAGGTAAACAACTTCAACCTCCCCCGATCCGGTTTCAGTAAACCAATAAACGAAGCCATTCCTATTAAGTCATTAGCGGGATCATATAAATACTTTTACTAAGTCTTCATCAACTCCCTCAGAAACACGGTGGCGTAGTTGCCTTTTTGTAGAGTGAACCCGACTGTTAATTTACTCCTTCCGGTATTTAATTCATCAACATCAAAACCGATAACCTCAAAATCCTCCACGACCCTGAAGCAAACCCTGTACTCGCCTTTAGAGCTTAACTCACGCATACTGACCTGGAAATCCTCCTGGATAATACCCTCCTCATCAAGAATACCTGAGGTTATTTCATCAACCTCGGTTCTGTAACCAACCAGCGGAAGCCTCTCCACAGGTATACCCCTCTTTAGGTATTCACTAAGGGCCTTATTGAATATATACCCTTGATACGCATGAACAAACATCTGCTGAAGCCCCTTCGGCAGCTTCCGTAACGCGCCGGTGTAATCCTCCGGCGCATTCACCAGATGATTCAGCATAGCGTTTTCATAACCAAGATGCTTGGGGAAATCTCTTAAAGCCCCTCTGAAGTCTCCTGACTCCCCTAAAGCCTTCCGCACCTCCCTCACCCCCTCATCCTCCCCCATAAAATCCCTGACTAAATAAATCAACACAGCCTCCCTGAAGTCTCCCTTAATGATTTCCTTCCCCACGAGGTGGGTTATCGGCCGGACTGTTCCAAACCTCTGCACCCCGAAGAATGCGGGAATCTGGTTTCTTAATTCATCCATCACCGATGAAACCCTCTCCCTGAGGATTACTTCACCTAAATCCAGACCCCTGATGACGACAGTAAACCTGTTACCGTATAGATCACCGAGGTTAATCCTTTCATCACTGTACCGAAAATCCCTCAACACCATATCCCTGATTCCAACCCCCTCCAGATCCATGATCTTCTTATTCCACACAGAAACCCTCTGGGTAGTCAACGCCCTCTTATCCTTGGTCCCGGCAAACCCCAGCCGTTTATGACTGACCCTAAGCCTCCTGGAAATCTCTCTTACGGCCCTTAATGTATCCCAGTTATATTTCTGGAGGGTGAAATGCACATACTCTTTCTCTTCCTCCCCCTCCCGGCTACATTCCACGGCCTCTTCATCAATCTGTAGAATCCTGCCTTCCGGAGTAATCTCCTCCACAACAAAATCCTCTGGAGTCTGTTTAACCACTCCACCGATACCTTCCGTCTTTGAGGTATAGACGTTCATACCCAGCTCCTGCTCCAGTTCAGGGGGTTTTATTTTACTCATGTCTTAAATACTTAATCATCATGACTAATTTAACCAAGTTGCAGGAGGAAGTCAGGGAATACGACCGGAGGTATGGCTGGGATAACGACAAGGAGAGTCATATAGTCATCCATATGAGCGAGGAACTTGGGGAGATATCGAGAAGGATCCTGCGGCTGGAGGGCTATAAAACCGAGGAATTCAGTAGGGAGGAGCTTGCCTGGGAGCTGGTGGACCTCCTCTACCTGACACTGAAGCTGGCGAATAAATTCAACCTGAACATGGAGGAGGAATGGCGTGCATCATTCGAGAGATATGAAAAGAAAGGCAGCAGGAGATGAAAAGAAAACAACCTTCAGAAAGGTTGACCATCAGAACGAGTATTGAGGGGGTCTTATGACCCCTCAGAACGCATTACAACAAAAACCTAAAAACACCCATCCAAAACATATAATACTATGAAAAAAATGAGTGAAACCAAGGTTTATACTATCGGGCATAGTAACCAGGGGTTTGAAGAATTTCTGGAGTTGTTAAATAAAAACGGGATTAAAGCAGTGGTGGATGTGAGAAGCAATCCATCCAGTAGATATGCGCCTCAATTCAACAGGGATGAGATACATAAAAGGCTTGAGGAGGCTGGAATTGAGTATGTATTTATGGAGGATAATGTTGTAGGGAATATTCTCGGTGGAAGACCGAAGGATGGAGACTGCTACCGAAATGGTAAGGTAGTCTATGAAAGGATTCAGGGTAAGGGATGGTATAAGGCGGGGATTTCCGAGTTAATCAATATCGCCCGGAGAAAGAAGACTGCAATCATGTGCAGTGAGAAAAACCCGGATAAATGTCACAGGCATTGTTTAATCACCCAGAGTCTATTAAATAAAAGGGTGAGTGTTTTCCATATACTAGAAGATGGGGGCATTGAAAAAGCACAAAGAGATATGACTCAAACACCATTGCTGGCGTATTCACCACTATGAAAATCTACACAATAGGGTTTACAAAGAAGACCGCAGAGGAGTTTTTTAGGATATTAACAAGGAATGGGATAGAGCAGATAGTTGATGTAAGGTTAAATAATACATCTCAGTTGGCAGGCTTCACAAAGAAAGATGATTTAAGGTATTTTCTGAAAGAGTTATGTGACATAGAGTATCATCACTTTGAGTTTCTTGCACCAACTAAGGAGATCAGAGACAGATACAACAAGGAAGGAAACTGGGGTATTTATACTGAAGGGTATATAAATCTACTCGATGAAAGAAGGATTCTGGAGAAACTTGATAGACCCTTCTTCAAGAGAAAAACATGCCTTCTGTGTAGTGAATCACTACCAGATAATTGCCATAGACGATTGTTAGCGGAATATCTAAAAAAGCATTGGAGTGATGTCGAGGTGATACATCTATGAAAAAGAGGTTAATCATCACTGATTTGAGTAAGATGAAAGGGGATAATATATGTATCTTTGGAGTTGATGAGGAGGGTAAAGCGATAAGACCTGTAATGCCTTATTCAGGAATAACAGAAAAATATATTTTGAGTGAAGAGGATAAACAGATGATAAAACCATTTGCAGAGATAGAATTTGATTTCATCCGTTCATTACCCAAACCGCCACATACAGAGGATTGGGAGATAAATACGAATTATAAACCAGTATGGGTAAGGAATCTTTCAGAAGATGAGAAGAAAGAGTTATTAAAGAGTATATTGGATAAATCGGTTAAAGACATCTTTGAAGTGGTGATTCACAAAAATCGATACATAGAGGAGGGGGAAGGAAGGAGGTCCATAGGAACGATAAAAGTGGAAGATGTCCTCTTTGTTAAATATTCAATGACAGACAGTAGTAAATATGAATACAGGATAAAATTTTTAGATATGAATGGAGACATTTACGATTTACCAGTTACAGATTTAACCTTTAGGAGCTATTGTGATGAATTAAGAATCCAAAAAGAGCTGAACATGGGATTTATCGGTGCTGAATTAAAACGTATTTCAAATCAAGGTGAAGTTTTTCTACGTGTTGGACTCGGAAGATTTTTTAAGATGAAACACTGGCTTTTCATTACTGGTGTTTATATATTTCCTAATTATATTAAGAAATTCGAAAAATGAAAGAAGCCGAAAGAATCGATCCTTGGGGAAGCGGGGATATAAAGGATTACCAAAACCTGTTTAAGGAATTCGGCATTGAATCCCTTGAGAAATACAAAAAGAAATACTCGGACAACAGGTATATGAGGCGGGGGATCATCTTTGGTCACCGGGATTTTGGAGTGATTTCCGAGGCCATAGAGAAAAAGAAACCCTTTGTGATGATGACCGGCTTAATGCCTTCAGGGAGATTCCATTTCGGGCATAAGATGGTTGCAGACCAGATAGTGTGGTATCAAAACAAGGGGGCGGAGGTGTTTGTGTGTGTCGCTGACCTGGAGGCCTGCCTGATGAGGGGTATAGACCAAAAAACAGCGATAACCCTCGCGAAAGAAGAGTATTTGACGAATTACGTCGCCCTCGGCTTAAAACCAGAGAAACTGCATTTCTACTTCCAAAGCAATTACGTCCTGCCTTACTACCGGTTTAGAGACATGCATATCTCGAACAGGGTGACCCTCAATGAGTTGAAGTCAATCTATGGAGACTTAAGCTCTCAAAAGATTCTTTCGGTGTTGACGCAGGTTGCGGATATACTGCATCCGCAGCTTCCGGAGTTCGGAGGGCCTAAACCAACGATTGTTCCGGTGGGGGCGGATCAGGACCCGCATATGAGGCTTACAAGAGATATTGCTTCGAGACAGAGGGGACTTAATCTGATTCCTCCATCCTCCACATGCCATAAATTCATGCACGGGTTACGGGGGGGTAAGATGAGTTCCTCCGACCCTAAATCACATATAGCATTAACCGATGAGCCAGAGATCGCGGAAAAAAAGATTAAGGGTTCTAAAACAGGGGGTAGAGCCACCGCCAGGGAGCAGAAAGAGAGGGGGGGTGTTCCAGAGGACTGCATGATATATGAATTATTCCTCTACCACTTGATGGATGACGACAGGGATCTGGAGGAAATCTATAGAAGCTGCAGGTCAGGTGAAAGATCCTGCGGGGAATGCAAGAAAACCTGCGCAGAAACAATGACTGATTTTTTGAAAAAACACCAGAAGAGGAGGGTGAATGCAGAAAAGATTGTGGAGAAAATCTTAGGTAGGAAATGAAGCTGAAAATCAAACCAACCTTAAACCTGGAAGGGTGTGTGGATGCTCCACCAAGCAAAAGTTATACCCACCGGGCCATAATCATCAGTTCACTTGCTGAGGGACAGTCTATCATCCAGAATCCATTAATTTCCGGGGATACACTGGCGAGTGTTGAGGCATGCAGAAAAATCGGTGCAGAAATACAGGTTCTCGATAAAAAAATACATGTGCAGGGAGTCTCTGGAAAACCCAAAACCCCTGAGTTAATTGATGTAGAAAACTCTGGGACCACACTCAGGATTATGACGTCTATCGTAAGCTTATGTCAGAAAAAGGTTACGTTAACAGGTGATGAATCAATCCAGAAGAGGCCTATGCAGCCTCTCTTGGATGCACTTAAAGAACTGGGTGTTGAGTCAACATCCGGGGATGGAAACCCCCCAGTAACCGTCCAAGGACCCCTAAGGGGGGGCGGATGCAGGATTCGCGGGGATATCAGCTCCCAATTCATCTCCGGATTACTTATAGCAACACCCCTCGCCGGGGGTGATACCGTAATTGAGGTAACAACTGAATTAAAGTCTAAACCCTACATCGATATGACCTTAGATGTGTTAAAGAAATTTAACGGGAAAATCGAGGTTAAAGACAATAATTTCTATGTGGGAGGGAATCAAACCTACAAGGGAGTTGAATACATGGTTGAGGGGGACTATTCATCAGCAGCCTTCATATTGGCTGCGGCAGCGCTGACTGAATCCGAAGTCACTGTAAGGAATCTATTCAGTGAATCTAAACAAGGAGATAAGGAAATCATCGAGATTCTGAAGAAAATGGGGGCTGATGTGAAAACCAGAGGAAATGAATTAACTATAAAACGAAATGGGAGACTCTCAGGGATAGAGCTTGATCTCTCCCAGAACCCGGATCTTGTTCCAATAACAGCAGTCCTTGGATCACTCGCTGAAGGAGAGACAGTTATAAAAAACGTAGGGCATCTCCGCTACAAGGAATGTGACCGACTAAAGGCCATGAACACTGAGTTAAGTAAGATGGGTGCGGATATTAAAGAAGGAACTGATTACCTAAGGATTAAGGGAGTGAAGTCATTAAGCGGCGGAGTGGTTCACGGCTGGGGTGACCACAGGATAGTGATAGCCTTATCAGTAGCCGGGTTGAAGGCAGAATGTGACACAACCATAGATACTGCGGAATCCATAGCAATCTCTTTTCCTAATTTCGTGGATTCAATGAATAAACTGGGTGCGGATATTAAATTCCTGAATCAATAGTCTTCTTATACTCAAAAATGCCTTTAATCCAGAGTAAGCATCCCCGGATAGGTGTTTACGTGTGTCACTGTGGACACAATATTGCGGGTGTAGTGGATGTTAAAAAAGTCAGGGAGTATGCAGAGTCCCTGCCGCATGTAGTGGTTGCTAGAGACCATAAGTATACGTGCAGCGAGTACGGGCAGAATGCGATTGAGAAGGACATAAAGGAGTTCAAGCTGGAGAGGGTTGTTGTAGCGTCCTGCAGCCCAAGAATGCATGAGCAGGTGTTCCGGAATGTTTTAGAGAGAAGTGGCTTAAACCCCTACCTGCTTGATATGGTCAATATCCGGGACCAGTGTTCATGGGTTCACCCCAATGAACCAGAGAAGGCAACAGAGAAGGCGATTGATTTAGTGAGGGGGGCGGTTTCACGGGCAATCCATCTCAAACCCCTTAAAGAAGGCAGGGAGAAAGTAGTCAAGGCTGCCATGGTCATAGGTGCAGGGATAGCAGGCATCTTCAGCGCCCTCTACCTGGCAAACAACGGGATTAAAACCTATTTAATCGAAAGAAAATCAAGCATCGGCGGACATATGGCAATGCTGGATAAAACCTTTCCAACACTCGACTGCGGCCTATGCATCCTCTCCCCGAAGATGGTTGAGGTTGCACAACACCCCAACATAGAGATTATCACTTACGCAGATGTCTCGGATATCGAAGGCCATGTCGGAAACTTCAGGGTTAAAATAAGAAAAAACCCAAGGTATGTAAACCTGGATAAATGTGTTGCATGCGGTTTATGTGCAGAGAAATGCCCTGTAGAGACGCCTGACACATTCAACTGCGGCTATAGTCCGAGGAAAGCCATATACATCCGCTACCCCCAGGCGGTTCCAAACGTGTATCTGATAAACCCGGACGCCTGCCTGTACCTGACGAAGGGGAAGCCGGAGGGGAAAGAAATATGTCAGTTATGTGTGAAGGCCTGTGAAATGGGTGCAATAAATTTTGGGGATGAAACAGAATTTGTTGAAATCAATGTAGGGGCAGTAATTATCGCCACAGGATACGGCCTCTACGACCCAAGCGGCATGAGTGAATACAGCGAGCTGCGCGTGCAAAGTGAAATAGAAACGCAGGAGCAGTATGGCTACAGGAGATACGGGAATGTATTAACAAACCTTGATTTTGAACGCATGATAAATGCCTCCGGATTCACTCAAGGGAAAATCACGAGGTTAAGTGATGATGTAACCCCTGACAGTGTAGCGTTTATCCAATGCATTGGCTCAAGAAATGAGAAGATTAATGCCTCCTACTGCCCCGGGATATGCTGTATGATCACTATTAAACAGGCTATTTTAATTAAAGAGAAACACCCGGATACGGAGGTGTATGTCTACTATACAGATATAAGAACCACTGGCAGGGAGTCTGAGGAGTTTTACAGGAGGGCGAGGGAGATGGGGGTTATGTTCATCAGGGGCATGCCCGGTGAGATAACTGAGGACCCGAAAACCCAGGATCTCATCTTAATTGCGGAGGATATGTCCTCAGGGAAGATAATCCAGAACCAGGTTGGTATGGTGATTCTTGCCGCAGGACTGCGTCCATCGGATGGAACCCCGGAGATCGCCCGGAAACTCCATGTTCCTGTGGCATCTGACGGTTTTATCCTGGAGGCTCATCCTAAGTTAAGACCTGCGGAAACGAATGTTGACGGGGTTTTAGTGGCAGGCTGCGCCCAGTTTCCAAAGGATATACCAGCTACGGTTTTGCAGGCGGGTAATGCCGCCGCAGCCGCGATGGATATTGTGAGTAAGGATGAAATAGGTATTGGGGTGTTGACCGCCTTTGTTGACAAGGATAAATGCACTGGCTGTGGACTCTGCGCTGAGGTATGCCCCTATGAAGCAATAACTATCTTTGAAGGTAAAGCGAAGGTGGAGGAGGTACTTTGCAAGGGCTGCGGCGCCTGCTCTGCAGCATGCCCGTCGTGTGCAATACAGCAGAAGCACTTCACAGACCTGCAATTATATAACCAGATAAACTCGATTTTAGGTGTAAAATGAAGGATTTCGAACCAAAGATACTTGGTTTTTTATGCAACTGGTGCTCTTATGCGGGAGCAGACCTCGCCGGGACATCAAGGGTGCAGTATCCCGCCAACATCCGTGTAGTCAGGGTTATGTGCTCAAGCAGGGTTAATCCCTTATTTATCCTGAAGGCATTTCAGAAGGGTGCAGACGGTGTTTTAGTAGCCGGCTGTCATCCTGGAGAGTGTCACTACGTCACAGGCAACTACTACACGAGAAGGAGATTTGCCTTAATGAAAAGTCTTTTGGAGTACGTAGGTATATCCCCCAAGAGGCTTCGGATAGAGTGGGTGTCAGCCTCGGAAGGAACAAAGTTTGCAGGAATCGTGGATGAAATGACCCGGGAGCTGAAGGAACTGGGTCCCATCAAGTTTATGTGAAAATGAGTGATATCGAAAAGGGGATTCGTAAACATGCGAAAGAACTCCTAAAGAAGGGTAAGGTGGCTTACGTGATAGGCTATGAGCAGTCAGGTAAAGACAGGGTCAGGCCGTTCTTTGCAAAATCCCCGGGGGATGCTGATAGATTAGTCTGGAATAAATCCTGCATGAATAACCTTGCAGTTTACCTTCTGGAAAACAAAAAGAGGGTGGGGATAGTGGCTAAGGGATGCGACTCAAGGGCTATTGTGGAATTAATTAAAGCCAACCAGATTAAGAGAGATGAAATCTATATAATCGGTATTCCCTGCGAGGGAGTTGAATCTGGGGACGGTGTACTGCTTGATAACTGCAGGGTCTGCAGATACAAAAACCCTGTTATTTATGATGTCCTCCTGGGCGAGGAAATAGAGGATACTATAGAGGATGACTACAGTGATGTGAAGGAAATAGAATCCCTGTCCATGGAGGAGAGGTTTACATTCTGGATGAATGAATTTGAGAGATGTATTAAATGCTTCGCATGCAGGAATATATGTCCAATGTGTTACTGCAGTGAATGTATCCTGGAGGAGAGGGATCTGCAGTTGGTATCTAAGCAGGGGAGGAATGACGAGATGTTTCTGTTTCATTTAACCAGGGCGTTACACCTAGCTGGAACCTGCGTCGACTGCGGCGCCTGCGAACGCGCCTGCCCCGTTGGGATACCGTTAAGGCTGCTCTACAGAAAGACAGCGAAGGATGTGAAGGAATTCTTTAATTATGAAGCCGGCGTTGACCTGAATGAAAAGCGGCCTCTGGCTCAATTTGATCCTGTGGGTGATGAAGAAATATGAAAAAAATAAGAGGGAATGAATTAAAGAAATTCATTGAGGAGCTGGAGGAGGAGTATAAAATAGTTGCTCCAATCAAAACCCGCGGGAAAATCTTTTTTAAGGAACTCGCTTCAGGCGATGAAATGTGTTTAGAGTCTAATCCTGTGAACTCACCTAAAGAGTTCTTTCTCCCGTATTCAGAATCCCTCTTCGGGTTTGAAAAAACCGGGGATGAATTAAGGCTGAAACAGAGTCCGGAATCAGAGAAGAAGGTTTTATTCGGCATAAGACCCTGTGATGTTCACGCCCTCACGCTCCTGGATTTAATCTACGGCGGGGAGTTTAAAGACCCCTACTACATGAGGAGGAGAGAGGATACTATACTGGTCGCCCTCACCTGTCTGGAGCCTATGGAAGGGTGTTTCTGCACATCCTTTGATACAGGCCCCTCCCTAAAGAAGGGAGCAGACCTGCTTCTCACCGACATAGGAGACTGCTATCTGGCTGAATCCCTCACCGGCAAGGGGGATGAACTTATTAAATCTGAATTGTTCAGGGATGCATCAGAGGGTGATGAAAGACTCAGAGATGAAGTGATCAGGGAGGTTGAGGAAAAAATACCTAAACTGGGTTTAGAGCGAATCCCTGAGAAAATGAGGTCTTTATTCGACAGTGAACGCTGGGGGGAACTATCCAAGAGATGTGTTTCATGTGCAATCTGCACCTTCCTCTGCCCGACCTGCCACTGCTTTGATGTGGTGGATGATGAGAAGGAGGTCGGCATGGAAGGTGAACGAATCAGGTGCTGGGATACCTGCATGTCCCCCTCATTTACCCTGCAGGCTGGGGGCGAGAATCCGAGGGCGACGAAAAAGGAGAGGCTGAGGCAGAGGATTTATCATAAATTCAGTTACCTGCCGGAGAGATTTAATGTGTTCGGTTGTGTAGGCTGCGGTAGGTGTATAAGATCCTGTCCGGTTGGAATCGATCTCAAAGAGATAATCACCGAGATAAAATGAACCCGTATATGCCAGAGATAGTAAAGATAAAGGATATAAAGCAGGAGACTGTGGATGTGAAGACGTTTAGGATTTCATCACCTAAAGGCTTTAAATACTTACCCGGCCAGTTTCTGGAGGTGTCTTCCTTCGGCGTAGGTGAGGCCCCGATATCGATTACATCCACCCCAACGAGAAAAGACCTGGAGATAAGCGTTAAAAAAGTTGGGGGGGTTACAGAGAGCCTGCATGAAGCAGAAATTGGCGACAAGATAGGCGTCAGAGGCCCCTACGGCAACGGCTTTCCAGTAAATAAGTTAAGGGGCAGGGATATTCTTTTCATCGGCGGCGGAATAGGTTTAGCCCCCCTAAGGTCTTTAATAAACTACTCACTGGATAACAGAAATGATTTAGGGCATATATCTATCCTGTATGGGGCGAGAACCCCAGATGATCTCGTGTTCAGGGATGAATTAAGGTCATGGGGTGATGAAAAGGATACTGGGGTTTATGTAACTGTTGATAATGCAGATGATAAATGGGGGGGTAATGTGGGTGTTGTCCCAAAGCTTCTGGAGAAAATAGAACCGGACCTGAGAAAGACGACAGCAGTTGTTTGTGGGCCTCCTGTAATGATTAAGTTCACGGTTAAAGCCCTCCTGGAGATGGGTTTAGGTGATGAACAAATTATCTTCACGCTGGAGAGGATGATGAAATGCGGCATAGGTAAATGCGGTCACTGCAACATCGGGGAAAAATATGTCTGCATAGACGGTCCAGTCTTCAGTTATGTGGAGATGAAGGATATTATGGAATGGAACCTTGGTTTTCTTTAATCAAGATACTTGTTTTTATGCTTTAGTTCCTAAATACTATCCCAGTACTACTGGGGTATTCTCTGGGGAATATAAAATGCCTAAAATCAGTGTTGAAATTCCGCAACATATCCTGGATGACCTGAGTGAGCACATCGGGGATGATAAGAAATTCGTGAATCTCTCGGATGCCGTAAGAACCGCCTGCAGAAAGATGCTTGACAAGATGGATGAAATCGACAGACGACACGGTAGGTTGAGGGATTTATCTAAGAGATAAGTGCATCTATGGCATGTTTTGGGGATGCAAACACTTTTTTAAAGGGTTTGCTGTCTAGACAAGATGGATGAAATCGACAGACGACACGGTAGGTTGAGGGATTTATCAGGGGGTGAAGTAGATGAAAGTCGGTAGAGTATTTTATTTCGATGCCGCTCATTACCTCCCGGATTATAAAGGGAAGTGTGAGCGACTGCATGGACACACCTATAAACTGGAGGTGGTTGTAAGAGGTGATATGGGGGCTGATGGGATGCTCATGGATTTCAGTGAATTAAAGGAGGTTGTGAACTCCGGCATCCTGGAGTTATTGGATCACAGTAATCTAAACGACCTCTTTGAGAACCCCACGGTAGAGACTATCGCGTCATGGATCCTTAATGAATTAAAGAAAAAGACCCCTGTTTATTCGGTGAAACTCTGGGAGGGGCATGGTAAATGGGTTGAGGTATGTAGTGACTGAGGACAAGAAAATTTTTGCAAACAAAAATTTTGTGCTGCAGGATAAAGCTATACTTTATCCTACAGTGAAAAGAGCGGTTTGTTTACTGAGTGGCGGCATGGATTCCGCTGTCTCAACAGCAACAGCGAAAACACAGGGCTATACTGTATATGCCTTAACATTCGATTACGGGCAGAGACATAGGAAGGAAATCGAGTGCGCAAGGAGGCTTGCGGGATTCTTCAAGGTTAAAGAACATAAAACCCTGAAGATTGATTTAGGTGAATTTGGAGGCTCAGCCTTAACAGACAACATTAAAGTACCGACCGGGAAAACCATCGGTGAGATAAAGAAATCAGGGTTAATCCCTGAAACCTACGTCCCCGCCAGAAACACCATCATGCTTTCCTTCGCTTTAGCGTATGCGGAGGTTAAGGAAGCAGACGCCATCTACATAGGAGCGAATTCTGTTGACTACAGCGGATATCCTGACTGCAGGCCGGAATACTTCAAGAGATTCCAAAAACTCGCGGATATCGCGACAAAAAAAGGGTTGACGGGGGGCGGGGCCAGGATTAAGACTCCCCTGCTTTATATGACTAAGGCAGATATAATAAAAAGGGGCATTGAGCTTGAGGTTCCCTTCCAGTACACTTGGAGCTGCTACATGGGGGGGATGAAAGCATGCGGCGGATGTGATTCATGCGTATTAAGACTGAATGGCTTTAAGGAAGCGGGTTTAAAGGATCCATTGGCGTATGAAACAAAATGAAGGCCATGATCTTTATGTGCGGGGAGGGTTTAGGGCATACCAGCAGATGCCTTTCCATTGGTAAAGCCCTGGTTGATGAGGGATTTAAGGTGGTATTCTGTGCCTACGGCTACTCAAAGAAGCATATTGAGGGGGCTGGATTTAGTGTATTGGAGATTCCTTCAGAGATAACATTGATTGGGGAAGCGGGTTCGCTTGATATGCGTGAGTCTATTGAGGAGACACTGAAGCGTGCAGACCCCTTAATGTACCCTAAGGTCATAAATCTCATCAGGAAGGAGCAGCCGGATATTGTCTTGTCTGACGGCTACTTCACTGCGGCAGTAGCAGCCAAGATACAGAAGAAACCCTTCATATTCATCCTGAACCAGACGGATGTGAGCAACTTCTTCAGAAACCGCGGGGTGGATGTATCCATCGTAGGCAACCTCGTTGTGACGTTCGCCGACATAGTCCACAGGTATGTGGACAAAATAATCATACCCGACTTCCCCCCACCATACACCATCTGCGCTAGAAACGCTGAATTAAACAAAAACATAGTCGATAAGGTAGTGTACAGCGGGCCTCTTGTAAGAAAGAAATACTCTGAGGTTAAGGAGGCGGATGTGGATAAACCCCACATACTCTGCTCTATAGGGGGCTTTGGCTACAGGAAAAAACTCCTGTCTAACATCATTGAGGCAGCTCGTGCCACACCACATACCTGTTATACCTTGCTTGGGGGGCCTAATGTAACTGCGGAATCATTCAAGAAGGTGCCTGGTAATGTCTCTTTCCTCAGTTACCTGAATAACGTGTTCCCATACATTAAGGCATCCGGTGTCGTCATAACTGCGGGGGGCCATAGCTCCCTCATGGAGTGCCTGTGTTTCGGTAAACCTGTTCTTTCTTTCCCGGACATGTTTCATTCAGAGCAGCAGAATAATGCCCAACGCCTTGAGGAGTTAAAGCTGGGGAAAAAAATGAGTTACTTCACGCCTGCATTCATGATAAACGATTGTATAGAGGAGGTAAAGAACTACAGTAGAAACATGGTGAAGATGAGGGAATACGCCGAGAAACTCAATGGCACCGTAAGGGTTCTGGATGAAATTAAGGGGTTGATTTGAGAATGTATAAAGTAAATGAGGTATATGCCTCGATTCAGGGTGAAGGAATCCTTTTGGGAACCCCGATGAACTTCATACGTTTCTGCCGGTGTAATCTCAGCTGTAGCTGGTGTGACACGGATTTTGAGGAAGGTGTTGAAATGGATGTTGAGGAAATCCTGAAGGAACTGGATGAAAAAGTCGGGTGGGTTTCACTAACCGGCGGGGAGCCGATGCTTGAGGAGGATTTAGTTTATTTAATTAAGAGATTGAGGGAGGAGAACTTCAAAATTCTGCTTGAAACCAACGGCACCCTCTTTAACGAAGAAGTATTCATGCTATGCGACTTCCTTTCCATGGATCTGAAGGGGCCATCAAGCGGGAATGAAGGCTTTAGTGAGGAAGCGTTTGCCTACTGCCTGAGTAATCCAGTAAAGAGCCAGCTCAAGGTGGTTATTCAGGATGATGACGACCTGATTTTTTTCAATAGGGTTTATAGTGAGGAGTATAATAACTGGGTTTTGCAACCTGAATGGAAAAGCATGAAGGAATTAGATTACAAAAGGATTATGGAGGAGTTTCCAAGGGTGAGGGTAATCCCTCAAATACACAGGTTGATGGGGGTGAGATAATCTAATTCCTTTTTTTTTTCCATCATCCATTTCCATAAAGGCAGGAGTCTTATTTCACCTTTATCATCTACCCTGACTTCATCCATAATAATATAGGAAATCAATATCCCGAAGTTTAGTTTCCATCTGGAAACTAATGTCATGTTTTTTTAGGTAACCGGTAATGTGGCTGAGGCTAAGTCTCAGACACACGCCCGACTTCAACCAGTCGTATCCGGCAGTCATCCGGGGGAAATTGCTATATTTCTGTTTTCACATCCAATAAATAATGTTAGTCCTCCTAAGAAATGGGGAAGTGTCGATTTAATTAATGTTTTGGTATGTTAATAGATGAGTAATAAAAATGCAGGACAGGAAGCCGGTGGTTCGGGAGAGTTTGGATAGGGTTGGTGTGACTAACTTGAGGGCTATTGTTTTGACCAGCTGGAAGGGGGGGCGTTATAATTTTGTCCCGGAGATTGAGTTAACCCGCTCCCGCAAGTCATTATCCAGGGACTCTCCCTCCTGCACACGGAATCCATTCACCTGTTGTAGTGCTTGCTGCAGCCCGGTCTTAACATTTTTCCACTCTTCAT
>JAYEKX010000055.1:0-15922 GCA_034716875.1 Candidatus Altarchaeota archaeon | reverse complement strand
GGGAGTTTTCATCCACGTCTTTATAGTATTCAATTCCCTGGACTAGGGATGATGCACAGTTTCCTATACCTACCAAAGCAACCTTGATTTCATTCAATTTAATCTGTTTTATTTATGGTCTGGGATGCTTAAATATACCCTAGTTATGAAGGCTTATGGGTCGATAGGGTTTTTTTTTTGTGTGTGGAATAAAAAGCTGTAATCTCTAGTTTATATCATGAAACTTACCGGCAGGGTTCATAAGTTCGGGGATGATGTGAATACTGATTACATCATCTCGGGTAAATACAAGTTCAGCACTCTGGATGAGAAGGAGCTTTCCAGGCATGTGATGGAGGATCTTGACCCGCAGTTTCACGAGAAGGTTAATGAAGGGGATTTCATTGTTGCCGGGAGAAACTTCGGTTGCGGTTCCTCGAGGGAGCAGGCTCCGTTGGCTATTAAGGCTTCCGGGGTTTCTGCTGTGATTGCCGGATCTTTCGCCCGGATCTTTTATAGGAATGCTATTAATGTAGGGCTTCCCGTGCTTGAGTGCGCGGGGGCGGGTGAGATTGATTCCGGGGATGAGTTGGTGGTTGACCTGGAGGGGGGCGTTATTGTGGATAAAACAAAGGATCTTGAGTTGAGTGTCGGTAAGTTACCTGACGTTATGATCCGGATCCTTGAGTGCGGGGGTTTAGCCGCTCATTTCCGTAAATACGGGGGGTTTAGGTTGTAGGTCTTTAAAATGCATGTTGTTACGTTGATTCCTGGTGATGGGATTGGGCCTGAGGTGGCTGAGGCTACTGTCAGGGTGGTTGAGGCTACAGGGGTGGATATTAGGTTTGAGAGTGTTGATGCGGGGGAGAGGGCTATGGAGTCGGAGGGTACTCCGCTACCCCAGAGTGTTTTCGATAGTATCCAGAGGAATAAGGTTGCGATTAAGGGTCCTATCACCACACCGGTTGGTTCAGGATTCAGGAGTGTGAATGTTGCTTTACGCCATGCCTTAGACCTCTATGCCTGCCTGAGGCCTGCTAAATCCTTTAAGGGGATTTTATCCCGGTATGAGGATATTGATCTGGTGATGGTGAGGGAGAATACCGAGGATATTTATGCCGGGATCGAGTTTGATCAGGGGACTCCTGAGGCGGATGAGTTGATTACGGTTATTGAAAGGCTTGGTGGGGGGAGTATCAGGGCTAATTCAGCTATCAGCATAAAGCCCATATCCAGGTTTGCTTCCGAGCGTATTGTTCGTTTCGCTTTCGATTATGCGGTTAAAAACGGGAGGGGTAAGGTTACTGCAGTTCATAAGGCTAATATTATGAAGGCTACTGACGGGCTTTTCCTGGATTCAGCAAGGAAGGTTGCCAGGGATTACCCTGGGGTGGAGTTTGAGGATCGTATTGTGGATAACATGTGTATGCAGCTTGTGAAGAAGCCTGAGTTGTATGATGTGTTGGTTGCCCCTAATTTGTTCGGGGATATAATCTCTGATTTATGCGCTGGTTTAGTCGGCGGCTTAGGGATAGCCCCCGGGGCGAATATCGGGGATGAGCTTGCGGTTTTTGAGCCGGTGCATGGTTCAGCCCCCAAGTATGCTGGCCTGGATAAGGTTAATCCCTCAGCAACTATTCTCTCAGGGGTTTTGATGCTAAGACATCTGGGGGAGGTTGAGGCGGCGGATAGGATAGAAAACGCCCTCGCCGAGGTGTTTAGTGAAGGCCGGGTGTTAACCTATGATTTAGGCGGGTCTGCGAAGACGTCTGAGTTCACAGACTACGTAATCTCTAAACTATGAATTTGTTTCTCTTTTCATCTCTCACTCATATAATAGGTTAGTGGGGTGTAAGATGTCTTTAACTATTCCTAAGAAGGAGTTTCGTGAATCTCCGTTTGCGGTGTTTAAGGGTCCTTCACTGGATTTGGAGAGGGGTAGGGGTCTTGAGTGGTTGCTGACTAATGGTTTAGGGGGTTATTCCTCCTCAACCATCCTTGGTTTAAACACCCGGAAGTATCATGGTTTGTTGGTTTCTTCCCGTGAGGATCTCTCCCGTTTTATTTATCTACAGCGTCTTTCGGAGGAGATTCGTTTCGGGGATTCTGTGATGGAGTTGGGTTGTGCTGAGTTTGCGGATGGTTTGGTTACTGAGGGTTGGAGGCATTTAAACCGGTTTGAGTTTGGTTATGACTCGGTTTCTTTCCATTATAATACTAAGCCTGCGGGTGTGGTGAAGAGGGTGAGTTGTCTGGATGGGTTGAATGGTATTCTGGTTATGTATGAGGTTAAGAACAGGCTTATGGAGCCTATCCGGTTTAGGGTTAATTTGTTGGTGAATTCCCGGAGTATCTATGATTTAACTAAGGCGGATTCTATTGATTTCGAGTTGAGGTTTCTTGGCGGGAATGTCTTGGGGGTTAAATCAGGTGGCGGGTATTTGACTGTTTACTCGGATAAGGCGGTGTGTATAGATGGTTCGAGGGATTGGATCAGGGATGTGGTTTATTCCATGGATCGTTTTAGGGGGGATAGTTTCAGGGAGGATGTTTTTTTCCCTGCGTTTTTTTCGATTGATGTTGAGCCGGGGGGTGTGGAGGAGTTTACGCTGGTTGCTTTAGGTTATGGTAGTGAGGGTGAGACTGCTGATGCTGTTTCGGGGTTGCGGGGGCGTGAGGTGGTTGGGACCCGGATTTTAAGTGATGGTGTGGGGTCTTCTATTTTGGGGTTACTCACTAATGCGGAGGGTTTCGTTGTTAAGCGGGGTTTGAAGAAGACTGTTATAGCGGGTTATCATTGGTTTGGGGAGTGGGGTAGGGATGCTATGATTTCTTTACCTGGTTTGTCTTTGATTAACCGGAGGTTTGATGATGCGGAGCTTGTGTTTGAGCATTTCCTGAATAATGCCTGTAATAAGGGTATTCCTTCCCGGTTTGTTGATGGTAAGCCGGTGTATGATGATTTCGATTCTTCGTTGTGGCTTATTGACCGGCTTTATCAGTATATGAAGTATGTTGGTCGAAAGAGGGGTGGTTCATTCTTGCATACGTATTGGTGGACGTTGAAGGATATAATCAATAGTTTCATGGAGTTGGAGAGGGATGGTTTATTGTTTCATAAGTCCGGCACCTGGATGGATACGCTTGAGAGGAATAATGCGGTTGAGGTTCAGGCGTTGTGGTATAATGCCTTAAGGATTATGGAGGTTTTTTCGACAATCATGAAGGACCGGGATTTTAGTGTTCGTTCCGTTTGCGAGAATTTTGAGCGTAATTTTTTGGAGGGTTTTTGGAATGGTCGTTTTTTGAATGATTGTTTAGGTGATGAGTCTTTGAGGCCTAATCAGGTTATTGCCTTGTCTCTGGATTATGGTGTGGTTAATGATGTGTTGTCTAAGAAGGTTTTGGATGTGGTGGAGAGGGAGCTTTTAACCCCTTTCGGTTTGAGGACGCTTGGTCCGGGGGATGGTAGGTATTGTGGTGAGTATGTCGGGGATTTCTCTGCGAGAGAGAAGTCGTATCATAATGGCTCGGTTTGGCCTTGGTTGTTAGGTCCTTATATCCGGTCGTATATGCGTGTTTATGGGCGGGGGTTGCATATGCAGAGGTTGTTGGAGGGTTTGTTTGAGAGGCATGTTAGGGTGGCGGGGGTTGGTTCGGTTTCGGAGGTTTTTGATGGTGATCCTCCGCATACTCCCAGGGGTTGTGTTTTCCAGGCTTGGTCTGTTGCCGAGTTATTGAGGGCTTATTTCGAGGATGTGATGGGTAAGAAGCCGCCTCATTCCATCTGACTGTGATCATGGACTCTTTATCTCATTTCATTCTTGCTGTTTTGGCGGGTTTGGCGTTGGGTTTGCATCGGAAGCATAGGATACATCTTATTGTTTTCATCAGTTTCTGCTCGGTTTTAATTGATTTAGATCACTTTCTGGTTCCCCTGGGTTACGCAAGCCAGTACCGCTCCTTCCACAATGTTTTTGTTGTTTTCTTCCTCCCCTTCAGTTTATTTCTGTTATCCTGTTTTTTGGAGAGGAATGGTTCATCTGACCGGTTCCAGGTTTTTTTTCTGTTGCTGACGGTTATGCTTATTGGTCATGTGATTGCGGATATGATTGATGGTCCGGTCCAGATTTTTTATCCGGTGAGTGATGTGGGTGTTTCCGTCCCGAATGTGGATATCCAGGCTACCTCGGACTTCATATCACCCATAGTTAATTCACATGGGCTGGGTCTGGCGATTTATGCTGTGGTGATTTTTGTCGGTGTTTTCATTCATGTTGTGTTGTTTCATATGAGGCGTAAGCGTCTGTCTCTAGGGGATGCCTTACGTCATGTGGTACGGGATTGGTTTTAGTGTTGGGGGGGGTTTGTCTGCGGGGGGTTTGTATGATTAATCGACCATCCTTATCGGTTATGAGGGATGTGGGTGGTTAAACAAAATGTTTGGGAAGAAGGTTACTGTCGAGGAGGCATTACTCGTTCTCAGAAACCTCAAAGTAAAGGTATTCGGGGATGAAATGCTCAGCCCTGAGATGACAAAAAAGCAGAGGGAGTTATTTGAGGGATTTGAAATCATAGTCCCTAAAGTGCTGGGAATTTAGGAATTTCTTCTTAGCGAAAATAACAGGGTTCTTGCACTAATTATCTGAACTGGACAAACGCAGGCTGATTTTAAATCAACTTCAACCTATTAATCCTCTCACTCAAGATCTTCAGCATCTCAGCCCTAGCTTCCTCAGGGTCAGCCCCCTCAACATCCCTCATCTCACAACCTAAGCACCAGTCCCCCACAGCGTAACTAATCCACTCAGCGAAATCATTACACCTTTCCATATGAAAAACGATAGCCTCACAGGGAGCCTCCTGAATTGCTTTATAGAGATCCTCCAGGACAGACACCTCCCCAATCATCCTTGAATGACTTGTCTTTAACTTGAACGAATCCCCCTCCTCAACCTTCCTACGATATAAATGCCTGTTTCGTGACTTCTCCTTTATCCTGCCTAAAACCTCAGTGAACCCCTTCACATACTCCTCTTCTGACTTAGATTCCTCGCCTGACTTAGATGAATCAACACCCATTTTCACATCACCTATAACAGATTAACGATTATATATTAACTAATTAGAATGTTAGAGAGGAAGTATAAATACCTTATCCTTACAAACAATTTTTTAAGCCTGAAAAACTAAATTATGATAGATAATAGGGCCCGTAGTCTAGTCGGTTATGACGTCGCCTTTACGAGGCGAAGATCCCCGGTTCGAATCCGGGCGGGCCCATCCCTGCAGTAAGGTAGTTTTTTTCGAAGCCCTGAAAGACAAAAAAGGAGCAATTTAGCTTAAAAAAAAGCCCTGGCTTATGTCAGAGTATCAACTAAAATAGATAAAAGTCAAACGAAAATCAATCAAAAGAAAATATATTAACCTAATTCAGTATATTTATGAATCAAGTGAAACCAAAAATGAAAAGCTATACTTTCAAAATAAAGATTGAGCAAGACCAGGATAGATGGATTGCCTACTACCCGGAACTCAAAGACAAGGGGGGGGCTGCCTGGGGTGAGACCAGAGAAGAGGCCATAATGAATTTAGAGGAGGTAATTAGATTGGTTTTGGAAGATATGATTGAATGTGGGGAATTATCAGTTTTTGAATCAAAAATGAGAAGCAAGGGATTAACTGTTTCTCCCCAACCCCTGGTTTCAGTAACCCTCTAAATGACTTCTATTGATTATTCCAAGTTAAGAGGTTTGACTGCCAGAAAGCTGATAACCGCCTTAAACAAGGATGGTTTTTCTCTTGTTCGTCAATCTGGAAGCCATCAGATATACCGCCATCCTGATAAAAGAAGGGTTACGGTTTCTTTTCACAAAGGGGATCAAACATTTAGGCCGAAAATCCTCAAGATTATGATAGAGGATCAGGCTAAATGGATTAAAGAAGATCTAAAACGTCTGAAGATTTTTAAATAACTTTTCCAAAATCCTATGCTAAAAGCCCTGGCTTATGTCAGAGTATCAACTAAAGAGAGCATCATCTATTTATTATCTCAGCGATATAATCTAAATTAATGAAAAAAATAATTCTTTCCTTGATAGTTTATTGTATCCTTTTTTCGTGTGTGGTTCACTCACAGGATGTTATATCCAAGGGAGGGGAGGTTAGGTGGTCATTCGATAACTTCGTATGTGGCGTTTTCTGCATAATCTGGTTTGTTATAGCTGCTGTTGCGGCATTGATGATAGTTTATTCAGGGATTAAATACCTGACCTCTGAAAGTGGCTTAGAGAGGGATAAAATAAAAACCAGGTTAAAGTATGCTGTTGCCGGACTTATCATAGTCATAATCGCAGTCCCCGCCGCCAATTACCTGACAAGCGATATGATAGCCCCCTTCAACTGTGACTGTGTCTCTAGGGCAATACCCACCACAACCACCTCAACCACCTCAACCACTACAATCCATATCATCACGACTACAACGACCACCTCAACCACATCAATCCCATTTGGTGGCGGAGTGGTTTTCGATAGTTCATGGTTTAGATTTATCACAGCAGTAGATTCTCCAGGTCCAATGGATTGTGACAACTCACGGTATGCAGTAAATATAGCCGGGTGGCTGGATGACGGGAGTAAAACTATACTGCTCTATGGCTCAGGGGAAGACCCTATCCCCAAATTTGATGACTTAAAAAATATACTTATTGATGCAGGGTATAATGTAGATACCATGGAGAGATCTGGATCAGATATAACAGAGGATCTACTCATGAACTACGGCCAGGTTTGGTTTCTTGACAGAGCATATACCATCATCACTCCCCTCACTCCATCAGAAATTGCTGCCGTAACCAATTATCATGGTAATGAAGGTAATATTCTGTTGTCCGGAGAAGACTGTGGATACCCCTGTTATGCGGATATGGTAAATGCCATATCCCGGGAGGCATTTGACGTAACTATGGGCAGCTCTTTAGATACAAGTTCTTTAATAGATGCTGACTGGTGTGTTACCCCCTCCTTTATACATCACCCCTTAGGTAATGGCGTGAGTAAACTATCTTCATCCACCACAGACATACTCCTTACCTCAAACAACCCTAATGTTGAAGCGATAGCTACACTTGGTGGGACGGATTATATAATGGTTTTAGATAAGGTCACAGCTAGTACAACCACAACCTCGACGACTTCTACGACAACAACCACGTTACTTGAAACTCATGTTCTAATCGCGGCTTTAAAACAAAACATGAAATCGGTTTACTCTGATTCCCAGATAACAACACTTGAAAACAAGATAGAGGATTATCGATCAGCATTGGGTAGGGATGGTCTTGGCTCAATTTATCTGTATCTGGATGAAGATGAGACTTCTGACTTAATAGGAACCAAGGTATCAAATACAGGTGATTGGAATGAAGTCGATGGTGTTCTCGATCAATTGATCCCTAAATTAAATATCCGCTATGTTTTAATAATCGGCGGTTATGACATGTTTCCTTCCGCAAGAGTGGGGGCTTATTATACCGACAATCATTACAGCGATTATACAAAAGACAGTATACCTGACGTAGCGCTGGGTAGATTACCTGACCCCCGTAATGGGGATCTTGATTTATTTATAAACTCTCTTGATAGCTTCATTGATTCGCATGATTCAGGGGGCTTGGATTTATCCAGTCATGTGGGGAGAACCCTAGCTTATGGTTACGCATCAATGGAGTGTTGGAGCGAGTATGTATGGGGTCAAAGATGCCAGCCCTATATAAAATGCAGGTCAGGTACGGGTGATTCTAAAACTGCTGCCAGCGGCAAGGGATTCTTTTATCTGACTCAACATGGCTCACGCGGACCCCCGCAAGGATATGCCGATGCACTCACGCCAAATAGTTTAAATGGAATGGACTTATCTAACACTGTCTGGATGATTGTTCCCTGCTATGGTGGAGTTATAGACTACGCGTCAACAAGTCAGGGAATCGTGTTAACCTTTTTCAGGAGGGGGGGAGCTGTCCACATGGGAAGCACCAACACAAATTGTTGTGCAAATCAAGCAGGAATTTGTACTACTTCAATAGATCATGGGGGGGTGGCTGCCTTGTATTATAGGGTTGCTAAAAATTTTGTAGCAGGAACCAGGGTCGGTGACGCCTACAAAAAAGGGAAAACAGAGTATAAAAACGATATCGGTAGTGGGCCTTCATATGAATTTTATATAAACTGTCTTTATGGGGATCCAACCCTGAAAATTAAGACTATCTGGTGAAGATGATGACACAATCAGGTTATATCGGGGGGAGGAAAGGGGGGGCGACAAAATATTTAATAATATTTCTTGTTTTTGTTGCCGTCTCTGCACTGATTTTTTTTGAGGTTAATCTAGATAAAGATGTGTGTGGAAATGGGGTCTGTGAGTCAGGGGAGAACTGCTATGACTGCCCCAGGGATTGCGGATGTGTGGATGGCGAGTATTGTTCCGCTGAAGAGAAGATATGTGTGATGTCAACCTGTGGAGATGGAAGATGTCTTCTCGGGGAATGTTTTCTTGGTTGTACTCTAGACTGTGGTATACTTGATTGTTGCGGTAATGGAGACTGTGATACAGCAATTGGGGAAACCTGTAATACCTGCTCCGTGGATTGTGGTGTTTGTCCAGTTTCAACCCCTGTTTGTGGAAACAAAGTCTGTGAATCCGGGGAGAACTGCTATGACTGCCCAAGGGATTGTAAGTGTGTGGATGGCGAGTATTGTTCCGCTGAAGAGAAGATATGTGTGATGCCAGCTTGTGGAGATGGCGTGTGTGGACCTTATGAAAACAGTATGAATTGCTGCCTTGACTGTGACTGTGAGCTTAGGGGTGAAGTTTGTAACAGAGTAACCCATAAATGTGAGATGCCTGATGTTGATCTCACTGACAAGGTAATTGAGGAGCTGGTTGCTAGCTACTACAATAATCAGGGTAAGACTGTTGATGACCTTGAAATTCAGGAGGTATTCGTCTGGGAAAATAAGGTCGGAAGAAAGGTTGAAGTCAGAATACATGACCAGAACTGGCTAAGCTATGTTTTAGTTACAGGGGATGAAGAAGTTATAGAATTGCCGTTTTTTTAGGGCGCAGCCATCTATAGTATCTATAGTTCAGCAGGGTTGCCAGGCTTAGGTAGAGGATCCATCTCCAGCCGGGCATGAAACTAAGGTATGTCTGGATACGCCCCGTTATCGAGGAGTATTCATCAACCTCCTCCTTTGTCATCTTCCATCCCTGAACCTCTGTCTTATTCCTTCTGGTGTAGTTCCTCACCACATAAACATGGGATACATCCTTAACAATCTCTTCCTCAACCTCCTCAACCTCCTCAACAAGATTCTCCTTGATGTATTTATGAACGGCTTTAGTCAGTATCGCCAGGTCCTCACAATCCCCCGCCCCCCTCTCTATCGTCTCATGAGGGTAAGCCCAGTACTCCACATTCCAGTAGACTTCATGATCACGCCTTTCCCTTATTGTTTTCTGGATATACCTATCCGGCTGATTGTGACTGTAATTATAGGCATCCTCTGCGAATTCAATGAGTAAGGGGTCATCAATAACCACCATACCCTCCATCCCCTGATGCTGCCTATTTAACTGCTCAATAAATAAGACGGGGTTCGGGAATGAAATGAAGAGGAATAACAGTAGATTAATGGAGATTATTAATGGAGCCCTCAGATACCACCTCCTTTTTATAAAGTTCATTAACCCCCGCATCCTTTCAACCTCCCCCATTAAAGATTTTCCCCACCCTCGCAATCGTGTCTGCATCATCCACCCCCTTATCCTCCCTGATCCTCACGAGTCGGGGGAATCTGAGTGCGTAACCTGATTCATAGGTGGGTGATTTCTGGATTTCTTCATATGCGACCTCCACCACAATCCTTGGTTTCAGCATTACCTCCTTACCCTCCTCTTTCACGGTATAGTCCTTGAGTCGCCGGGTCATATCCTTAAACTGCTCATCGGATAGGCCGGTACCCATCCTCCCGATTGTGAGTAACTCCCCCGTGTCAGGATCCAGTGCCGCAAGAAGATATGAAGCCAGCCAGTGAGCCCGCCTTCCCTCACCCCACGTAGCCCCGACTATCACCAGATCCAGGGTCTCCATCACCGGCTTAATCTTATACATGTAACCCACCCTTGAGCCCGGCTGATACGGGGCATCCAGATTCTTCGCCATCACCCCCTCATGCCCCTGATCCAGGGCATGTTTATAGAATCTATCCGCTTCCTCCCTGTTACCGGTAACGGATTGCTCAGCGAGTCTGAATAAATCCGTTTCCGTGATAATTTCCTCCAGAAGTTTCCTCCTCTCCCTGAATCCCTCATCGGTCTTATCCACTCCCTCATAAAAAACCACATCAAATAGGTTTATTTCCACAGGGATTTTCTCAAGCATCTCTGGTATGCCATACTTTCTCTTAATCCTCCTTGATAGATCCTGGAAGGGTCTGGGGCGTCTATCCCCCAAGCTTTTTATGGCGACCATCTCTCCCTCTATTATCGCTGAATCAGCCTTTATGTTTTTTCTTGCGGATTCAGCAATCTCCGGGAACTGTTTGGTAACATCCTCCAGCCTCCTGGTGAACAGCTGTATGTCTGAACTACTTTTGTGTATCTGTATTCTCGCTCCATCGTATTTAATCTCTAAGGCAACTACCCTGAATTTATCCATCACCTCACCTATATCCCCTGCTTTCTGGGCCAGCATCACCTTCATCGGTCTGCCTGGCGTAAGCCTGATTTTTTCAAGACCATAGTTACCCTGCGACTTGGCAATCCCTGCTACTTCACCCAGATCCGGGTTCATGGAGTATGCCTTCTCAACCAGGCCAGGGTCCACCTGGAATGATTGGGCTATGGCGTCTCTAACGATTCCTTCCCCCACACCCAGCCTGAGTTTCTCCAGGATTGTTCTTATCAGGTAGCGGCTTTCTATGGGCTGTGAGAAGCTTAGTAATTCAGTTATATACCTGATTTTCCTATCCTGTGAACCCTTTCCGGTTAAGACTGTTAGTTTATTCAGGTTTTCATATACCCTGTTGATTGTTAATTTCTCTGTGGATAGTGTGGTCTGGGTTTTATTCACCAGGAGTTGTTCGGCAGCAATCCCCGGGTCCCCGGTTTCCCTTATCTTATCCTCTACCTTGTTTACGGGAACGCCTGAGACGATTGAGATTGCTTTAATCACTGTTTTATGTCCTATGCCCAGGTCTTTCTCACTCCATGAGGGAAAAACCCTGCCTCTGAGGGATAATAGAATAATCTGTAGATCCTCTTCCGGAACCCTCTCTAGGAAGTCAGCGATTATGGAGGTCATATCCAGCCTGCTGCTGGTTTTTTCCAGTTTTTGGTAGACTTCTGTTAATTCTGAGTAATCCATTCTATCAACTATATCTCATTAACATTTATTGAATATCTCTTTTTATAAATACACAGTACAACCACGACCTCAAGCCCCTCCTCCTCCAGCACTTCAGCGGTAACCTCAATGATTCAGCGTTAGATCCTTTAGGTTCTGGGAGTGAAACAAGTGGCTTCTGCATTTACAGTCGCTGCAGCCGAAGCCTTTGATGGACTTGGCTTGCTTCGCTATTTTTTTCGCTATCTCGCATTCCTCCCGTTTATCCGATTCCATACAGATTACCTCTTTTATCTCTGCTTTAGTTAGCAGGTAGTCTATATGCCACCAGAGTTTTTTTTCTTTACTGAGGTGTCTTTTAATCCGTGCTTCCATGTTGTTGAGTGCTGAGCCTACGTAGGCGTAGTATCCCCTCCGGAATTTAATCGTCCCCAGTTTCCCTACCTCAATCTCTTCATCATCTATGAGTTCCATCAGGAGTATGTAGGCGCCTTTCATTCCATCTCATGTAATTCAGCGCCGTATTCCCCCATGGAGTGGTGTATGGCGTTGAGTATCAGTGTTTTATGGCCCAGGAAGCTTTTTATGTTTCTTAGTTTCATGTTTAGAGTGAAGTGGTTGGAGTTGAAGGCGTAATTCAGGAAAAAAGCGAGGGTGGTTGGAACAGCACTGAGAAAGATTACCCCTTCAGGCGGTTCATACCCTATGTATATATTTAAGCCTTCTGGTGCTTTTTTGGTCATCAGAAGTATGTTGACTGGGAGGGATTTTTTTCTTGCTTCCTCCTCAATCTCCCTTAGTTTATCTTCATCTATGTTGGCAAGAAATTTCTGGGGTTCAAACTTATATTTCACGCCTTCGATTAGATCCATGGATTGGAGTACGGTATTCGCTACATTCCGGGGGTCTATGGTGTTGAGGTTTTTCACCAGACTCTCACGGTATTCTTTAGCGTCAGCTACGGTGTTTATTTCCACCCCCGACAGCAGTTTAATCAAGGGCAAGGGTTTTGGTTTGCATTCGATGGTTTCGGCTTCCTCAGCCAGCCTGATTTTGGTTCTCGAAAGCGATAGGAGTTTTTTGGTGCCTTTTATTGTGTATTTGTCCATTTTCTAGGGTGGTTTTAGGTATCTGGCATTAATCCAGGTATTTGATGTAGACTTCAAAGAATTTTTTGTATGTATCCTTAAATTTCATCAAAAAGAAGCGTTTCAGGTTCCATTCATAACCGTTGTCGTAGTCCTCGAGGGTCTTTAGATAAGAAATCCTTTGACTCTTCCGTATTATCAGGGGTGGGTATTTGTTTTTCATAAGGATTATGTTGGAGAGTACTCTGCCCACTCTACCGTTTCCGTCTTCAAAGGGGTGGATTTTCTCGAATCTTCCGTGAAAGATCGCGGAAACATTCAGTGGATGTGTATATTCTATGGATTTTTCATACCAGTGGATCAGGTCACTCATCTCGGGTTCCACCTTCTCGGGGGGGGTTGTTTCAACCCTTCTGCCGATTATGTAGTTTGGGATCTTTTTATAGCCTGTGGTGGTGTCTATGTCCTTCATCAGCAGTTTATGTACCCTGATTATGTCTTTATGGTTTATGTTGAATCTGTCTTTTTTCAGCATCTCCATGATGTTTCCCAGGTTTCTTGTTTCATAAATCTCTCTGAGTGTTTTACCCTCTATCGTTGTGTTCTCTAATATTACTACTGCCACATCCTTTAATGTTAGGGAGTTACCTTCCAGGGCGTTGGATTCGTAGGTGAAATTAACACTAAACCTGTCGAAGGCATCCTTCAACTGGTTAACGCTTAGTTTCCTTATAATGTTTCTGTAATCCACTCGTATGGATTCCAGTTTCTCTATTTCGTTCTTTGTGTAAATAGGGTCTGTTTCGTATTTTCTTAGGGCGTATTTCGTGTATAGCTTCTTCTCTTTTTGGTTGAAGTAGTCTCTGTGTTTATTCTCTAACGTTTTTACATCTCTTGTATTCTTTACTAGTTTATGTATTTTTTTCTGGCTGCCGTCTGGGAGTCTGATTGATTTGACTAGATAAAGGTATTTACGCCCATTAATGTTTTTTTCTGTGAGATATGCCATAATATATATTAACCCCACAGATATTTAAATGCCTGGATTTTGTGGGGTTAAATCCACGGTTCACATTAAACCCTCATAGATCCTGATTAGTTCTTCAATGCTTTTATCCACTGAGTGTTGTTTCACATACTCTTTGCAGTTCATAGATAATTCATCCCTGTTTTTGTAGGCTAGTTCAATATTATCCATTAGCTCGGTTTTACTTCCGCTTTCGTATAGGTAGCCGTTCACCCCGTCCTGGATTGTGTCTTTCAGGGCCAGTGCGTTAGCTCCTACGAGGGGGGTGTTGCATGCCATAGCTTCTAATGCCACGAGCCCCTGGGTTTCGGCGGTTGAGGGGAATATGAAGAGGTCTAGTGTGGAGTAGAAGGCCAGTATGTCTGTTCTATTCAGGAACCCCAGAAATTTCACATTACCTTTGTTTCCTGCGATTTCCCTGTAGTATTCCTCTGCAGGCCCCTTCCCTGCTATCAGTATTTCTCCGTTGAATTCATCCGAGAGTTCTATAAGGTCTTCGAGGTGTTTTTCGTAGCCGAATCTGCCGCAGAATCCAATGATTTTATCGGCTTTTATGTTGTGTTTCTTTCTGAATTCATCTGTTTCTACCTGCCTGAAGTGATCCAGGTCAACACCGTTGGATAGGATGGTGACGTCTTTAACCCCTTTTTTAAGGAGCCTGTCTTTTATTACTTCGGAGGGGCAGGTGACGATGTTGCAGGAGTTCAGGAGTTTCTTCTCCCAGAGGTTGTATAATCTCATTAATGTCTTCTCTAAGGTTTTTTTTTGGGTTATGTACCTGATGTATTCGTCGGCTGGTGTGTGGTAGGTGAGTATCTTCGGGAGCTTATGTCTCTTGGAGATGTATAGGGCTGCTATAGCCATGCTGAATAGGCCGTGGATGTGGATTATGTCCAGGTCTTTTGTTTTCTTCGATATTCTGGCGGGAACCGCTATCCTGTAGTCTTTATAGAATCTGAATTCGAATGATCTGAATGGGTATTCCCTTTCCCCTGGTGTGTATTCGCCTGAGGGGTAGTAAATGGAGACTTCACAACCTTTTTTTTCAAGCTTCTTCTTCCACATGTCTATGGTGTAGGTGACCCCGTTGACCTGCGGGAAGTATGTGTCTGTGAATATTCCTATCTTCATTTTTTCATGAGGTATTCGTAGTTGGCTTTCAGCTGAGCCCCTATTTTTTGCAGTGAGTGTTCCCTGGATTGTTTGAGGGCGTTTCTCCCAAGCCTCTCCCTAAGCCATTCATCGTCGATGAGTCTTTTTAGCTGGATATTGAATTCCTCGTCGTTTTTTGCTTTAAGGCAGTTGTATTCATCCTTCAGCCAGCCGTTGTATGCCGGGATGTCTCTGACCAGTATGGGTTTTTCACAGGCACTGGCTTCCAGGATGGCGATTCCCTGGTTTTCGCAGTGGCTTGGGAAGAAGAATATGTCGCAGCTGGAGTAGGCTGATACCAGATCCTCAATATATTCTATGAATAAGATATTTTCCGGGGCTTTTTTAAGCAGTTCCTTGATCCGGGGGTCTTCAAGGCTCCTGTATCTCTTCCCGATCCAGATGAATCTGTTGTTTATTTCCCTTGCGGTGTTGATGAAGCTTTCAAGTCCCTTCCGGATGAATACGTGCCCTACCATGAGGGGGGTTGTTTCTGTTAGATTGTGTTTATCCCTGAATTGATTCCTTTTATCCGGGGCGGCTGTGAATTTCTCCAGATCTATGCCGTTACTTATGGTTTTTATTTCTGTGTTTACTTTGTATTTCTCCAGGATTTTTTTGGTGTATTCTGTGGGGCATAGGACCAGGTCTGCTTGGTTGTAGTAGTAGGTTAGGTATTTCTGGAGGAGGGGGGCTAGGTGGTTACTGAATCGGTAGCTGTCTCTGAAGTCGTCTGCTGTTGTGTGGGCGTGGATAACTACTTTTTTCCCTTGTTTACTCGCCTTTCTGGCGGTATGTATGGATTTTAGGCCGATAGTGTTGAGGTGGATTATGTCGAAGTCTTCTTTTAAGTCGCTGGTGTGTGTGACCTTGTTTAGCTGTAGGGCTTTACGCTGGTTTTTTATTGATGAGGTGATGCCGCTGATATTTAGCTTGGATTCTAGTTCCAGGTAGAGACAAACCTTCATGTTAAATATATTAGGTGGACTAGTAGATAAGGTGCATTTTTTCTGTGCTAACTCATGAGATTACTTACACTTCTTTAAAATATACGTCTGCAGGCGTTAAATAACCTAACGCCTGATGCGGACGTTCGTAATTGTAGTGGTGAATGTACTTGCCATGTGTGCTAAACCGCCATGCTTCTCGCTCGTATGAACCGTTGAATCGTTCCACCTTACCTATAGTTGTAGGTCTTCTCTTGCTTGCTACGATGTGCTGTATCTCGTTGCGTTCTAAGTACTTAGTGAACTGGGTTTTGCCGCCTT
>JAYEKX010000054.1:0-15983 GCA_034716875.1 Candidatus Altarchaeota archaeon | reverse complement strand
CTTTAACAAGGCCTTCCTGTTTTCTTCCTTCACTCTCCCCATATTCTCGTTACTAAGTGCATACACTTTCAAGTCCCCGGTGGTGCCGGAAAGCCTCTCCTTTATCTGAAAGATGGCTTCTTCCCCTAGACTGATTCTCTCGTTAGCCACATCCTCAAATGATGCGGCTGTTATATCACCTCCCTCCAGCAACACCCCTGCAGTATATAGTTTTCCATCTATTCTGCCGTAGAGACACATAAGCCCTATAAATTCCTTGGTCAGGGATTTACAAAAATTCCGGAATTCCTCCTTAGTTTTAGTAACTACTGGTTCTCTCTTTCTCCCCACCTTACTGTGTTTTTTTATAATGTCGTATAGACCCATCTTTTCCCTAAGGACTTTATTTACTGTAGGATAAAGTATAGACTTTATCAGAAAAAATCCTTTGGATTTTTTTCTGAGACAAAATCCTGTGGATTTTGCTCATCCTGCAGCACAAAATTTTTTGTTATACACAAATTTTCTTGTTTCTCTTATAAAATTAGTCGTATTCCTAAATATCCCGCCACAGTTTTATGGTTTCAACATCCGGTATCTACACCGTATCCCTCAATCTGTATCGTGGTCTTTCCCATGGAGATATCTGGATTTCTTCAAATCACGAGTGTATACTCTAAGTTATCTTTAATATTCACCCCTTAATATTCATCCAGACCATACCTCTCCATGTGTTGACAATCAAACCTTATAGGATAATCGCCCATGCAGAAGCCGAGGACACAGCTTCCGTTAATATCACTCCAATAGAGGTAGTCTACCCAGGTAGCGTTCGCATAATACTCAACACTATGCTCTACGAGTTCATAGGGATTCACAAGGGTTTCTATTCCTATGAAGGAGTTATCGAAGTATCTTTCTGATTGATTCTGATATTTCTCTGAGAGGTTGTAACTGCCGTCTAATCTGTCAAAGAAACTCGGTCCATTAGAATAATTTTTCTCGCAATTAGTTACATACTCAGTAATGTTGCTTATGCGATAACATGAAAAGTTAATATCTTCATAATCTATACCCATTAATACCTGATGCACTGTCCCGTTATTTTTTATGTAGACACAACCCCCATTAGTTATGTTTGCATCAGAACAGTTAGGGTCTCTTTGCCCACCAAAACTGGATTCATTATCTAAATTTCCTGTGGCAGAAATCCAGGGGATAGTAATATTGCATTTGCTAGTAAAACTACTAGGAGCATTCTTAGCATAATCTATAATCCCCGCAAAATGATAAGTGGAAGAATTGTCAAAACAGGACTTCTCAAAGGTATTACAATTACCAAATGCTTCATTAAAAACGATTATTTTATCACTTACATATTCTTGATTATCTGTACAATAAGTGGCCAAATTTGGACCTGGACCTTTTATATCACTATAAAAAATTACATAACCCTGAGCACTACCATTACCCCAATTCTTTAAACTACAACCTGCAACAGTTTCCAGATCAAGTCCAATATCGCAGTCATATATATACCTCATAATCTTTCCCTCACTACTTAATGCATAGAGGGGATCCTCCAGGCCGATTATGGGTGTATTGGACATAGCCCTAAGGCTACTTTCCCTATAATAACATGCCCCTATCTTATCCGTTATATCTATCTTGTTGTCTATGATTATGGCGAAGTGCCAGGCATCAATGGGGATCACTTTAATCTCCTTTAATGTTATATTAACCCGGAAATTCATATTCTCCCCCATTGTTTCCATCTTATCTATCCATCCCTTGAGTGTATGATTAAGCATGTAGGTGACATTGCTGCCATTCAGGGTACCGCAGAGTGCTAACTCGGCTATAGCGGCCTCAGAGCCTGTTTCCGGATGAATGAGTTTATCGCAGTCCACACCACAGAGGGAAGTACACTTAAAGGTGTAGTTTAACAGGGGATTTCCAGGCGGTTTTATGACATAATCTATTGAGTAAATTGCTGATCTTCTCCCGAATATTACCATTGCCCGGTCCAAATCCCTTTTCACATCCTCCACAAAGTAGTGTAATTCATCACATCTAATCCTTGCTGTAGTGTCCTCAATCTTGGTCTTGGATGTCCCTACATAAAACGATATCAAAAAGATTAATGGAATAATCAGCAATATAATCGCTAATGTAAATAATATTCCCCTCCTGTTCCCCAAAAATTTTCCCGTTTCTTTTTTCATTTTTTATATCCAAACGATCAACTTCATTGTTATAGGGCCCCATAATGATCTTATGCCTCCAGCCCTGCTGAAGTCGGATTCTATCATGTTGGAATCAAATCTTATATCAATTTTATTATTCCCATTTGAATCCAATCTCTGCAGCAATCTAAAGATGGCATCATCAACGGCATCACCCATATCATAACTAATATTCCCTGAGGTGTAAGAGCATTCACGTGTCCCATTATAGTAATCCGGAATTGTCTCGGTAATATTGGTGTTGTCTTCAAACTGAATCGTCCATTTACACCCGCTCTTTTTTGGAAGTACGTCACCATAGCCCACCCTTCCACTGAGTCTTATGGTATAAACCGCTCTATTATCCGGGGAACATCCCGTGTAAGGTGGATCTGGGCCATCCCCAGTCTCTATCAAAATAGAGTTATTCAACCCGGGATTAATAAGAACAGGTGGAATTTGGACTATATAGGGATCCCCAATTAGCATATAGTCATCACCAAAGTGTTTATCTCTGAGTGTGTAAACAGTCTGGTTATTCACCACCAGATAATCTGTCCAGTATCTGGAGGAATAGGACGTCATCCTCATATCAGTAACCTTAGACATATCTGTTATATAGATATATCCTGTACAGTTCTCAATATCATTGAAACGTTGTGTGTTCTGGGTCAGGGTAATCTCTCCATAGCCAGAGTAGTTTAATACCGGGGAATAAGAAAATTTTATATAAGACTCGGGATAGAGAACGTTTGGTGTTATATTCCCGGTTATACCCATGGCTTGAGACTGATATGTAACATTGGCTATCTCTTCTGCAATTCCATGGTAGATATCCTTTAATTCAGTGGCATTAGTGCTTCCATCATAGGAGGTATTGCCGCATATTGCTATCCCCTCCAGGGTACGATTGGCGTTAGAGCAGTTAACTGAAACGGGACCAAAGCCAATTGAGTATACATGTATACCATGATCATTATGAGCTCTGCAGGCAGCGCAGATAGCATCGTCTATGGCATCATCACATTGAGGGCCCCAACAATCACTCACATTCCCGCTACAATCAGAGGATCCATTGGTATTATTACAGCCCCCACAATGAAATCCAGTTACTCCATCCATCATCACTACAATATATCTTTCCCTTTTACTGATATCCACCTCCTCTATGTATTCATATTTATCCACCTTAAACCCATATTCTTGATGAGGATTATTGGTATCCAGATTTACGGTAAGGAAACGTCCATTACCCCATCCCGACCAGTAGTCCAGTATGTCCAAATCACTATCGATCTCATTAGGCCTCTCATTCCCCTCCCATCCCGGCATTTGGACATGATTCCCATTACTGTCGGTAACCCAAAGGTAATCTCCGTTAGCTTCGGTCCGTATCTTGGTAAAATGCAGCCTCATCTTGGTGGCTGTAGGAGACCCATTAATGGTCCAGGTCCCTGAGGTGGGAGGCTCCAGGTTCTTTGAATATGGATGTGGAGACTCTACAGGAGGAGTCAAGACAACGGAGACAAGTTGTTGTGAATTATCCAGGAGGTTTATGGCCTTGTTTATGGCACAGCATGCGCAGGTTCCTCCCGAGGGTGAATCCTGGTAATTATTTACCTCATTTATTAAATCATTTTTATCATCGGTCAAGGAATGTGACGCATAGGCACTCTCATTGAATCCCACCAAACCCACCCTGTTCCCGGAGATATTCAGAATTAAGTCTATGAACTCCTTATCCAGACATTTCGCCAGAGAAACCCTTCGGGTATCATTTTTATACAAACTAGGATCATCACATAGTCTTATTGCACCGCTGGTATTATCATTATAACCAATACGCCAGTTCATACTCCTTGAGAGATCAGTGATTAAGATCACGTCAGCAAACCCTATCACGTTGGTTGCAGTAATATTTTCCACACCCATCCTCAGTGGAATAGTTTGTTCGCTAAGATCTAAGACATAGTCCAGGCCGCCGTCATTTAATATACCGCTGAGGTTAGTGTCTGGAATATCACAGGTATATTCATTATTGTTTATAGTGCAGAATTCCCTGCTTTCATTATTCCGGGTATCAAATACCCTGACATCCCCCATGGTCAAATAGGTGGAGTAATTATTGTAGAACTTAAGGTGCATATCCATGGAATTCAGAACACCTGGGACATAGAATGATGAGTAAAGGTTTATCAGACCCTCAATGCCTGGAAATTCATAGTAACTCTCTCCTGTCTCCTTAGAGGTATTAAATTCTGATGTATTATAGGTTACCCTGATAAAACCCCCACCAATGTACTGATATATTATATCATCCCCCAGAAATATTATATTAAAGGTGTGGTTACCTCCCCCAGGTATGTAACTATCGGGATTGCTCACACACTGCCAGTTAGCAGTCATATTCCCTGAACTCTTGGGAAAAACAACAGGAACAGGGGTTCCATCAATATCTAAATTGAAATTATCTCCTGCAGCATATTCCAGGCAGATGCTCTGAACTGTGTCCATGCCATCAGGGAGTGTTATGATTTTTGTTAGATTCCCCTGCCCCACAAAGCCCCCGAAATACGTATAACTGGAGGTGGTCTTCTCCCGGATATTTGTGAGGAATGCCCTTGCCACATGACCCCTTGTGGGAAGACCACTACCGTAACCCACCAACAGTCTTGTGGAATGGGTTTTACTGGAGGCTGTAGCATCCGGAGGTCTATCTGAATCTGGATCAGAATCTGAGTCATAGAGTACATCTGTATCATCTATAACTAATCTGTAACCGAATCTCTCAGGTATTAACTTATCCAGATATCCTCTGGAGATGTTGGTGGCATTCAACCAATGCCCTGAACTATTGGAGCCATTGGCGGCGGCCCATTTTGTTCCTATCTCATCTAAGACGCCTTGCTTATTCAAAACATCCATCACATCCTCAGACATATAATGCAGACTCTTGAAAAAGGTTGCACTACTCTTGCTCGCAGTTGGCTCATGTAGCTTGGTGAGTGTTGTAAGCATTAATAATGCAATGATCAATGCAATCAAGGCATCCAGTATTACTACATAACCCTTGTTTTTCATTCTAAAGCATTTATCAAATATATGAGTCTACGTGAAATAAATGGCAACGCCCTTACCCCCCATACCAAAGTATCAATATAACCCTCACTATCTCCTCATTAAGTATTGCGGTCCGGGTTACTGCAAGTCCTTCAGTATCCTCCGGGGGTTCTCTGCCGGTTAAACCTGATTTGTTTTCAATCTCAATAATACTTCCATTAATGTCCTTTAGGGTGAAGTAGAAGTCATATTTCCTAATCCCGAGCATGGGTTTATTGCATTCATAATTAGAAATTGTGGGGTTATTACATGGGGGGTTATTGAATGCCGAATCATTCATCATGTCCAGAAAAATCAATACCTTCTCTGGATTAAGTACTCTTGGTTCCTCAGCTAAACCAATGACCGAAACATTTTCTATACCCCACCCCGGGGGGACTCCTCTCGTCCTCACCAGTTTCTCTGCAATATCCACACTAACGCTCTCAAGATTATATAAGTCTTCAGACTCCTCTATACCCTTAATAGTCTCACTCCAGCGTGTAATAACCAGAGTCAGGACTAGGAAAAATATAAAATAAGCTACCAGTAATTCACCGCTGCTTATCTGCGCCCGTTTACACCTAAATTTTTCATACCACATTCAGGGTACCGTTATAAAAATTATTTGATTCTATGCTTTCTTCAATGGAGTCATTAGCATCGATTCTGATTTCTACTGGATAGTAACCACATGTTCCGGGAGCCGTCATATTAAATCTCACCTCAGTAGTGTCTTCCGATCTCAAGGGAGGGGCTGTTACAGTGCCGTTATTAAATGAAACATTAAATGAAACAGTGAATTGTCCACAGTCTACTGGCCCAAAATTCATAACCTCTATGCTTACATTTATGCTCTCATTAGTTAATGCCTCAACCGGATGGAAACTGCCGTTCACTATCATCAGTTCCGGCTTATGGCATATGATATAAATCATTTCATCATCATTAAATACCTTATTCCTTTTATTCAAATCCTTATCCAGGCAGAATACAGTAACATTAGAGGTGACTATCTGGATTATCCAGGGGTAGGTATAATTTTCAAGAGAAATCTCCACCCAATTTCCATAGATGCTTATGTTGTATTCATTTTCCCCGTATGCTCTGCTGGGGAGGCTGAAATAGCGATAAAAGCCGGAACCCTGTTCAGCTATATTGTTTATATTATCCGCAACACTCTTACAAATCCTCTTAGTGTCGATTCTGATTTTAATCTCGTTACTCTCCCTATTCCTGTCATATGCAATCATCACCACAATAGTGAAGATAAGTAGGATAAATACGATGATCATGAGTAATTCAATACCTGACTGTCCCCTCTGGAATGTCATGTTATCTATTTATGAATCCTTTTATAAGAACTTTTTGGGATTCATTCCTCTTGTGTTTCAGGACTCCGGACTAGATTCTGTAGACGAGGTATTTACCCCTTCTTCGGGATAGATTATGTCATAAACCCTGACGTAACCCCACGAGGACTTATCCCCCTCCGGGGTCCTTATATTCCCTGAGAATTGATTCACTAATTTGAAGTATTTCGGTTTCTCTATTGTAGGGTCAGCTAAACCCAATGCCTGATATTCCTCTAAATAATCCCCGAGGTAGAGTTTTGTCATCATAACCTTGTTGAAGTTATACTCACCAAACTGGGGGACATAGATTAATGTTCTGAAGGTGTCGAACTTAAATATTGAATTCCCTTTCAATTCCTGGTCATGAAGTGCCCCATATAAAATGTCCCCCGGCGGCTGTACCCCCAGGATAGATGCTCCACGATCGCTTCTCCAGGCCTCCCAGGGTATTGAGGATGCAATCACCCACCGCTCCTCCTCCGGTATCCAAACCAAGATTTCCACGTTTATGCCTGATATATCTGTTTTTGGATTGAATTCACCCCCATGATTCTTGATTCTGAAATTTAAGCCAAGACGTTTATTCTCACCCAGTCCAAGATTACACATGAATCTGAGTTCACTGATCCTGTCAAATCCTCCTTCATCATTCTGAGTAACCACCGGCTCTATAACACTGCTGCCGGGTGAGAATCCACAGTGACTATATCCCATACCAGAGCCCTCATATCTGGGGTTATACATCTTAACACCAGAAACCCTGAATTCATTCCCTGTGGAGGAATATGTTCCTGTTATCCTTACAAGACGGGCTCTGACATCATCGAATGAATCTATCTGCAGCCCGCTCCATTCACCCTCTGTCTTGTCAACAACCCTCTTCCAGTTTACTCCATCACCAGACACCTCTATCTGGTATCTGTAATATCTGTTATCAAGATCCCATAGCTGTATCTCTGTTTTATTTATGACATACTCCCCACTAAGGTCTATAACTATTGAGCCATTCTGGTCTATGTAGGTATATGCATAATCCTCCCCCGCACCCTCAATAAGCTTAACACAGCCATGACCTTTTATACATTCAATCCCCACACCTGTTGCCTTAAAGGGTATATATCCTCCAAGACCGGAGGTTGCTATAAAGTGGGGGGCACCGCTCTTTCCTATCATAGTGTAGTCAATCACCACATGAGTAGCCCCATATTTTCTAGCTATCTCTAAAGCCTCGGTTTCATTCTCAACCACCACATGGAATTTCGCAATATCCTGCACCATAAAACCGTTATTCTTTGTGTTGTCAAGAATGCTAATTCTCTTTGACACTGCAGCTATCCAGTGACCATAATCCCACCACGTCAATACCCTGATGCTGTCTGGTTGCTCCCCCAGCCACTTTAGCGTATCCTCCCAATAGATTCTATCCCGGCCGGCACCCATATGCATGATGGTGGTTCCACCGAAGGGTCCATCTAAATAAGGGACACCCCCCTGATAAAGGAAAAACAGCAGTGGCGTAAATACAAGTATTATTGTTGAGATCACCCGTAAACCCTGAATATCCTTCCATTTCATTGCAATAACTAAACCTATAGTGGAACCTAAGGCAACTATGGGAACACTTGCCGTAAACTGATATTGTGACTTCTGTGCCACTCCATAAATCATGGGTAGGCTCCAGGTTAAAACAAATGTTGCGCCAAGACTTCTCTTAACTAACATGAAATAAAGGAGTACGGGGACCATACCCAGTCCAAAGAGTATGGCCAGTCCAAAATGATTCATGAGCTCATTCAAGCAGCTTTGATTGAATGAGGAACATAACGCCTTCTGCTCGGCAGTGGTCATCCCGATTATCCCTCTTTGTTTAGCACCTGTTATTAAACCAACTGCGTAATCCATAATATCAGCTGGATTAGATATGATGAAGAGGTAATATACTGTTAATAATAAGAGTATTGCCCCGATATGGTTGGTGTATCTATGGATTAGATTCTCAAGTTGATTTCCTATTCCACCCTCCTTTTCTTCAACCCTGGTTTCTCCAGCCCTATACCCCCTTATTACCTCTAAAAAGAATGAGACAAGTAATACCCCCCCCAAAGGTAAAAGGAATGTCTGTGACGGCATAACAAATCTGGGTAAAATCCCTCTTGCATGAAGAATGAGGGGGTAAAGCTGGGTCATGAGCATGGGAATTACGAAGTAAGGTATATGTTCTACACAATTCCTTTTATGTATAAAGTTGATTACGGCATAGAGAAATCCGAAAACCCCGAATATCGTAATGGCGTACATATAACCTGCCCATGAGATCCTCAACAACAGAAATGAAAATCCTGCTAAGATAGAGAAGATGAGGCTCTTTCTTCTAAATGAAATAACAAATAGCAGAAAACTACTTACAATGAGAAACATACCCAAGGCATCATCTTCGCAATTGCTGGCGATCGCTTTCGCAGCAAATGAGTGATTAAGCATTAACATAAACGCCCCCAAGAGAGCGACAGCATAGTTATAGGGTTTCATATCCCCAAATAAATCCCTGAGTAATAAATAAAATAGCATCACAGTAAATGCAGAAAAAACTCCAGGATAAAGCATCGCCACATCATGTAAACCAAGACCGAACTGCATTAAAATGGTAGCTAAAGACCCCATGAGAACAGATGCCATCAAGGGGCTTCGTGCATGATTAGGGGGGTCTGTTGGATAGGTTAAGGTCTCATATTCAGGTGCATAACCTGTTTCCACTACCGTATTTGCATGCCTGTAGTAGTAATATGGATCCAAGGCCGCCAGATATCTCCCTGACAAAGGGGAATAGGATGGTGTGAATGCGGGTGCGAGGTGGATTATCAGGGTTGAAAGGAATAAGGTAAGGATTATTGCATGACGTAGCTTTATGATCCTATGTAGTGCTAGTGCATAGAACAATGAAAGGATACCAGACATTATGGAGAACACGGTGTAGTCTCTCGCAGTGAATGCGCTAGACCCGCTGGCTTGCCATGAAAATATCGCGGTTATAACAATCAAAAGAGGCGTTCCAAGGAAATAATAATTCCTTTTCTCACCACTGAAGTAGAGATAGGTTATGTAGATAGAAACCAGGGCTAATAGGAACAACAGGCCGACTAGGCCCTGAGCCATCCAGTCACCCCCTATGAGGGGTCTTATAATTACTGTTATGAATGTGAGGATGGATATGATGAGTAGTGGTTCCTCAAAATGTCGTATGCCTTCTCCAAGTGATATCTCGGTTTTTACGGAATCATCCACTCTATCCTCCCTTCTCGCCTTAGCTCCCTCTCTTTTTTTTGCCAATCAGAATCACCTAGAGTTGTTGGTAAACACGATTTATACTATTATTCTTTAGAAGAGTAAAAGTCAATTACATACATGATTTATCTGCCGAATCTCCTTTCTCTGGAGTTATAACTGTTGATTATATCCACCAGATCGTCTTTTTCAAATTCCTGCCATAATTTATCTACAAAATAGATTTCAGAGTATGCGGACTGCCATACCAAGAAATTGCTTAAACGGGATTCTGCAGTTCTGATAACTACTTCAGGATAACCACTGATCCATAGATTCTTCCTGATATTCTCTTCATTCAGTTCCAGCCCGGAATTAATTACGTTTTTTACGGAATTTATTATCTCCTGTCTACCCCCATACCCAACAGCGAGATTCAGTGTTAGTTTATTATAGTCCTTAGTCAGATCCTCCAGCTTACCGAGATTTTTCACCACGGCATTGCCAAGGTCATTGCCTCCGGCTTTTAAAAGATAGTCTTTATTCCCGCAGATGTTTATACGCACCTCTTTTTCATGGATTCTTTCATTATTAAGGATGCTCAGTGCCTGATCTGAGAATAGGCCCAGCAGGGTTTTTATCTCCAGTCTGCCTCTGTTACCTAAATTCTCTATAGATAAGGCATACGCAGTTACCTCGTTAATATTGAGGTCAATGCACCAATCCATGAGGTCATAGAATTTATTTATCCCCATCTGATATGACTTCTTAAGATTAAGTATGCCTTTCTTCTTCATATACCTCCTATTGCCGTCTGGGATTATGCCTATGTGCATTTTAACGAAACCCTTTCAGGGTTTTTAGGGTATTTACTACAATAGTTCAATAAAATAAATATACGAGTAGATTAATTAATAAAAAAGTATGTGATCTAGAGTGAAAGTATTAGATGCCTCAGGAATTCTGCATTCAGACATGGATTTTTCTGATGGAGGGTATTTTATCACCAACAGTGTTCTGCAGGAGTTGGTGGTTGGGAACGCCAGGTTGATGGTAGATCTGGGGATTAGAAGCGGCTACATAACGGTTAGAGACCCCTCGGTTGAGTGTATAGAACAGGTAAGAGAGACTGCGAAGGAAACAGGGGATATACAGCGTCTTTCACCGGCGGATATGGATGTAATTGCATTAGCTTTAGAGTATAAAGCCGATATAGTAAGCGATGATTATAACATACAGAATGTTTCCAGGGCATTGAAACTCAGGTATTACATTACCGCACAGGACGGTATAAAGGAACAGTATAAGTGGGAGAAGATGTGTCCCTCATGCGGTCTAAAGCAGGGGATGGAGTTTGACGTTTGCAGGGTCTGCGGCTCCAAGCTGAGGCGGGTGGGGAAGAAACTGTGATATGATCACTGCAGAATGTCACCTAACCCCTTAAGTAACAGATACATCCCTACAAACTCAGGAACCTCAACTGTTCCATGTAAGGGACCGAACCTAGCTCCCCCAATCTCAAACCTGGAAACCTTATCCTTTAAATCAATCCTTATTTTTTCTTCACCGAATGCCACTGCCTCCGTTAAGGGATCGAATTCCTCCAGGTTTTTAACTTTCTTCGCGATTAAACCCGAGCCTCCATGAATCGTCTCCGGAAGCCGTATCAGCCTCGACGTATCGATGGTAACCATCTTGTCTGTATCCTCTGCAGCCAAGGTCTTCACTGCTTTCTCATCAATAATCTTCTGAACTAAGGGTGAACTTACATTCTTTATCATGTCATATTCTTTTACATTAGGATCTGGTCTTTGGGAGGAATGAAGATCTATGGTGATGATCTGGGGGATATAATTATACCTCCCCCGTTCAAGTTCATCAAGTATCTTCTTTTTATTCCTGTAGATGGATTCTGCTTTTTTTTTGCCAATCCCCTTCACCTCCATAAGATCTTCAATAGGTGAATCTCTTATGAAATTGTGTAATCCGGCATATATCCTGCCATACCAGCCTGCATCACCTTTTTTCGGGCCTGTGATAATCTCTTCTCCCGTGTTTACATCCCTGTCAGGCTCTAGGTAATCCATGAAATCAATATCCCCGCTCACATAATCCACTATCTCTCTTCGTTCTTCACCCCCTAGCTTCTTCACTTCTTCATTCAGGACATGTATGTGGTAGCCTTTGCTTCCGGAGAAATTCACTTGAATGTCTTTTTTCGGAATCCCGAAGTCTGTGACCAGGAAGTCAACCAGGTTCAGTGTTTCATCCCTCACCCTCACTAGTTTTGAGGAATTAAGTAAATCCATTTTGATGTCTAAATCAAAAATCAATTCCGCTCCAAGCCAGTTTTTAGTCTCCATAGGCTGGTTCTGGGGGAACTCATAGTAGGCTGTGGAGTATGAGATGTAGTATGGAGCCTCCCTCCTGAGGAAATTCCCCAAGTCTCTTTCTGTTTTGAAGGATTTATGCCTGATCTTGATTTTATCGCTTAAGGTTCCCACACCAAACTCCCTCCTATCAACCTCCGGGGGAGCCGGGATCCTGTGTCTGGAGTAATACCCCTTGAATTTCTTTTTCAGAAAGATTTTGGTTTCAGTGTTCACGGTAGGATTTAGGATTGAGAGTAAAAATTTTGGATATTTATAACTAAAACAAATAATTAATGGTGCCTTCAATATGTTTCCACTGTCTAAAGAACCCTTCACAATTGTGCATGTATTCACAATTGCGCATATAATAACCTTATCTCTACTTATAGCTGTTTTTTATTATATGTATATTGTATACAAATTGCAAAGGAAATGGAGATTGTTTATGATAGCGTTTGGATTCTTTGTTCTGTCAACCATATTTGCAATAATTCGTGAATTCTATCTGTTTGAATTATTCCGTCTGTTTGAGCATCTCAGCATACTAGCAGCAGGAGCAATCCTTGCTTATACCTGTTATTACGGCCATAATTACCTGTACAACGCTGAGGTGAAATAGATGAATGAGATTATACTACTCATAAAAATATTAGAGGGTCTGCTATTCCTGGTGGCGCTATTTTACGGTATAAAAAACTATAGATTAACAAAGTCGATATCAACTATCTGGCTTTATGTATCTTTAGCTATGTTTTGTGCTTTTGCTCTTTCTGTTGTGAGAATCGTTAATGAGGTGTGGCTCGTTGATGAATTTGAAGTCATAAAAATCCAATTGATCTCGCTTGTTATAGCTTTTTTTTTAGCAGCTGCCATTACTGTTAGAAAAGAGAGGAGACTGCCCCACATTACTCCTGTATCAGAACCCAGTGGAATGACCTATTGTGGTATTCCACATAGTAATGTCTATATAGGGAATTTAGAAAAACAAAAAGCCGCCGCCACCGCAGGTAAAAGAGAAAAATGTCCGGTTAGAATTTGTGTTGAAGAGAGAGGAATAAAAAATTGTCTTGAATGTTCCGAATATCCCGACTGCGACATACGAACGAAAGCAATGGATGAGTGTCAACTGCTTAGATATAAATTAAAAAAGGGACATATCTATCTCAAAAAAGAAGAAAGCCCCGAAGGGGGTTTTGAGTTGTTCGTAGATCTGCTTATGCGGGGTTTGCATGGACTATGTATTACACGAACGAATCCAGTAATGATTAGAGAAAAATATAAACTAAAGAAGACCCCCATTGTATGGTTAACAGAGATGCAGACTAGTGAGGAATTAATCATTTCACCTCAACTTGAAAGATTACTTCACATGATAAACGATTTTATCGATAAAAGCAATGACAGTATCATACTCTTGGATGGACTTGGATACCTGATTCATCACAATAATTTCGAGAGAGTGTTGCATTTTCTTCATCGATTGAGGGATGAGGTAGCCGTAAGTAATTCGCGTCTGATAATACCCCTCAGCCCGTTAACCCTGCAGGAAAGGGAATTAAAGCTCTTGGAGAGGGAAGCGGAAATAATCGAGATATGAAGGTATTTAATACCTAAAATTTAATAGAATAGCAGATATGTAAAATCCAAGGTGGTCTAAATGTTAAGGCAATCAATTCAAGGGTTTGAAAATGTAATGGAATGGGAGGAGCCTGAAAATTCGGTGATAATGGTTGAGGGTCCAACAGGGAGTTTAAAATCATCCTTTGTATTCACTGCTTTGATGAACTATACCAAGAAGACAGATACTAAGGCACTTTACATAACCCTGGAGGAATCAAAAGAGAGACATTTACTTAACCTGAAGGCTATGGGGTTTGAAGAATCCAAACGTGTTAAGGTCATTGACTACGATTATTCAAGAAAATTAGCTAGAATAACGGGGGAAATCGAAGGTGAATTAAAATGGATTATCAATTCTGTAAGAGAATATAATAAGGAAAGAGGGGGGATATCCTGTCTGGTTATAGACTCATTAAATGCATTATACACACTTGCAGGTGCGCTAAAGAATAGAATTGAGATTTATCTCTTCTTTGATGAATTGAGAAGAATGAATACAACAACGTTCATTATAGGTGAGGTTTCTGAACCTAATAAGAGAGGAATTGATGGATCTCTGATGGGCACGGAGCTATTCCTCTGTGATGGATTAATCGATTTGGGCACAGTGGATGTAGATAATAAAGTGATGAGGTATGTCCAGATAAAAAAGATGAGGGGCGTGAAACATAGTCTAGATAAATATTCCCTTGATGTAGAGAAAGCCAGGGGTGTTGTAGCGTTGGAGGAACTCATTGTATGAACATATCTTACCCCCCAGTAATCTGATTTATACACCCTCTTTCAGCGGTGAGAATCTCTGCGCATAAAACAGTAGATAAGCCTTGATCTGATCCACCATATAACCCTCCTCTTTTTTTTGTGACTGAACTATATGTAACACTTAATCTTTTTCAGAGAGATTTTGATTCCAGAGCAGTATTCATAGTATCACCCCCTCTTTTTAGGGTGTATGAGGGCGTGTTTTACCGCCTCCTCCAGTTCATATTCTTCTTTCACAATAAATGTGAGAATTTTGGCGAGGACTAGGAGGGTTATTCCTCCTCCAATCAGCAGGAAAACAGCTTTGACGTCCGGCACCTTCAGAACAAAAGCTAATGCTGCACCACCCGCCGGTGCGTGTTTAAAGCCGGTTATGAGCATAGCAAGCATTGTGATGCCTACCGCGAAACCACCTGCCAGGGCAAGGTTTATATTCTCCTCAAAGGTTAGGTGAGGCAGGAAGTATTCAATGACCGCGTAGCCAAAGAATCCTGCTAAGGGGTAAGCGCCAAGGATGTTATGGACGGAGGCCTGTTCTGATCTGGGGTTGACGTAAACAATAAATGCTGATGATCCAAAGCAGGCGAATATTATGCCATACAATTTTATATCCCAGACAGTGGCTATGATAAATATGGTGAGCCCAGCCAGAATCGCCGGGAAGATAATGTGCCTTACCTTACCCGCCATGTAATCAGGTTCATCACCCATTTTTTGTCACTCCATTGGATTATATTAATATATTATCTTTATTAAAGAGAAAGAACATTAAGAGCAATCTACTGAATTAATCATCTTCTTTTATAACCAAAAATTTTGTCATATTTTTTATGGTTGCAGATCTCCAGAATAAAGCACACAATCTCAAGTTTATCTCCCTTGATTGTGTAAAGCATTCGCCAGTAACCTGTGAGATTGACTTTCCAGAGGTTTGAGACTGGAATTTTTTTTGGAATTAGCTTTTTCCTTATCTGAATCCCGAACATGGGATTCTTCTTTAGCAGTTCAGAAGTACGCTTTATGGATCGTAATAGTTGTTGATTCTCTGAGTTGGATATGCCTTTACCCTGTTCTTCACCAACTATCCTATTCAATTCCTCAAATTCTTCTTCAGCCTCTCCGATAAGTATCACCTGCACAGGTTTTGTTGTCATAATTCTATACCCTTGCTTTTCTCTATCATCTTGATAAATCTCGGGTCGTTGTTTTCAATCCAGGCTATGCCTTTTTCACCGGTCAGAATCATGCCTTTATCCTCCAGGTATGCGAGAATGAGTCTTAGTGTTTGATCCATTATCTTTGTTGGGAGT
>JAYEKX010000053.1:1028-16095 GCA_034716875.1 Candidatus Altarchaeota archaeon | reverse complement strand
CTGGCTTGCCATCCCTAAAATAGAGGCGAAAAAGAAGAGAATAAACAGGAAGTAAATAGCTATAAAGATTAAGTATATTACTACAAATGCCAAGCCATATGCAACACCCATAATACCGCCCAGCCGGGTAAGGGATTTTTTTTCTATCCTCGAAAGTAAATCAAAGAGGGCGCCGACATAGCTTCCTATGATAAAAGATGCTAATAACAGGAGTATACAATACAATAAAATCACTAAGATGATACCTAAAATAGGGATTATCATGGAAACAAACATGATTGGTATGAACAATAAATACATAGTCCCGAATATCCCGACTAACCCTCCACCCAGAAAATAGACAACCCCCAAGTCTTTACGTAAAGAACCTTCACCTCCGGTGAACATACACAACAGCCTTATAACGCCGGCGAATATGGTAGAAAAAATAAGGAGGATAAGGAACATACCCAGGGCAATTACTAGATAACATATCACCATAATCAAAAGACCCACACCGCCTGTAAAAAACCCCGCCATAGAGCTGTTTTTCTCAAATAATGATATGCCACCAAGAAAAAGAGATATAAATGCAAGAAAAAGTAGGAATAAGGTGACAACCCCCATAGGTATACAATAACCCAGAATCAATGATTTGATGCCGTCTGAAACATCAATATCCTCTACTTCACTCAAGGTTTCATCAGGCCGCCCCAGTATATTAAACCAATTTGAAATAATCTTTATTATTTTCATTATAGTCTGTTAATGTATCCTATTTAACCTATAAAAAGATACCTGCATATAATAATAAAGAAAAGATGGAGATTCAGAGGGTAAATACTCTAGCATTCGCTGTCTCGGAAGATGGGGAAAAGAAGGCGGAGAAGAGATTTAAATCCGGAACCAGAAAGATTCTGGCGTTAATCCCCCGGGAAAAGTCTGAGATAGTTAAGGGTTATCTGCCTATGGTGGATTTCAAACTCGGCAGGCCGGAGAAGATTCAGAAAGGGATATTGTCCTCAACCACCTATGATATTAAGGAGAATCACTTCTACGTTGATCTGACTTATGGGGAACTCTACCATATGAAGGGTCATAAAATAGAGCGATATGATCTGCTGAATAAGGTGGTGGATCTCCCTCAGGAATCTGTGAGGACCCTCGGGCATTTATTAAGGTATGGCGAGTCCCTGAAGGAGGATCTAAACCCCACCGTGGTAATGGAACTAGGGCATATTGGTTTGATAAAGACTTATACCCCCTCACTCAAGGGGTTATCCAGTCTGGTCATGGATGAGGTACTCGGAGAGCCCGAAGGGAGGCATACTATAGTGAAGGAGAGGGTGAATGTTGCCTTTCATATACCTAAATTCTCCGACCGGGGATATGACCTATCCCTCTTTTTAGACCTAAGTAAAGAGATGGTTGAATCCTACGTCAAGTCCCCAATCGAATACTCTGTGGATAAACTAAGCACTCTCCTCAGGGATTTATTTGATGCTAAGGTAGAGCTGGAGGCGATAACCTTCATGCCATACGTACGCTGTGAATACCTTAAAAAAAATATGCATAAGAGGATTCCAGAGATGCATTTCCCGATTTGTTTCACCAATAAGAGAGAGAAACATAAGGAGGGGATAGAGATAAAGCCCCTCTCCTTAAGTACGGAGATCGGTGCCAGGGGGTCCGTCCCTGTGGAGAGAGTCACCATAAATTTCTCTGACGTGGCTGGTTTAGATGATATAAAGGAAGAGATTAAGGAGGAGATTGTTTATCCTATCCTGAGACCTGATCTAGCTAAGGAATTCGGGAGAAAGGCGGGGGGCGGGATTCTTCTATATGGGCCGCCAGGCTGCGGGAAGAGCTATGTGGCAAAGGCCACCATTGGAGAGTGCGGGGCATCCTTCTTTAATGTAAACATAAGTGACCTCGTCAGTAAAGGATTTGAGGAGGGGGCCAAGGCCTTACACGACATTTTTGAACACGCTACCAAGGGCGCTCCCTCCATAGTCTTTATGGATGAAATCGACGCCATTGGGGGCAAAAGAGACTCCAATCAGGAGCATTCGGAGAGAATGCTTATTGACCAGCTTTTAATGGAGATAGATGGGGTAGAAAGTATGAAGGAGAATGTGTTATTCATTGCAGCCACCAACTCCCCCTGGGCGTTAGATTCTGCATTAAGGAGGTCTGAGAGATTCACTAAACAATTATTTGTCCCACCACCGGATTCAGAGACCCGGATTGAGATATTCAAGATTCATACGCGGAAAGAGCCGTTATCTGAGGATATAAACCTTGAAAAACTGGCGGAATTAACGGAGGGCTACTCCTCCTCTGATATAAAAACAGTATGTGATTCCGCCGCCAAAATCCCTTGGGAGGAAGCCATTCATGGAGGCACGGCGAGGGAGATTAACATGTCTGATTTCATAAAAGCCATCAGCAAGCAGAAGTCCTCTCTACTCCCCTGGTATAAGACAGCTCATAGGATGTTGGAGCAGAGCGGGGAGATAGGTCTATATGAAAACTATTCGCGGCATATACTGAGGCATGGTGGCGGAGTGGATCAGGTTAAGACCCCGGAGATCAGCTTTAAGGATGTGGGTAATCTGAAAGAGGTTAAGGAGAAGATAAGGAGGGCCATAATATACCCTCTGTTGAAGCCTGATCTAGCCAAAGAATTCGGGAAGAAAGTCGGAGGGGGATTCCTTCTTTACGGACCTCCTGGATGCGGAAAGACCTACATAGCAAGAGCCACCGCCGGGGAATGTAATGCATCCTTCTTTAATGTGAAAATCACTGACATAATGTCTCCTGAGAGGGGTGAGAGCGAGAAAAAGATTAGAGATATCTTTGAAAGAGCGAGTATAAATACCCCTGCAATACTGTTCTTTGATGAGATAGATGCTATCGCTGGGCGCAGGGATTTGATGGGGATAAGTGAAGTAAGGCTTGTGGATGAGTTTTTAACAGAGATGGATGGATTCAGAAAGACTAAGGGATTGATGGTGATGGCGGCAACTAATGCTCCCTGGGCCATAGACCCTGCATTGAGGAGATCAGAGAGATTCACTGAGCAGATATTTATTCCCGTACCAAATTTCGATGCCAGGATTAGAATCTTCGATATACACTGTAGGGATAAACCAATCCCTCCAGACATAAACCTTGCTAAACTAGCAAGCTTAACGGATGGTTATTCATCCTCTGATATAAAAGCTATATGTGACTCTGTCGTCGAAATCCCTTGGGCGGAAGCCTTTAAAGGCGGGCCAAAGAGAGGAATCACCCTGGATGATTTCATAAAAATCATCAGGGAACGGAAATCCTCTCTAACCCCCTGGGTTAATATGGCCAAGAAGGAGCTAGAGAAGAGTGGGGAAGAGAATGTATACCGGGACCTATATAACTCCCTGTTGGAATTTAATGTGTATGCTGAGAAGGAAGAATTTAAAAAGATTTTAGAGGAGGAAAAACTCGAGTTAATCAGCCGTAAGCGTGAGGAGTTAAAGCATTTGGAAGAAGAAAGAACGGATTTAAAAAATAAAATAGGGTCGCTCAGGAATAAATACCTGAAAAGAGAGATTACACTAGGCAGCTTTAGAGGCATACTCGGGGATTATGAAAAACAACTTATCGAGCTGGATCTAGAGATAAATAAACTAAAACCTAAAAAGGATTTAAAGGAGGGTTGAGTATCCCCTCTACAGCGTTTAGATTCCTCCATACCTATCCATGGCCATTTCCCATGTGGGTAGATTAGTCTGGACAATAAGGGGGCGGGCCCCCTTATCAACCCCCCCTGTTAGATCCCCCCATACCTATCCATGGCCATTTCCCATGTGGGTAGATTAGTTTGACACCCCCATTTCTCAACTATAAAGGAGGCGGCAGCATTCCCCATCTTCACGGAGTCATAAACATCAAAGTTTCTCAATTGCCCAGCAATAAATCCGGCATTAAAGGCATCCCCCGCACCTGAACTATCAATCACATTAGTCTTGAATGAAGAAACATTCACCTCCGCGCCCTTAGAATATATATTACATCCCCTATCACTCCTTGTTATAAGAAAAACCTTGGGTCCGGGCGTTGACCTAATGTTAAAACCAAGCTTCTTTAGATGCTGCAGTTCATGATGATTCAAAACCAAGACATTGGCATTCTTCAATATCCTGTAAAATTTCTCAGGAATATCCTTGAATTTAAATACGCCATACCCTGGGTTATACACTAAAAACTTATTCCTACACATACCTGCCACCTTCCTCTGCAGCTTTAAATAAGTGCGGGCCATAAACACACAGTCAACATCCTTGATTACATCCTTATTTATTCCCAAATCCTTTTCAACATCCAAGTCATCTAATCTCTCACTCACACCCTTATAGAAGAAACTGATTTGTTCACCATTCTGTTTAAAGAAAAGTGATTTGGTGGTATCGCCAAAAATCCCCTTCAAAAAAAGCGTAATCCCAAAATTTTGCATATACTTTCTATAATCCTCAGCGTCTGTTCCAATAACACTAACTAAACCCGTTTTTAAACCCAGGGCCCTTGAAACCACTGCGGTGTTGGCGCCCATCCCTCCATAGAACTGCCTGAATTTTATCACATCTGAGGCATTATTCAGTCTGGGAATCCTGTCAACCTCATAGAAATGGTCGATTGAAATATCTCCAAAAACCAGCAGATCCGTTTTTTCCATATATCTTATTAAAATTCTGTCATTAAAATTAGATTAACAATTTGGGTCTGGGGGGTTACACACTATCACAGAGCCTGGGGGACAGCCACCTAACATAGGGTTAAAGTGTTCTGGACAGATCCCGGGGTTACCCCCAAAACTCTCATCTTCACCACAGTAAACCCAATAACCACCGATATTCACGGCAGATATCCTGCAATAGTTTTCTGGCAGGGTTGTAGTGGTTACTGGAATGCTTGGGGGGGGTGTCAAAGTCCAGTTGTCGCACTCAAGTTCCGCAATATCTGTGTCTTTAATTATGTAACCTACCAGGGGGACTGTAATCAGGATAATGATTAAGGCTATAGCCACATTCACGACCCTGCCTTTAGCATTATCCCTGGTTTTTGGATCCTCTGTAGTCATGTATTCAACCCCCGCCATTATTATCAATAGGGCTGCGAAAGCCCCTACAATAAACCACATAAGCCTGAGGATGGTGCAAACTACATAGTTGATGAACCCCCCGACTATGTCTAATGAAGGCATAGGTGGGATAGTAGTGGTTGAGGTGGTGGTGGTAGCCCCGGGAACGGTTGTTGTTGTGGTAGCCCCGGGAACGGTTGTTGTTGTGGTAGCCCCAGGAACAGTGGTGGTGGTAGCCCCAGGAACGGTGGTGGTGGTTCCAAGGGGCAATACTGTTACATAAAAACTCTCCGGGGTAGTGAAAACAGCATTCTCATCATCCCTTACCCATCCACTGATTTCATAGGTTCCAATAGCACTTGACGACCAAGTCCATGTATGATTACAGTAGGTTTGAATCCCAACACAATCATATCTATGCCAACTACCCTCGTATTTGGCGTAGATCTCTGTTACATCAACATCATCAGAGCCCTCTATAAAGATGTCTATACTCTCTCCAATATAGATTATGCTATTGCTCACGGTGAGGTTTCCTGATGGATCCTCGGCATTTACTGAACTGATGAGGAGTAAACCCAGTATTAATATTGTTTTTGCTTCCATATCTCTTTTTTTTCCTCAACCCATTATCCCCTCCTCATCCTCACATAAATCAAGAAGATAATGACAATTATAGCCAGTAACAGAATAATGTATTTAAATTCCGACAGTGTCTTCTTACAATCAGGGTCTTCTTCTGGCGTGCAGTCAAGGTCACAGACTCCATCATCTATCCTGTCGCAGTAGCCATCGGATGAGCCGGAGGGGCAATCCAGCTTGCAGTTTTTATAGTTCTCATCCACTCCACAGATACCATCACCACATATTACTGGCGCGGGGCAATCCTGGGGGCAATTCATGTAATCCTCCCCCCCCAGTGTATTACAGATACCGTCCCCACATATAATCTCCACGACCCCTACGCAATCCGTATCTTCCTCACGGGAGCAGTCGGGATCACAGATCCCATCCTCTATCATGTCGCAGTAGCCATCGGATGAGCCGGAGGGGCAATCCTGGGGGCAATTTTTATAGTTCTCTCCCCTTCCGAAGTCACAAGCGCCATCCCCGCACATTAAGGGAATACAGTCAACATCAAATTCCTCAGCACAATCAGGGTCACAGACCCCGTCCTCTATCATGTCGCAGTAGCCATCGGATGAGCCGGAGGGGCAATCCCCTGGACAATTAGGGTAATTCTCATACCTCTCTCTTTCGCAGATGCCATTATTATTACAGACTATAATCTCCATAAATGCTCTGTCGGATTCCTTAAAGAAGTTTTCATCAGGTATGGAGAAGCTGAAACCCAACAGATTCATCTCGGTTATCCCCCGTGACTCCAGGAATTTCAATCTGTACTCAAATACCTTTTCTTCCCTGGCGTTGAGCGTGAATTTCCTTTTAAATATCCAGAATGTTGGCTCAATCGGTACTTTCGGAACCCTTTTCTCAAATTCACTCTCATCGATTGGGGTGAATGAATCTGCCATGTACCTATCCGCCATATTGCAGTCATAGGAAACATCATCATCGTTTTTTATAATGGCCCTGATTGTGATGGCATCGCCTCTCTTTATCTTTCTTGGAATCAACTCCTTCTTCAGTGTGATCTTAATCTCTTTATTAATCCAGGAGAGACGGATGTCTGTCACTGGAACATAGTCTGTTTTCATCCACTTAACCCCTAAATCACTCGTTGTGGTTGGCTTTATGTTCGTTCCCGTGATAGTGGGTTTAGAGGGGAAACTAACGATGAATTCCCCTTCACCTGCTTTATTCCCACTGTATTTTCCATCCAGTAGGAGGTTGAAATCAATGCTTAATGAATAAGGACTCCCCCCTAATGTTTTTGATGTCTCCAGGGATATTAACTTCTCTTCATCTGCATCGAGTGTTACCTCGCCTCCTTTAAGACTCTGACCAAATGCATAGTATTCATACTTAATAGTTACTCTCTCTCCAGTATTCTTTAAGAGATATCTGGCATTGGCGTCCAGAATAGCTTTCTGGTTTTCATAGCTGACTTTAATTGTAACTGTTTCCTCCTTCAGAACAACATCCCCGGTGTAATAAAGACCTGCATTAACATTGCCCGCTATCAATAATAATGGTATTACCCAAATAATTTTTTGCATTCCCTTCATGTTTATACCTCCCTACTAACTTAAACTATGAACCGCATATGTCACGGTACGTATAGTCTGTATAACCGCTATGGGACCCATATCCCCCGCAGGGATAACCACTAGCTTGCAACATTTGCTTCCAAGACGCGCCTTGACCGCCTTGGGCATCAACGTACTCCCATTTCTTGTTTATCTTTGCGGAATTAAAGGCATGTCCTGGACCAACCTTAAAGGTAACACAGTCCTCTGAGATGCCGGCGGTTCTTGCCATGCTGATGTATAGATGAGCATAATCATCACAATCCCCGCATATAGTATTGGGATTACAGTTACAGGGGGGCGTGTAATCCAACACATCTCCGCCTGAAAGCCAAAGGTCGCCAGGACCGCAATTCCATCCGGCTGCTTTGACAGATGAGCATTTACAAAGTTCAGTATCATCGTAAAGATAACCCATGTTAGCAGTTTCCCATTCAAATATTGCCTGCAATCTTTGTTCTGCATTCAATTCATCCGGATTACTGACTCCCCACTCGGGATGGTTATTTACCCCCGAAGCGAGTACGACAGCAACTGTATTGGTGATGGAACCGCTCATGATTATGGTTTCCGCGCTTGAACTATATTTTTGAACAGTGATGCTGCTTGCCACACCATCGATTGAAACCCCCGGACCCTTCGGGGAGAATGTGAGGCAGGGGTCACATACCACAGTTATATCCTTTTTAATATCCCTGGCTTTTAAATCCAGTTGGTCTGTAACCTCGAAACTAATGTCATGAACACCCTGGGACAGGCCGGGCGAGCCAAGCGGCACCAATATGCTGTGTATCCCACCCTCCTCGGAGATAGTCCCCTCTGCAAATACCTCCCCACTAGCCTTCCATCTAACGCTGTAGGGTGGAAGACCACCGGAAGCTCTGCCGGTAAAATTGGCGGAGAGGCCCTTACAGTGGTCTGCTGTACTTTCACCATCCACTGAGGGTATGAGAATCTCCGCCTTGAGTGGTTTAACAACCATTACGTTTACAATATCCATAGCCACACCCCCTCCGCAGTCCTCAACACCCAGTGAGATGTTGTGTTTACCCGGTGTAAAATCCAGACTATTCATACTGAATGAATCACTATCACCCAGGAATGTTTTATTGTCTAATGTCCAGTTATACCTATATTCCGGTGGGGGACTACAGGGGACCCCATATCTACCTGCCCCCCTAAATTCCACCGTCCTCCCTATCTGATAGATAATCGGCGCCCCCCCGGGGGATAGTATATGAGACTCAAGAAGGTTTGTACTGACTATTGCCGTATCCATACCCTCCACCCCTCCTTCATCACTCACCGTTAAATGAACCATAAAGGTTTTATGTTCATTGTAGATATGTTCCACTGATTCCCCACTAACAATTGTTCCGTCACCAAAATCCCATCTATACCCTATTATATCCCCATCCAGATCACTACTTAGGGAGCCATCAAAATATACATTATCCCCTACTTTAACATTAACATACTTTAGTGTTGCAGGCAACGCATTGCCGACTCTGGCATCTGCAATTGGTTTTTTATTTGACATATTGGCTGGGGGTGTAGTGGGGGGGTTCTTATAAATACTCCCGATTATATTAACCGCCGATACTATGACAACCACCCCTAGGATTATATAACCAATGCTTTTTTTAGCGTTTCCTCTGGTTACTGCGTCATCCGATGTCAGCAAGCTCATACCACTGATAGTCAGCATTAAAATAGCGATTCCTGCAGCAATCCCATAGATGATGGTTTGAATATCACCTGTTGTTTTATTTAATTCATAATCTGACTGGCATTCTTTACAAAGTCCTTGTTCCAATGGAGGCAGGATGGGGTCATCACAGTCTCTACTGAGCAGGTCTGGAATGTAGGCATAGTTACGGTCCCTACAGTACTCCTCCACAGAAAGGCTACTACATTCCCCGTTTGCCATACACCTGTATCCCGAGGGGCATTGATCGAACCGACAGTCTGGTGGAGGAGCTATCCTATGTGTGCAGAATACGCCATTCCATTCACAACCCGAGCCAATATTACAGCGATTTTCTTCACAACCTTTTTCATCTGGATAATCCCCGCAAGACTTTATATCAAAATCTCCATTCAGACAGTTATGGCACACCCCAGTATTCCTGAACCAGCACCCGTCTACAACAGTTAAACCACATTTTAGCTTACATAAGTCTTCATCACAAAACCAGCTGCAACAATCACCACACTCATCCCCTAACGCTACCGTTGCTAAGAGAAGGAAAAAAATAACTACTAAAAAAACGGGTTTATCCATGTCATTTAGATATTTAGCAGTCGCCTATAAAAACTATAAAATCGAAAGGTATTTATAATCTATACAACAAAGATATAATACAAAGATATAATAGAAATTACAACAGAAGTATGGTGTAAAAAAATGAAAAAGATACTGGTAATATCCCTGGGTTTGATGATTTTAGTTCAGGCTTCTATGGCCTTAGAGGACGTGGATTGTTTTAAATACTATGAATTTCAGACTGGTTTGATTTTTGATGACTTGATGACTGAGAAAGGTTCTTATTCCCCGGGGGATGATGTGGATGTATCCTATAACCTGTTCAGCCAGATGGAATCCCCTATTGTGGAGGGTTCCGTTAGGGTGCAGATATTCTATAATGACCCTGCGCGGGGAGAACAGATGATTGATGAATTCTTCACTGAGAGGGATATTAATCTAAGACACAAGGATGTTATAGGGAAAGAATTTACATGGACAGTTCCGAAGGGGGCTAAGGCCGGTGAATATACTATAAAGACATACTTTGTTGTGGGTGGTTTCTTCAACCTAGCTGGTTTAAGCATGCTCCCCTATGGACCCCCGGGTGTTCCGGGCGATATGACCTCCTTTACTGTAGGATCATCAACTACTTCACGAATATATTTCAGTAAAGGCGATACCTATATCAATAATAAGAAATATGAATTTGGCGCTCCAGTTGGGGTCCTTGAAAGCAAGTCCCTTACCATTAAGACTAAATTAATAAATGAGGGTCCTGCAAAACAGGTGAACATAAAACTCAGGATTTACGGATGGGATGATCTGACTGAAGAGCCACTAGATCAGCATACAGTAGAGAAAACAATTTCACTGGAGGCTAATGGTGCCGGAGATATTACCTATGAACTCCCGACTTTAGCTTCCGCTACCTATGAGATAAAGTTCATAGCAGAAAGCTCTGAAGAAAAATCCATTCTAAAACTGAGGATTCCCATATCCGGAGCCAATGGAAGATTTATCTATGCGGGCATAGACAAGTTCCCTTTGACAAAGGATCAGGAGACTACCTTATTCATCTGTTACTCTAATTCAGCGGACTACAGTAGTGTGTTTAATGGAAAGGGGACCCTGGAGATATTGGATGAAGAAGGGAATTCCGTATTTAAGGAAAACTACGGGCCCTTTGAGGTCCTTGCAACACCCCCGCAGGGTAAAAAGGTATCCTTTAAACCAACCAAAAATCTAAACTATATTGTTCTTAAGGCCGACATGTATGATGATAAAGGTAATCTACATGATCAGGTTTCTCTGGTTTATGATTACTCAAGGTTTGCAAACGTCCCTGCAAATATTGGGGTGGAATTATCCAGAGACCGTATTAACTCCGGGGAGTCAATCTCCTATACAGTAAGCTACAATGATGACCGGGAAATGCCCTTGAAAGGAAAAATTTTGGTATACCTAATTGATCCTGATGGAAAGATTATTCATACCGTTTCAGATAAGGACATCTCCGGTTCATTCAAGGGAGATATTGGGGTTTCAGGCAAGTCAGGCCAGTATAAGTTAACGGTTAGGGAGTTAACCCATGATCTGAAGGCCGAGGGATCATTCACAGTAGGTGGGGGGGTAATAGCAACAACCACATTACCCAAAACAGCAACCACCACTCCACCGGATGAAGAGCAGGAAGGCACTAACTACTGGTTGGTTGGACTTATCCTGATTATAGTGATAATAGCCATATTATGGATGTCTAAGACGAAGAAATAAAAAATAAATAAAATTGGTGTGAAAAATGAAAAAAAAGTTATTTATTGTTGGGATTTTAATGGTGTTTTGCACTGTTTTTGTACATGCTAAACCGATTGAGGTTTCGGTTTCACCGGAGACGGGAAAGGTAAATACCGGAAGCTCTGTGGAGTTCACTGTTGTTGTGACGAATAATCAGGATGTTAGTGATGATGTGGGTGTTGTTGTAGCGGGGGATATTGTTCACTGGACAAGCCTTTCCAAGCAGGTTTTCACTATGCCTGCAAACAGCAATGAAAAGATCATTCTTACCCTTGCCCCGTCTGCCGCTGCCCCTGGCGGAACTTTCACCCTTACTGTGTCTGCCAGTTCAGTAATTAGTAATGACAGATGGGACTCTAAGTCCATCACTGCAGAGGTTTTTCAGAGGAGTGGTGGCTTGAAGGGAGTTCATTCTCAACCACCAACACCATCACCAGTACCACCCGCACCACCGCAACCCCAGGGTAAATTCGGTCTGAACCTTTATTATGAGCCTCAGCTGGTTACGGACAGGGGCTTTAATTTAAAGGATGGTGATCAATGCTGTGTTGGTGATAGTATCAGGGTGAAGACAACCGGCTCTGGAGAATTCTTTGGCAAGGGTGGTGGAACAGATACGCCACCTATAGTGTTTGTTGATAACCTTGATGAGACCATACTAGAGATTGAGAAGGGGACATATATACCAAAGACCTACAGGGTACCTGTATGCACGTATTTCCTTAGATGCCTTTCATGGCATCCTGGTTATGACCCAACACATTATTCATGTAAATGTTTGGTTGATGCCGCAGTGATCTGTTCCTCCCCATGCAGAAGCTCCAACTTCGGCAATATTGAAGAAACTTCAGAGAATAATTTTAAGGTAACCGGTGAGGGGATGGTTGAGGTGTATACCACCTGCATGGCAAGGTGTATCTTCTATCGTTCATCTGGCGAGTATGATTTTGTGGATATAGCGGGTCCGCAGTCAGCCTGGTATTACGGTGAGCCGGGTAATCAAAGCAAGGCCGATATCTCAGAGAGGTTCTTTGTTAATGCTGTTAAAGGCACGAGGGGGCCTGATCTGGTGGTTAGGAAATACACCTATAATGAGGTGGATGGTAAAACATTGATACTGGTTGAGATAGAGAACCGGGGGGATATGAAGGCCATACTGGATAAGGTCTATCTGAATATCCCTGACTACACCCTACTTTATCAGCCTCAGAGTGTAGCGCCTGGTGAGGTGACGGAGATAATAGTGGAAGCTAATGTAGTGGATACGGCGGGTTTGAAAGCCACCGTGGAATACAGTTCAGAGAAGCTTGGGTGCTCTAAGACCAAGGACTTTAAGGGGACGTTCGCCATAGGCGGATGTAACACCAACGCCGACTGTGACGACAGTGATTCATGCACATTAGATTCCTGCAATAATCCGGGGGCCGGGGATTCCTACTGTAGTAATACAGGTTATTGCGGGGGAACCGATAGTAATTGTGGATGCACTTCCTGTGAGGATTGCGACAGCTATGACTGGCATAGTGAATGCTCATGGAGTTGCCTGGATTCCAGTACCAGATACTGCACAAGAACCATGAAGGATTACTACTGCTCTGGTGTTTCATGTGATTTCACCACCCTGGATGATTCATATGCTGAGGACTGTGCCACAGGGGAAGTCTGTGATAATGGTGTATGCACTGTAGGTTGTGATATAAGCGACGGCAGCTGGGAGGAGATACCTGCCCTGCCGGGCTGTGGCGTTAGAGACACTAATAGTGATGGCTACTATGACCGAGCGTGTTGCAATGGAGTGATATCAGATATTAGCATGAAGAAATAAGCTATTGAGGGGGGGTGTTTTATTCTCTTGTTTTTCCCCCTCTTAATTTGGTGCGAGGATGATGAAAAAAAGCAGTACGTGGGTTATGCTGGCGGCTGTGTTGGTTTTATTGTATAGTGTGGTGATGGTATCGGGGGGGCCAGCTCCAACCACCACCACAACATCAACAATAATCACTCCTACAACAACTACTCTACCCCCATCAGGTTCCGGTATTATAGAGACTATCGGGGGAATTAATGCTTTGTTGTATGGTATTGCTGCCGGGATAGCTACGTTGATGATAACCATACATGCTGTTAAGTGGAAGACTGCCGGCAGCCCTGCGGATAGGGAGGAAGCTAAGAGGGGGATAATTAATGTAATCCTTGGTTTAATAGTGATAATAATTGCGGCCGCCTTAGTTAGCTTAATCTATGTGAAGCCGGAAGATGTGGCTGGACCGGCAACCACTACAACAACTGCTATTATATTCCTGTTGGTTCGGGTTGAAGTATAAATACCTGTTTAATTAATAGTATCTTAAGATGGATGTAAAGGGATTTGGTTTTCTCATTGGATTATTCTTGTTTTTGACGTTAAGTGTTTTTGCAGCAGACCCCACGGTCAGTAGGGATTTGCCTGTGAGTGCAGCGGAGGGTTCGGCTTTTACGGTAACCTTAACAATGGATGTTGATGAGGCTGATCTGCCCTCATCCGTGAACGTGACGGAGTATTATCCCGTTGGTTGGACTGTATCGCATATCTCTACAGGGGGAACTGACATGGGTAATAGAATAGAATGGAATTGCAGCGATCTTGATGTATGTAAGATAGTGGATCAGGATCTTACCTATACGGTTGCTGTCCCCTTTGGTGCTTCAAGTGGAGTATTCCAGGGTATAGTTGATATTGGAGCTGGTCCTTATCCTGTCATCGGGGATACGGATGTGTCTATAACACCACCTGTCGCCACTACTACAACCACTGTAACAACGACAACAACCCTGAAGCCGACTGAGGTGATTATGAAGAGAATAAATAAGGTGGTTTGCGATTTGCTTACCATTATCTGGTATATTGCGGGCGGAATTACTGCCCTCATAATAATTTTTGCCGGTATGAAGTATATGGCTTCTGATGACCCCCAAGAGATAAATAAGGCTAAGAGTATGGTGGCTTATGCTGTTGTCGGCTTGATTTTGGTTATAATTGCATGTCCTTTGGTGAATTATTTGGTTGTGAATACGAACGTAACCCCGTTTGAGGATTCCTGTCGGTGTCTTATCGGGAACCCCCCTAGGCCAACAACCACCACTGTTCCTGGGGCTACCACCACCACTGTTCCTGGGGTCACCACCACTGTTCCTGGGGTTACCACAACAACCGTTCCTGGGGTCACCACCACTGTTCCTGGGGTTACCACCACCACTGTTCCTGGGGTTACCACCACCACTACACCGGCGGTGCCAGTATGCTTAGATGATACCTATGCATGCACCAGAAATAATGCATGTTCTACTGCCTGTGCTGGTACGCCGACGTGTAGAGATGACATAAATAACAATGATATAGCTGATATAGATGAATTTTGTGGAGTATCAGGATTCAAAGAATGTTGCTGTAATCAAGGACTTGGTCCTTGTTGTTGTGGTCCTCTAATATAAAAACACAAGGTTTTTATATAATGCTGTGTAAATAAAGTAATGTGAATCAAAATGGAGAGTAAATCTTTAGGTATTATGATTTTAGTGGTTTGTGTGGTTTTGATTGGGTTTTCTATACTCTGGACTAAGACGCCAGAAAAAGAGCCGGTGGTAAAACCCACCCCAACTACGGTGGTAAAACCCCCATCAACCCCTGGTGTTGCACCCCCCCCCCCCCCAGTCTCCCCGGACATGGCCTGATCCCAG
>JAYEKX010000053.1:0-1018 GCA_034716875.1 Candidatus Altarchaeota archaeon | reverse complement strand
CAAAACCCCCTTCAACTACGGAGGCAAAACCCCCTTCAACTACGGAGGCAAAACCCACTCTAGGTACATTACCCTCCGACATACCTTTATCAAGGCTTCAGATTACTGCATGTAATGCCGCAGATAGGGGTGGTACATGTGAAACCAGACTACCTAGGCTTGGTCTGGTATCCACCGGTGATTGCTGCAAATATTTAGGTAAATGTTGCTGAGAGGTGATTAAAAATGAGGAAGCTAAAAATAATATTAGGAATTGTTGTATTGATTATTTTATTGTTCTTAGGTATTAATGCCATCTATGCACCACCTGCAGGGGGTTCACAGATTACGGAGGAGGAATACCTGGGTGCATACTTTGTGGTTGGAAAAGATGTTTATAGGGGGGAAGGTAAGTTTACTAAAAATCATCTTTTGGATGTAATCGAGTTTTATCTCGCTAATCCCAACCTAGATGATTGTGTATCAGAAACGGGCGGTGAATCTGGGGAGCCGATATATCACGTTCTTTTTAAAGCCGGCGTTAACGAATGCTTGGGCGGTTATGAATGCACCACTCCGGGCGATACATGTTGTGCCTATAACTGGAATACTCAACAGTATGAGGAATATGTGTGTGCTTAAAATGAAACGTAAATCCCCTACCCTGTTTGTTTTAATTATACTTGCACTGACTGCAAGTGGATTTGCAGAATGCACGGATTCTGATGTTACAGCCAATTATCCAGACGGAATGAATTGGTACACGCCCGGGTATATAATCTGTAATGGAATTAGAAATGATGATACCTGTGGTACTGGAGCTAATGAAGGATGGCTGACAGAATATTATTGTGTTGGAGGTAGTCGTGGTCAGGCGAGCGCACATTGTCCGGTTGGATACCTATGTACTGCTGGTGCTTGCGTACAAGGCGGGGAATGCGTCATTGATGCAGATTGCCCGAATTCGTTTCCTGGTACGATGACAACGTATTGTACGGGTAATTCAGCGTGTGCCTCTTATGTGTATGATTACTGCAGT
>JAYEKX010000052.1:0-4360 GCA_034716875.1 Candidatus Altarchaeota archaeon | reverse complement strand
ATTTTATTGGAAAGAACGATTTTCCCTCTTGGAGTAACCTGCACCATTCAAAATATTCCCATTGTCTACCACCATCATGAGATACATTTACTGCTTCAATAAAATCATCACCTATGAACTTCTTTACGTTCTCAAATTTATTTTTTGGGTCATTGGCTGGTTGAACAGTCAAAATTCTTTCATTTAGAACTAAACTCTCTAATAGAACTCCGAGATCAAATACTGTCTCAACACTAACTTTTTTGTCAACAAGTAAATCATTTGAAAATACCAGTGTAGTAGCATCAAGCAACACATCCCCTTTCTTTGTTCCTTTTATTTTTTCACTCATTTCATTCATCACCCTATTAATCCATACTTCTCTCCTAGATTAAACGCAACCCTATTCCCGGTCCCGCCGAAACTCATTAAATCCACGTAGTTCTGCACTACTGAAACCAGGTTTAACCCCTCAACAACTTCCATGCCCTCAAAAACTTGTTCCCCGCATTCATAGATGATGAACTTTGCTGGATTCGTTGTTCTGTCACCGAAGCCGCTCATAAATCTCTCAAGGTTTCCTGGAGAAACATACACCTCAAAGGAGTTTGTTTTCATAAATTTTGTCCTGTACCATGCGGCCCTGAATAAAGTCAAAACATAATCCTTCTGTTTCCTCAGTAATCCCTCAATCTCTTCTTCAGAAAAGGTTGTTTCTATGTAAACCGGCTCCGGGAGTTTTCTCATGCCACTCCATTTATTCAACAGTTTCGAAAAGCCAACCAGAACTACTTGATTTTTATAGGGCCTTGCTATAATGTTTTCTGACTGGAACCTGTGCATTAGTTTGCTTACAAATGCTCTGGAGCAGTGTGTTTCCTCTGCCAGATCCTTCTGCATCCATTTACGGTCTGGATATGTGAGTAATAAACGGATTATTTTTTCTGTTGAATTCTCCATAGATAAATATTGGATTTTATTTATAAAAAGTTAACCTTTTGGTTAACTAATCTCTAATTTTCGATATATAGATTAAAAAAATAAAGGCTATAAGATGGAAAGGGCGCACGCCTATATCTCAGGGAGGGTTCAGGGGGTTTTCTTCAGAGCAAACACACAGGATAAGGCCGTTGCTCTCGGCTTAACGGGTTGGGTGAGAAACATGGTGGACGGCAGAGTGGAGGCGGTATTTGAGGGTGAAAAAGAGAGGGTGGATGAGATGCTGAAGTGGTGTCATGTAGGACCGCGGTTTTCTGAGGTGGATGAGGTCGAGGTGGAATTTGAGAAACCTTCGGGGGAATTCACTGGATTTATGGTTAGGTATTGATATAAGAGAGGAGTCTAAATAAATAGTTTCAATCAGATATATAATCTTCTTGATTTTCAAGGATAAATCTAATATTATGCGTTTATATTTACGGTGATTTGTAAAATGAAGAACAATAAATTTATTTTATGGTTTGATGAGATTGGTATTGAGGATGTTCCCCTTGTGGGTGGGAAGAATGCTTCACTCGGCGAAATGATTCGGGAGCTAATGGATGAGGGAATAAACGTGCCAAACGGCTTTGCCGTAACCGCTGACGCCTATAAACACCTCCTTAAAGAAAGCGGGATTGAGGATGACATACAAAGAATTCTCTCTGACCTCGATACACATGATGTAGCTAATCTACAGGAGAGGGGAAAGAAGGTAAGGGATATCATAAGGAATGCAAAAATCCCTGAGGACTTAAGAGAGGCGATAGCAAAGGCATATAAGGAAATGCATACTAAACTAGGGTATGAAGAGGATACGGATGTTGCTATCAGGTCAAGTGCCACCGCCGAGGATCTGCCGGATGCCTCGTTTGCCGGACAGCAGGATACATACCTCCACATCAGGGGAGTGGATTCTGTAATCGAATCCTGTAAGAAATGCTTCGCCAGTTTATTCACAGACCGGGCTATTTCATATAGAACAGATAAGGGATTTAATCACTTCGATATCTACTTATCCATTGCAGTTCAGAAGATGGTGAGGAGTGACTCAGCTTCTTCCGGAGTGTCTTTCTCTATCGATACCGAAAGCGGCTTTAAGGACGTGGTCTTCATCACCGGGGCATACGGCTTAGGTGAGAATGTGGTGCAGGGGGCTGTGAACCCGGATGAATTCTATATATTCAAGCCCACGTTAAAGGAGGGTAAGAAGCCGATCATTGGCAGGAAACTGGGTTCTAAGAAGATTAAGATGGTGTATGCAGACAGTAAGGTGGAGAATATCGACACCAGCGAGGATGAACAGAATAGGTTCTGTATTACTGATGATGAGGCCCTGAAACTGGCTGAATGGGCATGCATTATTGAGGATCACTACAGCAGGAAAGCCGGCTCCTTTAAACCCATGGACATGGAATGGGCTAAGGATGGTGATGGAGTGAATACAGGCACCGGGGAACTTTTTATAGTGCAGGCGAGACCGGAGACCGTGCACTCCCAGAAGGATGTGAATGTTATGAAGACTTATGTATTGAATGAACACGCTAAATCCTTGGTTAACGGACAGGCTGTCGGAGAGATGATTGGTCAAGGAGAAGTGAATGTCATACATAGTTCAGAGGAGATTCGTAAATTCAGGAAGGGGCAGGTTCTGGTTACAGATATGACGGATCCTGACTGGGAGCCCATAATGAAGATTGCAGCAGCCATCGTCACCAACAGAGGCGGTAGGACATGTCATGCCGCTATTGTTTCCAGGGAGCTTGGGATCCCGTGCGTGATCGGAACAGATAACGGAACCGAGGTTTTAGAGGATGTTAAACAGGTTACGGTTTCCTGCGCCGAGGGGGAGGTTGGCTACATCTACGAGGGTCTCCTGGATTTTGAAATCAAGGAGGTGAATCTTAAGGAGTTGCCTGAAACTAAAACAAAGATAATGATGAATGTTGGGATCCCGGATAAGGCTTTTGTTGAGGGGCAGATTCCCTGCGACGGAGTCGGTCTGGCTAGGGAGGAATTCATCATAAACTCGTATATAGGGATTCACCCCCTCGCTTTGATACATTATGAGGAATTGAAGAAAAAGGCAGGTACTGATGAGAAGATCGCAGGGGTTATAAAAGAGATTGATGAGAAAACCCGGGGGTATGTGAATAAGGTGGAATTCTTTATTGATGAGCTTGCTGAGGGGATTTCGAGGATTGCTGCCAGCTTTTATCCTAACGACGTTATCGTTCGCTTGTCTGACTTCAAGACTAATGAATACGCTAATCTTATCGGGGGCCGGTTATATGAACCGGAGGAGAGTAATCCCATGATCGGGTGGAGGGGTGCTTCCCGTTATTATGATGAGGATTATAAACCGGCTTTTGGCTTGGAGTGTGAGGCTCTTTTGAAGGCTAGAAACGAGTTTGGTTTAACTAACATTAAGGTGATGGTTCCCTTCTGCAGGACGGTGGAGGAGGGACGTAGGGTTGTTGAGACTATGAAGGAGTTCGGTCTGGTGCAGGGGGAGAACGGTCTTGAGGTGTATGTCATGTGCGAGATCCCGAGTAACGTCATTCTCGCGGATCAGTTTGCGGAGGTGTTTGACGGCTTCAGCATCGGAAGCAATGATCTGACTCAACTGACCTTGGGCCTGGACCGTGACTCTGAGTTGGTCGCCCACATCTATGATGAAAGAAACGAAGCGGTGAAGAGGTTGATTGCCCAAGTGATAAAAACCGCTAAGGAGAAGGGCAGGAAGATCGGGATCTGCGGTCAGGCTCCAAGTGATTATGAGGAGTTCGCTGAGTTTCTCGTGGAGTGCGGGATTGATTCAATATCGCTGAATCCAGATACGGTTATAAAGACTAGGCTAAAGATTGCTGAGAAAGAGAAAGAGTTAGGGGTTAGTCCTGAGTGAACTAATGAGGGGGGGTAAGGAGGCGGCAGCCCTCTTAATGCAGAGGAAGATGAGTGGAGTAAAGATTGAGAAAGAACGTAGTGAAAGGCTTAGAATAACCTTCCATTACAAAGAGTGATTTTGAAACTGGAACGCTTAGGAGAAAGAGTAATGCACGACCAAATCACATATTTACAGCAGATCGTCACATTATCCTGTATAGAGTCGGTCATCTTAAACCTGAAAAGATCGATCAAATAATTGAGGGGATAATATCTATCCTTCGACAAGGAATATGCAACTTCCGATAACACAGCATATACGCTGCGGGCTTCGCCCTTGCCCTTCGGGACATTGCTCCCTTCGGTCGCAACGTCGTATATGCTGCTTCCGTTGTGCGAAATTGCGAGCCCTCTTTGAAATACTTTTAAATAAGTGAGATGAATAAATATTATGATGAACAAAAAAATAGTCCAGGGAATTTTAATATTGTTAATATTGTCGATTATCGGAATTGTT
>JAYEKX010000051.1:0-4361 GCA_034716875.1 Candidatus Altarchaeota archaeon | reverse complement strand
CACATTTCAAGGAATATACCCTCCGTTCTCCCTGATTCGGGTTTAGTCCATATTGTATCCAGGTCCTGGTTTAATTCATAGAATTCTATCTCTGAACTCCCTGGATGAATCTGTTTTAAAACTGAATCCTGTTTCATCAACTTCTTTTCCACACATTTCTGTATAACCTCCTCTAAATCCAGATCAAGCGTTCTATTTAGATATGTATCTATTGGCTCATATATGGCTTTAATTGTTTTCAGGTAAGAGCATTTTGACCTGGTTGATTTAATACTTGGGATAAGACGATACCTGCTTACAAACTTTAGAGCCTCTTCCAGATCAGGTTGCTTTATTTTACCTTCAGAACCTGCATCAAGGATTAATGTCGGTAAACTATGTCGTAGGAAAAGCCGTCTGAGATTTAGATTCTCTTGTTTACCTAAACTTTCAAGGAGATTTTTTACAGGCCGGCTGTCAAAGAGAACTGATTTAGTTGGCTTACCCATAAATTCAGGGTTATTGAAGGTTATCCAAGTATTTTCGGTAGACATAGGAGATGATTTCATTTCTGGATTGTTTATTTAACTTCTTTATTTTTCTAATCGTCTTGGAGCTAATTTCATTCCGATGTTGTTTCTCAAGGGATGATAACTGTTCTCTACCCTTTGGTGTGATGTTATACTCATACTCGATGAAGTCATCAGATACCCTACATTTTTCTTCAACATATCCCCCCAGTTTAAGCTCATCTATTAAACCGGTTAGTTCCTGGGAGTATGGTCCATAGTGATAGGGACGATATGAAAAAAGATTATGTAAGCCTGCCTCCTCCTGACCTAAGAAAATTAGTTTCTGGAGTTTTGTCCTACCTTTAACTGAACCAACTGAATCTAGAATTTTCAGGATAGTGTATGTTTTTTTACCCTCCATGGTAGTATATTACTTATTTTGATTATTTATATGGATGGTGAGTGCATAGGAAAAGTATTCTAGTATTTCCTGTAAACAGCTATGATGTCATCATCCAGTTCACATATCCTGTGCGGCTGGAATCCATTAAAGAAGCTGTGGAGTTCTTCCTTATTCAGCCACTCCAGCGGGGGTTTGTTTATGCCGTCGTAATCCAGCCACCTGGATATCCTGTTAACTATTTCGCGCCTCCCCTCGGGTACATAGGGCTCGCAGACTATGACCTTGTTTTTTGATTCATTCACCACCGTCTTAAGAAACTCCTGGTGGTTAGGTGATATGTGGTGGAGTATATCTGTTATTACGCAGACGTCGAATTCATGGAATCTGTTGAATGACGTGATGTCTTTTTTTTCAACATGCAGTCCCTTTTTTCGTGCATATGTGATGAACCTGTCATTCAGGTCTATCCCGTAGTATTCACCCTCAATGAAACCGGATAACATGCAGGTGCCGCATCCAACATCAAGTACCCTGTCGCCTGCATCAATGTGGCTTGATATAAGTTCATAACGCTTCTGTAGACTGCTTCCATGCATAATATTTAATGCGAGGGCATAGATGCGGGGTGAACGGTATAAGAGAGATTCCATGGTATAAGATATTATATGGATTTTAATATAATTATTCCCGTAAAACCGGCGTTGCTCGTAAATCCCTAAAATCAGCCGACTTTAGGAGCAAGAGACGGAGTTTAGGAGCAGAAACATCAGAATGTAGTGCCCAACGCTTTTTGTGAGGATAAACTGAGGTGATAAAATGAGCAACGTAGTGCCCAACGTATTGGATTATGAGAAGTTTGCTGATAAGCAAATTTCCCCGAAGGGCGGAGCGACCGCAGGGAGCGGAGTCATAATCCTTGTTAAGTGAAGTATGACGCAGGGGCACACCTATATAATTTTCTTTTCTTTTAAGTATATCCAAATACCTGATAAAAAAAGCAGGATAGAAACTACTACCATAATTATAAAACCCTTAGAGTAACTGAAACTCATCACCCCCCTTCAGTTTCAGGAACTCCTTGATCTTAAATATCCTCTTGGATTTACCGAGGATTCTGGCTTTCTCATTACACACCTTTGTTACCCTGACCACTCCTTTATTTCTGACGGATTCCTCCACCCCCCTGATTCTATCTTCATCCCTCACCAGAGCGATTACGGACGGGAATGAAACAGATGCCGTCAGGGAGCCAGCCTTCAGCATCTCTTTCACTACACTGTTTTTATATAATAGGGTGTTGAGTTTCATTGCAGTGTATAGATTACCCTTCAAGGCTTCATCCCACATAATCTCAAGTTCATTACTGAATAATCTGAGTTCATCCGGATCAATTCCCTCCTCTTTCTTTAGAGTTAGGAGGACTACTGACAGATTCTCCATCTCCCCCCTCCTGAGTATCTCCCCTCTCCTGTTGTTGCTGACTATGAAGCCTCCATAGAAGCTGGCTGAGACCCGGTCAAACTCCAGACCCGGTTTAACACATAAGTCTATAAGCTTTTTTTTATCAACAACTTTATTGTTGATTATCAGGAACTGCTCCTTCATGTATTTATCTATTCTTAGTTCATTCACGGAGCCGTGTTTCTTTGCAAGAGCTCCAGCCACGGCCGTAACGGTTGCTGCAGAAACCGCTTCAGGATTTCCCAAGCCCGCGGAAGGAGGAATCTCGCTTTCAACCTCTATTTTCAGGCCGTAATCGTAACCAAAGAGATTTAATGTATCCCTTGCTATCTCCTCTACAAGAGGGTCTACGTCACCTGTTAACTCCTTACCTTCTGTAATCTCCACCCTGACCCTGACCTTCAGGTCTATGGCAAAGGAGGCTCCTTTATCCAGTACAGAGTCCACAATCTTCCCGGAGCCACATGCAATTGCATCAATCATTTTTTTTAGTATTCAATCCCCTTCCTTGGAGGTATTTCCTCGGCGGGTCTCTTTAAATCATTTATTTCAACAACATAGTCTGCCTTCTCCATCAACTCCTTTGGTGCATATCTCCCGGTTAGAACCACTACCATCCCCTCGGGAATCTCCTTCAGGAGGGCTAAGACCTCATCCAAATTTAAAAGACCGGCAGCAACAGCAATATTCATCTCGTCGAGGATAAGGAGATCAGGCTTTCTCTTTAAAACCTCTCGACAAAATTCCAGACCCTTCTCAGCCAGTTTCCTATCTATCTCATCTGGTTTCTCCAGATTGACAAATTCTTCCCTACCCGCCTGATAAACCTCAAATTCTGGCGAAAGCCTTTCTTTAATAAGATATTCACCAATGTCTTTCCTGCCTTTCATGAACTGGATCATTACTACCTTATGCCCATGACCCAGGGATCTTAAAGCCAGACCTAAGGCCGCAGCGGTCTTTCCACCTCCATCTCCCGTGTAAAGAATGATGTTACCCCTCATTTTCTTAGAGTTTTTTTGTCTTCATAAATCCTTCCCTGAAATCCTCGCCCCCCTATTTTATTGCGATTAAAACTACATATACCAATCTCCATGTATGGTTGAGGCATCCATGGGAAAGAAATAGATAATCCAAGTCTGGCAAATCAATACTCATCTACGCATCTCTAATAAACGCATCTGAAATAGGACACTATATTATCCCCCTCATTATTATTAATGTAAATCTAATCTTTCTATAATTATCCTATGGGGGGATTAAAAAAATGGAAGGAACAGTTAAATGGTTTAACCGGAAGAAGGGCTATGGTTTTGTTAATGGAGAGGATGGAGAGGATTATTTTGTGCATTACACCTCTGTGAAAGAAGGGGTTTTTATACGAGATAATGATCGCGTATCCTTTGATGTTGCGGAGACTGATCGGGGTAAGCAAGCCCAGAATGTTACGTTACTGGAGAGTCAATAAAACTAGATAATGTCATCAGGTAGTTTTATTAATGTGTTCATAAATCGTTGAATCTGAAGCTGCAGATGTAGCAGACCTTTGCTCTGACACGCACGAGCAAAGCTCAGAGTTAGGTAGTTTAAGCGGAGCAAAGCGGGGCCATATCCGCTAGTTTTCACTGTTTATTCTGCCATCTACTCATTAATTCAATCACTTCCCTGTCTGAAACATCATACCAGTTCCTGTAAACCTGTGCTACTGCTTGAAAAAATTCAGGTTTCTCCAAAACCACTATCTCATCAACCCTTTCCCCCATCTCCTCTGCAACCTCTTTTCCTGAAACAGGTGATGCTACTATAATCCTTCCTGCTTTATTGTTCCTGAGAAGCATTATGGCTGCCCGCATTGTGGAACCCATAGCAATACCGTCATCAACTAATATAACAATCTTATTGATAATCTCGGGTAATGGCTTACCTTTTCTCAACACCATTACCCGCCTCTTAATTTCCTGTTTCTGCTCCTTAATAATCCTGTCAATCGTTTCTTTAGAAAGCCA
>JAYEKX010000050.1:0-16173 GCA_034716875.1 Candidatus Altarchaeota archaeon | reverse complement strand
CCAAGGGAACAAAGTAACCACAACCACAAGAACCCCCCAGACAACATCCCCAACCATAGCCTCAACAACAACAGTGAGATACAGGGGATTTAAAACCCCCGGCAAAAAAATCACAGGCGGAAACGATAAGGGAGAGATAGACACAACCACAACAACCACACTACAGAGCACAACAACTACCATAACACAGACTACAACAACCACACAGCCTGAAGAACAAACCTCGACAACAACAACCACACTACCAAGCCCGACTACAACCTCAAGCTCAAGCTCAACAACCTCGACAACCACGATCCTAGAAACGCCAGCACCACCCAACCCAAACCAAGACCCACAAGACGAACCACCCGAAACCTCGACAACCACACTGCCTGAAGAACAAACCCCGACAACAACAACCACACTACCAGGCTCAACAACAACCTCAAGCTCAACCTCAACAACCTCAACAATCCCGCCTGCTCCAGAATTCCCGATAGAAGCAATACCCCTTGCAATACTCCTAACAACACCAGCATTCGCCTACCTACTCCTGAAAAAGAAATAAGATAGAAACCTTTATTATATATAACCTAACCCCCTGTAGATAAACCCCAATTCCCTGACTTCTTTCGGATTAATAACCTGCCGGGTATCCACCACAGCCTTAGTCCTCAACTCCCCCGCGATTTCACCCCAATTATAGCCCCTGAACTCATCATGATCCGAAGCGATAACCACACAATCCATATCCCCAAAACCCTCGGAGTAAATCACATTAAAACACTCAACCTCCTCCTTACTGAACAAAGGATCGAAGGCATAAACACCCCCGGAAAGAGGCTTCAGTTTCTCTATCACCTCAATCGCGGTTGACTTAATAGTCTCCTTCACACCACCCCGAAAAGAGATTCCAAGAATCATGATGTTAGAGTCGCCTAAATCCCTTTCGGATTCCCTTAAAACTTCCTTAATTAAATGAATAATGTAATCGGGGATGGAATCATTTACCCCCCTAGCGGTTCTCAAAAGAACAGTATCCTTATCCATAACAAAATAAGGGTAATACGGAATACAGTGACCGCCAACACCCCCCGGCGTATGCAGGTGGGAGTAAGGCTGGGTATTCGCCGCCTCCTGAATCGCCATATAATCCACATTAAGCCGGTCACACACCCGGTTTAATTCATTAGCCAAGGCTATATTCACATCCCGGTACACGCCCTCAAACACCTTAACCAGTTCAGCAGCCTTAATCCCTGAAACAGGGATCACGCCCCGGGAGTTTATTACGGAATATAATGCAGTTAACACAGTCTCTGTTCCCTCATCCCCCGCCCCAACAATCTTAGGGTACTGCCCTGTTATATCCCGTAACGCCGTCCCGGTCATAGTCCTCTCCGGGCAGTGACCAAGACCAAAATCCCTCCCCACTTTAAGACCGGACTCCTCAAGAACAGGGATTAAATCCTCCGTAGACCCCGGAGGCATAGTGCACTCCGTGATAACAATATCCCCCTTCATTAGGCCCGATGATATGCCTTTCGCCACGGAATGAACGATTGATAAGTCAGGTTTATTATCCCTTATCAACGTAGGAACCAGGATAATCAAGACATCTGAATTACCCGCAGCCTCAACCAGGTTAGTGGATGCCCTCAGGTTACCTGACTCAACGGTTCGGGCCACAAGCTCATCCAGGCCAGGCTCCTCCCTGATGTGATTCACCCCATTGTTTATTCCCTCAACCACCTCCTCACTGACGTCAACGCCAATGACCTTCGCCCCCTTACCAGCAAAAACCGCAGCCAAAGGAAGACCCATCTTCCCCAACCCATAAACAGCTACCGTAACCTCGCCATTCCTGAATGCATCAACAATTTCTTCCTTTCCCTTACCATAGATTTTCATCCTAGATTAATATATGTTTTATAAAGTAAATCTCCTCTTTGCGGTTATTTAAAGATTCATATCCAATACATATGGAGGCAGTTGAAATGCAAACCAACATAGAGGAGACAGTAAATAAGATAAAGGAGTTAGATAGCGAGGGTAGAATAGACTTCATAGTTTTATATGGATCACTAAGTAGAAACAGAGATAATCCACTTTCAGACATAGACATAGCCATACACTATGACGGTGATAAAAAAGAGAGATTCAGATTTAGGATAAATGTTCAAGGACGGCTTAGTAACAGATTTGATATTCAAATTTTTCAGGATCTTCCACTGTATATCCGAAATGAAGTAATTAAGCATGGAAAACCCCTCTATTATAGAGACTATAAAGGGATATCCAATACTTACCTGCAAACATTACGGGAATACGAAGATTTTGAAAAATATCTAAGGCTTTACTATTCCTACTTAAAGAAAGATGCAAAACATGGACGATGAAGACAAGAACAGGGTGCTATTAAAGCTGGATGAGGTGGATACTTATCTGGATGAATTAAGAGAAATATTACCTAACAGTGAGGAATAACTCAGCAGTTTAAACTGGCTATAGAATCCCTGATAGACACTGCCGCCATAATTGTTTCCTCACAAAGATTGGGACTGCCTACAGATGAAGAGAATATCATCGACATCCTGATTGAGAAAAAGGTAATACCCCCCGAGTTAGGGGAAAAGATAAAGGATATGAAGGGATTCAGAAATATTATGGTGCATAAATATAAGGAAAATTTTCCTATGAAAAATTTTTACTGTCCTGTAATTTGATTACAGGACATGGGCGAATAAATGACGAACTGGTTTATGAATTTCTAACCCAGAACCTCAAGGATTTTACTGAATTCAGGAAGCAGATAAAAGAGTATCTGCAAAAAGAAAAGGCTTAAAATAATTTTCCAGAAAGTATGTATTCCCCCTACCCCCTCTTTCTTTTCCATAGATGTTCACCCTAGATTAACATGTGTTTTATTCGGCATAAATCTCTTTCGTTTTTTAAAGTAGTGAATGTAATGGATTGAATTAATTGATTAAAGTCATTGTGTGGATTTAAATGGACAATAAAAGATTGTGGTTGATCGGGATTGTAGCAGTTTATATTGTTTTGATCAATGGATGTGTTGAGCAACCACAACCAGAGAAAATTTTGTAATGGCTCGAATTGGAAACAATTTGAGGGTGATGGAAATTGTTAAGCAATAACCTCATCAGGATTTTTATCTATGAATTACATAATCTAATATAATGAAAACTATAGTCCAGCTCCATAAAGAAGGAAAATACTTCGTTGCAGTAGATTTAATAACAAATGTCGCAGATCAGGGATTAACTGAGAGGGAGGCACTCAAGAATCTGAAGAAGGGATTAGAGGAGCATTATCAAATCCTTTTAGAATTAGCACCAAAGAAGTATAAGACATCCTTTGTGAATATTGGAGTTGAGAAATATGTCCAGGCTTCCAGTTCTATCAGCTAAAGACGTCATTAAAGTTTTGAGGATGTTTGAATTTCAGGTACATCGACAGACTGGCAGCCATATCCATCTATAGAATGAAGAGCGAAGATTGCTTGTTACAGTTCCAAACCACCATGAACTGGCGAAAGGAACCCTGATATCTATCATGAAACAGGCAAAGGTATCGCGTGATGAATTTCTATCGAAATTGAAGTAGATTGCCAATTTGTAACTACCCAACCTAAAATATTGAATGCCCCATAGATACTACCATAACTGTTAGTGCAACTAAAGATGCGATGTGTGGTAGTGAGCAAGGTAGGATCTCTCCTAGGGGTGTTGCTCGGATAGGTGTAGCACTCATTGATGTGCCGATATCAGCCCCAGAAGCAATTACAGCACTAGCAGTAATAATGGTACTGGCACCAATGATGTCCTACGTGCTGATCAGGAGACCCCTGAAAAAGAAGTAGAATTAAATCCTGTTTAAAACCCTGTGTTTTTTAGGAACCTCCTTAATTACTTTAGCAGGATTACCCACAGCAATCATCCAGGGAGGAATGTCATGCGTAACCACAGAGCCGCTGCCGACTAACGCCCCCTCCCCCACCTCAACACCCGGAAGGACCACGGCATTGGATCCGATACTAGCCCCCCTCCGGATTATGGGGCCGAATAATTCCGTCTCCTTCTCCCTGACAGGGTATTTGTCGTTAGTAAGTACGGCATTCGGCCCAAGAAACACATAATCCCCAATCACCGCATTCAGGGGGATATAAACATTAGACTGGATACTGACGTGACACCCAATCTTAGCCTGCCCGTCTATCACGGTGTTAGTCCCAATCAATACATCATCCCCTATTTCTGTCTCCTCCCGGATCAGGACATTATGCCCGGTCCTTAATTTATCCCCTACAGAAACATTACTATAGAATATGCAACCTGACCTGACAACAGCATTACGCCCCACAACAGTCCCGGGGAAATCAAAATCCTCAATATCCATGTTCTTATCCAGGATCTCCTTCAAGATATCGCCCTGAGGAAACCCGAAGACACAGTTATCAAAAATAACCGAACCCTCGCCAACCAGTGTTTTTCCATAAAACTTAACCCTGCCAAGAATCTTGATATTCTCCATTTTTTTTTTAAATAGATGAGATAGTGTCTGCTATGTAATCTAAATCCTCTTTCGTCACTGATGGATGGATGGGTAGCGATAAAACCTCCCGAGCCAACCCCTCCGAAACCGGCAGATTAACGGCATAACCAAGATCCCGGTATAAAGGCTGCTTATGTACAGGCACAGGATAATGGATGCCGGATCCAATTCCTTTCTCAGTTAAGATAGTGATTAATTCATCCCGGCTAACCCTGAATTCATCCATCACCCGGATTGTATACTGGTGAAAAACGTGTTTAACACCCTCCCTCACCCCCGGGGTGACTAACCCATCAACATTCCGTAGTTTATCGGTGAGATAAACAGCATTCCTGATCCGTGAATTATTGAATTCAACAAGCCTCAAAAGCTGGGCGATACCGATCGCGGCGGCTATATCAGTCATCCTCATGTTAAACCCCAACATCTCATGAACATACCTCTCTTTGGAGCCATGAGCCCGAAGCATCCTCAGTTTCCCTGCTATTTCCTCATCACTGGTGGTTATCATCCCACCCTCCCCGGTAGTCATGTTTTTTGTCGGATAGAAACTAAATGAACCAGTGGAGAAAGAACCAACCTTTTTGTTATTTATTTCAGCCCCATGGGCCTGGCAGGCATCCTCCAACACCACCAGGTTATGGTCTTCAGCGATTTTTATGATCTCCTTCATATCAGCTGGATGCCCGTAGAGGTGCACCGGAAGAAGGGCTTTAGTCTCCTTAGTTATTCCATCCGCAATCTTTTCCGGATCAATATTGAAGGAATCCTTTTCAATATCTACAAAAACAGGCCTTGCATTACAGAAGAGGACAGCGTTTGCGGAGGCGATGAAGGTGAAGGGTGTTGTGATAACCTCATCCCCCGACCCGATACCATGAGCCATGAGGGATAAGTGAATTGCGGCGGTTCCTGAGCTGACCGCTACTGCATAATCAACACCTATGTATTCCGCGAATTCATCCTCAAACTCTTTAACCTTCGGTCCCTGGGCGATAACCCCTGAATCAAGAACGCTTGAAACAAGTTCTTTTTCTTTCTCCCCGATTAATGGTTTAGCTATGGGAATCATCTTGATTAATTTATTTGTTGAAGGGAATAAATATCGATTAGTGGGGTAAACCAGTTTATCGATTGTTTATTTAAATATTGGAGAAATAGTATTTATGTGCTTAATTCCATATTAATATGTGAACATTGTATGAGATAGGTACGATAAAATGTATTTAGCTGAAATAATATTCTGGCTTAGCACATTAATTATAGGCATAGTATACACCAGTTACTTCCTATTATGCAGATACACAGTATCCCACAAAAAACTTGATGTCAAAAGAGAGCAGGGTTATGAACCAACCACCTCAATAGTCATACCCACATGGAATGAAGAAAACACCATCAAAGGAAAAATAGAGGATACCCTGAACCTAAATTACCCCAGGAATAAACTAGAGATCATAGTTATCGACTCAGGCTCCACAGACAAAACAATAGATATAGTGAAGGAGTATAGAGATATAAAGCTTATCCAAGAGAAAGAGAGGAGGGGGAAAGCAAACGCCTTAAACACAGTATTCAGACACTGTAACGGCGAAATAGTTGTTATCTCGGATGCAGACTGCAGACTGCAAAAGGATGTACTGAAGGTGTCTATGCCCTATTTCGCGGACTCCAGGGTTGGTGCACTAACCGGAGAGCAGATAATCATCAACGTAGATGAGAATATCGTTCCTGAGGTGGAATCAGCCTACAGACATTACTATCACCTGGCTAACAACGCAGAATCCATCCTGGATTCCACATTCCCCTTCAACGGTGAATTCTCCGCATTCAGGAAAAAACTGATAGAAAAAATCCACCCCGACTCCGTAGCCGATGATACGGAACTGGCACTGAGAATAAGGAAGAAAGGTTACAGGGTGATCTTCATCCCGGAGGCGAAGTACCTGGAATACGCCCCATCAGAAATTAAGGAGAGAACTAAACAGAAATACAGGCGGGCTCAGGGGCTGATACAGGTAATGCTACGGTTTCACACATTCACCCTAAACCCACGATACGGATACTTCGGGCTTCTGATATTCCCCTTCAAATTCTTCAGCCACATAATCTCACCCATCCTCATCCTGATAGCCATCGCCACATTCCTTTTTTTGGAGGTAAAGACTCAATTAATACTCCTGCTTATTTTAGTAACCCTGGCAGTCTACAGGAAATCCTTCATATATTCATTCCTGCACTCCCAATACTCCTGCCTGAAGGGGTTTCTAACCTACATCCTTGTAGGTAGTTCACATTCATGGGAGAAGATCGAGGGAACAAGGAGGTACGCCGATTAAAATGAGGGATAGCACTAAGATCATTGGGATACATGACAACCATAATGCAGCAGTTTGTCTTCTGGAGGATGGGGTGATCAGATTCGCCATCCAGGAAGAGAGATTAAATGGGATAAAGAACTATAATGGCTTCCCACATCAGGCATTGAATGTGACCCTAGAGCACAATAATCTTGACGTCGAAGACATTGACCTATTCACCTTCAGTTTCAAACACAACCCCCCACAAAGAACTAAAGAGGAACTGCTCCAATGGTACAGGCTGTCGGAAAAAAACTCCTCCAACCTCATAGAATTATTCAGACAAAGCCCCCTCTTTACCCTCTACAAACAACGGAACAGGAAGAAGAGGCTGAAACACATGAAAAAAGCAGGTATTCCAGAGAAAAAAGCAGTGTTTACTGACCACCATCTAACGCACGCTGCCTCCGCATACTACGGAAGTTTTTATGATAAGGGGGATAATACCCTGGTTCTAACCCTGGATGGTGGAGGAGACGGATTATGTTCCACCGTCTCTACAGCCAAAAACGGGAGAATCAATAGGATAGCAGAAACCAGGGAAGGAAATTCATTAGGGGAGCTATACGCCTACACCACATTCTGTTTAGGCATGAGTCCACTGGAACATGAATACAAGCTGATGGGTATGGCACCCTACACCAAAAAAGATTACTTCTCAGGGATATACAAAAGATTGAGGGGAATTATGGATGTGGAGGGATTGAGTTTCAAGAGAAACTCAGTCAGATCCACGATGTACGCCTACCCCTACCTCAAAAAGATATATGAACTGGAGAGATTCGACAATATCTCGGGGGCCATACAAAGGTTTACAGAAGACCTGATAGTGAAATGGGTTACTAACGCTATTCACAAAACCAAAATCAGAAACCTTGCCCTCGCCGGGGGAGTCTTTATGAACGTAAAAGCAAACAGACGGATTATGGAACTAGATGATGTTGACAACCTCTACGTCTTTCCCTCCTCGGGGGATGAGAGTTGTGCCATTGGTTCCGCCTATCAGGCATATGCCGGCATATGCCAGGAAAACGGGGGGGATGTCGAAATAAAACCAACCGAAGGGATCTATTACGGCCTACAGTACAGTGACTCTGACATAGAGAGTGGATTAGAGGGATATGGATTGGATTATTGCAGGGAGAAAAACATTGAAAAGAGTATCTCAGAGGAATTAGCCAGGAATAATATTGTAGCCAGGTTTTATGGAAGAAATGAGTGGGGCTCACGTGCATTAGGAAACAGATCCATACTGGCAAATGCCTCCAACTTCCTGAACATAAATAAACTGAATAATGCCATAAAGATGAGGGATTTCTGGATGCCGTTTGCACCGTCCATCCTTGAAGAGAGACAGCATGAATACCTGATTAACCCAAAGAACATTAAATCCCCTTACATGACCATGGCCTTTAACACCTCCGAGAAAAGAGGGGATATTATAGCAGCAATACACCCCAAGGATCACAGTGCCAGACCGCAGTTGGTGGATGAAGAACACAACGCCAGCTATCACAGACTATTGAAGTATTATGAAGGTCTTACAGGGTACGGCGGTATTTTAAACACCTCCTTTAATCTGCATGGACAGCCCATGGTTTGCTCCCCCAAAGACGCCTTAGACACCTTCATTAATAGCGGGCTTGAATACCTGGCGATAGGTAATTACCTCGTAGTGAAATGAAAAAATGGAAGTAAGGAAGAAGGTGGCGGTAATATCCCCTGAACTGGGTTATGGGGGTATAGGCATTAATGCCCTAAAGGGGATAGAATTTCTCCTCCAGGAAGGCTTCAGTGTTTGTGCGTATACCAACACCAGGAGTAAAGAAGGGATAAATCTATGTGAACCGGAATTCAGGGTCATCGCATTAAGGAATATAACCCCCTTTTTCGATAAATTCGATCCAATGTTTTATTTATCAACACACCTGAAACTCAGAAATCAAAGACCTGATAGGGTACTGAGGTATCTCCCGGCATTTTATCTCTATTTACCGTGGATCAACAAAGAAACCCCCCGGGAGATAGTGATATCCAATGGCAGCTGGATAGACCTGATTCTCGCACTGAAAGATATTAAGGGAAAGTCCATAAGCGAGATGATTTTATGCTCCCCAGCAGGAAAGCTGCTGATAAAAAGCGAGGAGAAACTGATAGGTAATGCCGGATCAGTGTTGGCCATAAGTGACTTCACCAGGGATAGATTGGTTATGCATTATAAAGTCGATGAAAAAAAGATTAAAGTCATCTATAACCCGGTGGATACGGCACTTTACAGAAGAAGAAAAACAGATGAAATAAAATCCAGTGCAGGGAAAAAAATCAGAGAATTTGCGGGGGGAGATAGAATCGCATTGTGGGTAGGTAGACCGCATGCTATAAAGAATCCATCTCTCTTATTTGAGATAGTAAATGAAATAGGGGATTGTGGGGTGAAATTTGTTGCAGTGGGTTTAAGCAGCCCGAAGAAAAAAGATCTGAAGTCGGATAGAATCTTATTTCTAAAAGACATAGAGGGTAGGGATATGCCGGATATTTATTCATTATCAGACTTCCTTTTAATCACATCAGCCTATGAAAACCTGCCAACGGTATTGCTGGAAGCCATGTCCTGCGGTTGTATACCCATAAGCACGGATGTGGGGGGAATATCTGAGGTAATAAAAGATGGGGTGAATGGATTTTTGATAAACCCCCAGGACAAAGACGGTTTTATAAACACAATTACTTATATCCTCAACCTGCAAGAGGATGCACGAAATAAACTACAGGGGAATGCACGCGATTCAATAAGAGAGAAATTCAGTAACGAAATAATAAAGAAGCAGTATGTGGATATATTTAACAAACAATGAATACAAGAGATAAGCATAAAGACATATATCTTTTCTGGATGGTTATAATCTCGTTCATACTTATAGCCTACACCATCCTGAAGGGGAAGATGAATTACACTAACGTGCCTTTATTCTGGACCCTATGGCTGATGTCGATAACGCTTCTGACAAAGATAGCATTATCCTATGATGGAAAATATTTTCTGGTATCCATGACCCTGTTCCAGGTGGTGATAACATCGATAATTGTTTTTGGCTCCCCCTCTGTTCTCCCGATAGGAACCGACGCCATTTTTGAGTCACAATATGCCAAAACCCTTATCACCAACAGATACTGGGATATCCATGCAGGGTATGGATTAGCCAAGGATTACTATGGATATTTCCCGGTGATTCATGTGGTAATGGCATTTTTATCCCTGTTAACTAATGTGGATATCTACACAATAGGCATATACTTTCCCTTCATTGAGCATGTTATGTATTTCCTTTTTTATTTCATGGTTATCAAGAAAATATTCAACACCAAATTCGCTATCATCAGTTCATTAATCGCGTTTTCATCATGCAGCCTGATCTTAATCCATACATCCAGGAGGCTGTTTACAGAACCATTCATACTCATACTCTTAATTGCCATCTACCTAAATTACTTCAAACAAAGAGGGAGCATAGGATACTCCCTAGTGTTTCTACTATCCGTACCCATAATAAGCCTGGGACACCACTGGTGCGGCTACCTCAGTATATGGATAATCTCTGTCATCCTACTCTTTACTTTTTTTATCCGGATAAAGAGTAAAAAATTCATTGAAAAGATTAACCTAACAACACCCTTCGCACTGGTATTTGTTACAGTATGTTCATGGATAGCCTATTTCGCATTCGAAGGGTTATTCAAAAGAGATGTTAATATAATAGTATATGCCTTAAACCGTGTATTATCCCTCAGCATTCATGGAACCGAAACAACCATACGTAATGTAGGTACTACCTACGGGTATATGATCTTTTATAAGTACATAATTATTCTCTCCATGTTTCTATTCTATTCCCTATCACTGATAGCAGCCATAAAATTCCTTCAATTCACGATAAAAAACCCTAAACCCAGGAATATCTTCACAGCCGGATGGGTAACTGCATGCTGCATAATTGTTTTTTCCACCGCCTTCACTGTTTTTGTTCCAGACTATAGATTCATCGGCCAGGTTAGTATGGGTGTAGGTTCCCTAGGCTTGTCAATAGCTATAGCTCATTTACTATTGAGGGAAAAAATGGGGGGAAATAAATTCACCATAATCCTGATCACACTACTCATGATCCTTTATAGCGGCGGCATTCTTGTGGCATATCTCCCACAATATTATGTCAACCCCTATGGAAACTTCTGGGAAGGAACAGCGGATGTAGTATCATCCGCTAAATGGCTATCCGGGTATGTAGATAAAGATGAGGAGGTATCAGGGGATAGTTCATCTTATAATGTATTCACAGGGGTATATGGGATTCCTGTGAGACACGACAACAGCCTCCTGTATGCCGATAACATTGATTTCATTGATTTTCAGGAGTCTCTGGTTGAATACTCAACAAATCTCAGGATAAGGTGGTTTATTATCAATAATATAATCACAGAGTATAATACTTTTGGTCCAAATAGGAAGGTTTCGCCTGAGGAATTAGATAGATTCGGGGACACCAATCTACTGGATAAACTCTACTCCAACCCCTCCGTAGATATATACCTTATCTCCCCCTTAAAACCAGGAACAGCAAGATAAAGGTTAATAACACAAGGATTAATGTTTCTCTAAAATCAGAATCATCCCATGTTTCTGTTTCCTCCTCAGCAGCAGGCATTACCGTTTCCTCACGTTCCAGTATTATCATCCAGCCCTTATTTACAGTTAAGTCTAATGACTCCACCACATTTCCTTTCTCATCTATAACCTCTTTAGGTAGTAGTCTTGTATCCCCAAGCTCCAGATTAAGGGTTCTGTTGGAGGCCTCAAAAGCATAGAACACAGTTTCATTGCCCGAATCAGGGTGGAGATAGACACCATCAGCTGAAACACCATTAATCAAGGCTTTATGGAAATCAATCAGGGGTTTTTCCCCTTCAGAAGAGAATTCAATATTCAGGTGGAGGTCATCAGAAATAGCCGGAACAACGACGTATGCATCATATTCATCCTCAAACCAGAACGTAGAGCCGGAGATGTTATGGATATGCCTCCCATTCAGCGGCACGGATATGGTAACACCACCCAGGGTTTTATTGAGTGGGTGTATAGTTACTATCAAGGAATCATCATCAACCTCTTTGTAACTGAGGGTGACATTCTGATGCAACCAGAAATCTGCAAAGTCACCCATAGTCATGGGAACACATCTCTTTTCGTTTATCACGTAATCAAAGACATGCTCAAGAGCAGTTAAGTCCACCGAACCCAGGTGAATAAACTGACCTACACTAGGGTTTCCTGTTTCTATTGCAACCCCATACCTCCTTTTTGCTTTCTCACTCATTAAATCCATCTCCCCTGCAGGGAGTACAGAATCAATACCCTGGAATAAAGGCATTAAAGTCAACACATAATTCGGGGTAGGTTCATGTTGAGTCCAGTATAAGGGATCATAGTTCGGGTAGATATGGCCTGAGTAGGGGGATCCTGAAAGCCATAGGAGGCCCTCATTTCTTAAAGCCAGGGTGGTATTTGTATCATACGCATTAGCTGGCGGTACAAAACCTGTTGGGGTAACACCAAGATATCTTTGTAATAAATCCCTTGATGCACGTATCTTGGAGTGTTGGATGTCATAGGGCAAAGCCCCTGGCCGTGAATAGTTGGAGAATTCCGCGGAAAAAAACTCCAGGGGATAATCCTTAAGGGGATAATGTATCAGACCGTGCATTTCTATACCATGGTTTGGATAGTTGCTCTTCAATAGATCCACCATCCTCTCGTTTGTATAAATAGGGTGACGCTTCCCTGTACCCGGATCTGTCTTATTAGGACATACGAATTGAGTCAGCCTGACCCCATGCTTATCCGCAGCCTCTATTACCCTCTTCTGGAATTCATAGGGTCTTTTAATATAATCAGTCCATGCCTGAACATCATCCTCCCTGACCCAGAATACAGATCTTCCACAGAATCTACCATCAACGAAAGGGATCCTATGAGACTCTCCATGAGACAATGCATAAACAATCAATCTCTTCTGAAAATTCCTGCTCCAGTGTGAATGTAAGGGGAAGACTACCCCACTCCAGATCCCGATGCCGTTATTCAAAAATCTTTTATAGCCTATCACCGCTTTACCAGAATCAGTCTCCTGCGAGTCATTAAATCTAAGAAATGCAAGTATGGCACCGGAGTCAGGATTATAGTCGGCTTTGTAGTAGTATACGGGATGATGGCTGGATTGAGCAAAAAGAGGTTTCTTTGATATCTCACCCTCAAAATTCATTCCAGCTATATTATCATATCCGAGACCCTCAAAACCGTGCGTCACATAACCGGTATTATTTATGATCTCAACGCCATTTACATTATTTATATCCCCAGGATATCCAAGATCAAATACCGAGGGATGATACCTAATCTGTAATTCATCTATAACCGCACCCCCCTCATTGAGATAGGTCAATAACTTAGGGGTTATATTAACCCCATCCCACCCGGCATAGGCTGGAGTCAGAATAACGAGATCAAAATCCGTGAGTGATCCAGTTGCATTTATTTCCCTAAAGGTTATTTCAGGATAACCCATCTGCCCAAGGATTACTCCGTAGTTCTCAGCACGGAGATGTGAAAAGTCATCACCAGAATCCTCAATAATCAGGATCCTGGGCGACGTCAACCCCGTCATTTCGCCCCCCGCTGCCTGAACGGTAAGGGCACATACCAGTAAAAAAATTCCGAGATTAATGTCTTTTCCTATCACTTTCACTAAACCCCTCTATCGCCTTCTCATAGGCCTTAATGGTTTTTTTAACAAAATTCTTCCAGGTAAATCCCTCAACCCTCTTTTCCGCATTCAGACCCAGGGAATTCCTCAATCCTTCATCATCTATTAACCTGAACATAGCATTTGAAAGACTCCTCGCATCTTTAGGAGGAATCATTAACCCTGTAGAGGAGTCCATCAAATCAGTATGTATCGCACCTACCGTAGTTGTTATAACCGGTTTTCCTAGGGCCATAGCCTCGATTAGTGATATCGGCATACATTCTATATAAGAGGGTAAAACAAAGATATCGCAGATGTTCACATATTTCAATACCTCATAGTTCTGAACCTCACCTAAAAACCTGACCCTGTCTTTAAGCCCGTACATCTCAACATTTTTTTCCATAGACTCCCTGGCAGGGCCGTCTCCAACCAGCCAGAGCTCCCACCCCTCCCTCTTTTTACTTACCTCCTTAAAGGATATGAAAAGCTCCTTTAAACCCTTACGTTTATCCATCCTCCCGGAGTACAGGATTATCTTTGATTCCCCCTTCACGGATTCAGTGCTTTTGATTTCAGTTACAATATCTGAATTAAAGCCTCCCGGGATCTGGGATATCTCATCAGCACATCGTCCATATTTTTCCATCAACAGTTTTCTTTGGCTGGATTGCTCAATTATAAAGTGATCTGCATTCTTAAGTATCCTATCCTGAGAGAGAGCGTAAAGAAGAGGGAGATAGGCGAATCTAAACTCAAATAACTTCAGGGCCTCAATTACATAATCAATGAAACCATTAGCACTATAGACCACAGGGAAACGTCTCCCACCTATATTAAAGTAAGGGTCATATGTGTCAAAGAGATCAATCCCCCTGCCCTTAAGCATCCCCAGAATATCAACCCTATGGAGTTTTATAAAATTCCAGGGAAGCAGATTGTTCCCTGCATCTTTAACCGTTACATGCTGTATATCTGATGCATTAAGGGTTGAATAAAAATTCTTTGATGCTTTAAAACTGTTTTTAGTCTGCACTGTAGTTACATCAAAACCTTCATCCACCAATCCATTCAGGAGGTTTTTTATCTTGACTTCAACCCCACCCAACCGGTCCAGACCCACACCCAGAAATGAAATCGCAATCCTCATTTTTATCTCTTGTGGAATAAATCCATATAAAATTTATTTGTTTTATCCCTAGACTCCGACAGAATTTGAGATAATTTATCATGCTTCATGATTTCCTCTTTAGTTTTTTCCCATGTGGTGTCTAAAACAAAAAAGAGATGATTTTGATAGAACCTAATTTTAAAATTTTTTCTCACCTTATTTGAAAATCTGAATTTATATGAACCATCACCCCTTCCGAGATCAAATTCCCTAAAATTATTTGAGAGATAATTCTCAATATTAAACTTAAATAGGATCATCCCTGGAGAATACGTGGCATAACTCGTGTCATATGAGGAAGTATATCCCTCATACCGATTATTATACACAAAACCAAATTGGAAGGCAACAGGCTTTTCATTGAATCTCAAAAAAGAGAGATCAACCCATCTTTTAGGTAATAGGGATTTCATCAATTCACGATATAAGACTTTATACCTTTCATCTTCAAATATACTGGGAGTGCTTGTCGCTTTCCATCTGTCTATATGCTGTTGGAAAAAAACATCCAGTAATATTATAGCCTCATTTATATCCTTGCAATAATCATACTCTATAGACCCCGCTTCATTAAGACACTTAAGTTTGCGTCTTATACTCCTTTTATTTAATTTTTTTTCTATCTCCCCTCTTTGTAATCCTTCAAAAATAAGGGTTGGACAAATATCGTCGAGGAATATATTAAAGGAGATATCTGAATTCTTTAAGAGTTCCTCTGAATAGGTTAATGTTGAGGAAGCCTCTGGAATCTCTTCCAGGCTGATAATATCCCATGAATCCTTTTCTTTCAGGAGGTAATCATAGATATTTCGAAGAACAACCCTTTTGTCTTCACACTCGTTGGATATTATAAAATCACAATAGTTTGGGAATGCTGTACTGATAAATTCAATTTTTTTAATTTTTATTCCAAGGTTGAGGGTGGTGATCATTAAAGGGGCGATAGCTACAAGTTTTTCATCATTTTTTACTACCAGAACAAATAACTCCTTTCCTTTACCGAAACACTTCCACCAACTGAGGATGCACTCAAGTGTCAGAAAAATTATGTTTGTTTCGCTTCTTTGCAGCAAATCATTCCATTCATCTCTGATGGAACTCAGCTGATCTATTGAGTCTATCCTCTCCACTACATATCCCATTTTGAAATATACCTATGTATTCCTCCAAAAATCCCCAAGGCCGTGCTCTCGAACGGGTCTATCTCTAGATCATTTATTCCATAGATTCCCGAAACCGCACAGGTAAAGTCATTTTTGTTCATTTTTGATAAATAAAATGTTCAATA
>JAYEKX010000049.1:0-4422 GCA_034716875.1 Candidatus Altarchaeota archaeon | reverse complement strand
GGGGGTAAGCCCTATACTCGCAACAAGGACGGCATCAAGCGGTAAAGGCTATTGGCGAATCAGCAATAGTCCTGCATTGAACATAGCTTTATCAAAGAAATACTTCGATACAATAGGCCTCCTCCAATTAACGAATTCGGTCAACGTTTAACCAACCGAACCGCCTTGGTACGGATCCGTATGCCAGGTGGTGTGGGAGGGAAAGCCCGTAAGGGTCACCCTATCCCAATCACAACGGGGTTGGGGGGTTCATCAAAAATCTGTCTGACAGATTTTTATGACACAAAAATCGTCTTTGAGACGATTTTTCTTGTCTACAACCCCCCAGACCACATTACAACAGTACCTATACGTTATAATACAATAAAAAAATGTTTTGTTCTCGTTGCAATAGTGAAGCTGTTATTGAATTAAAGTATTCTGGCGAATCCCTCTGTAAATCATGTTTCCTGAAGTTGTTTGAAGGGAGGGTGAAAAAGACCCTTAGGTCGGGTAAGCTGCTTGGGAATACCGATAAAACCGCGGTTGCGCTCTCCGGAGGCAAGGATTCTATGGTAACCCTTTACATGCTGGATAAATTATCCCGGAAGGCTCCGAAGTCTGAGTTAATCGCCGTAAGTATTGATCAGGGAGTTAAGGGGTTTCAGAAAAAGGGTTTAGATATTGCTGAGTCGGTATGCAGTAAACTCGGGGTTAAGCATTACGTATATTCCTTCCGGGAGGAGTTTGGAGTAACCCTTGATGAGATTATAAAGAGATCCAGAAAACTTGAGAACCCGGCACCGGCATGCAGTTACTGTGGCGTACTAAGGAGATGGCTGCTTAACACGAAAGCTGGGGAGTTAGGGGTTACAAGAATTGCCACCGGGCATAACCTTGATGATGAAGTGCAGACTGGTTTGATGAATTTCATCCGCGGGGACTTGGACCGGATGGCGAGGATGGGGGCTCTTGTGGGGGTAATAAAGGATAAGGGGTTTGTCCCCAGAATAAAGCCGTTACGGGGGTGCCCTGAGAATGAGGTGGAACTCTACGCCCGCTTAAGGAAGCTGGATTTCCAATCCATGAAATGCCCCCACTCAACGGAAGCATTCAGGGGAACCATCCGGGGGATGGTGGATAAACTGGAGATAAATCATCCCGGAAGCAAGTTTCAGATTCTAGGGTCTATAGATGAATTGATTCAAATCCTCCGTTCGAGAGCAAAGGCAGGGAGGATTAATAGATGTGAGATCTGCGGGAGTTTAACCTCAGGAGACTTATGTAAGGTCTGCCAGATCAAAAGAGAACTGGATTTAGGTTGAAGTCTCACACCCTTTCCACATCCGTAAATTTCTTGAAATCTGCATCATAACTAAAGATTTTAGCTCCGGGCCTTTTCACAATTAGCTCATCCACAGCTTTTAATGCATCTATATTCTTCAACTCATCCTCCGTAAATTTAATTTTGCCAGATATCTCTGATAGGCACTTCTTTTCTTTCCTGAGTATCATTTTAACAATTATATGGTATACCCCCTTTAAATGAGCCATAATATTATCCCACTTCCTTCTTAATATTCTCGGCAGTCTTCTCCCCCACCAATAAAGCCAGTTTTTTCACGGAAGCCTTTTTTAAGTCACCTGGCTTTTTGAATCCATTACCCCAGAGTTTTCTCGCCCTCATCCTTCCAACACCCCGGATACTTACCAACGGGATTAACTCCTCCCTCACGCCATACTTAACCCGCATCTCCATCTTCAGCATTTCCTTTACCGACTCCTTAAACCCAAGGATCTTGGATATCTCAGATGCTGAGTATACCAGCCACTCCATAATCTGCAGCTTCTGATTCAGCAACCCGGGGGCGACGTTATATCTCTTGAATATCTCCCCCTCAGGGGATTCATGTATCCAGTCACTAAAGACCTTCGCTGTTTTGAATCTCTCCAGAAACCTTGGGTCATATTCAGGTAAACGAAGTAACTCCTCCCTGACAGACTCAGCCTCCACCTCAAGTGCCTGCTCCTCCCCCCGTTTAAGCCATAACGGAGGCATTTCAGTTGAGTCACATAGCATCTCCAGCAGACCGAGGGGGGGAAAGTGGTTCATGGATTCAGCATCCCTAAGCAGGGAGATATAGTTGTAGGCCGTCTGCGGGTCTATATACAGCTCTGAAATCCTGGCCCCAATCTTTGTTGGTAATAGAAACCTATCCCGCTCATATATGAAATCCCAGTTTATTAATTCATCCATACTCTCCCGGATTAAGTCATAGAATTCCCTCTCCGTACCGTATTGATGGCCGAGGAAGGTGGTTTTAAAGAATTCCTGCAGTGATTCCTCCGTATTGGTGAAATCTGATGCTATTGATGCGAGAATATGGAAGCGGAGAACCGGTATAACCCCTAATTTAGAGTATATGGGTTCCGGCTCCCCAAGGACATACCTATCGATTAAGAAATCCCTCTCATCCTCCGTATTCGCCAGGGTTACTGCATTCCCACTCTTATCGTATTTAGGCCTCCCGGCCCTGCCAACCATCTGCTTATACTCCAGAACCGGGATATATGCCATCCCCCCGTGCCCGTATCTCTTTATGTCTCTGATTACAACGGTTCTTGCGGGTAGATTAACCCCCGCCGCAAGTGTGGGTGTTGCCGCTATAACCTTGATTAAACCCTCTTTAAAGGATTCTTCAATCAATGTTCTTTGTTTATTAACCAGGCCGGAGTGATGAAAAGCGGTTCCATTCATAACACAGGCTGCAAGCCTTTTACACTGCGTGGTGGGGGTATTTAATGCAGATAAAATCCCCTTTTGGGTCAGCTTCAATTCCGCATCACCCCCCAGGCCCACTTCCTCCCCGAGTTTTTCAGCGACTGATTCCGCACTCCGTTTGGAGTTTACAAAAATGAGTAGTTGTCCCCCTTCAGCAACAGATTTCTCTGTGATCCCCTTAAGTTCCTTGAATTTATCACCTACATAAACCTCTTCATTAAGTTTCACTGGACGCCATTTTGACTGGATGAGTTTAGCATCCAACCACTCCGCTAATTCATCCGCATTTCCAATAGTCGCTGATAAAGCCAGGACCTGAATATCCGGGAACAACCTCCTGAATTTAGAAACCAGTATCTCATACACCGGTCCCCTACCCGTGGTTATTAAATGGATTTCGTCCATCACCAGGACTCCAATATCCCTGAAGTATTCCGGCTTGGATCTTAATATGGAATCGCATTTCTCAGCGGTCGTGACCAGAATGTCGAAGTCAGGCATCCGTTTGTATTTACTGGAGTCAAGGTCTCCAATTTCCAGCCTTATCTTGTAGCCTAATCTCTCATATATCCTGAATTCCGTAAACTTCTCATAGGCTAAAGCCCTCAGAGGAACAACATAGATGGCGCATTTATTCTTCTTAAGAGACTTGGCCATGGCGATTTCGGCAGCAAGGGTTTTCCCGGAAGCGGTGGGTGTAGACAGCACCAGGTTTCTTCCATCACCCAAGATTCCACTGTCCACCAGTTCCTTCTGTGGGGGATAGAGTTCTGTAATTCCTTCAGACTTAAGAAGCTTTATAAATCCTTCAGCGATCGGGGCTTCATCTATCAGCATCTTTTAGTTTATTTTTCACATAGCTGACTAAGCCGCCTGAATTAATCAGATTCATCAGGAAGGGAGGTAGTGAAGGGAAACTGTATTCCTTTCCGTTGGTTTTGATGATTCCGTTCTCGAAATCAACCGTAACTTCATCACCCTCCTCCACCGTTAAATCGCATTCAATAACCGGCAACCCTATGTTGATGGAGTTTCTATAAAAGATTCTGGCAAACGATTTAGCAATCACAGAGGAGACTCCCACACCGATTAATGCGCGGGGGGCGTGTTCCCTGGAGGAGCCGCAACCGAAGTTCTCATCCGCCACAATAATATCACCCTCCCGGACATCACCCGCAAATTCAGGACGAACCTTTTCAAAGGCATGCTTCCCTAATTCAACCGGATCAGCCATAACAAGATATTCTGCAGGGATTATCTGGTCAGTATCCACATTACAGCCGAATTTCCACACCCTGCCGCAAATTTTTTCACTCATTTTTTTCTGGGTTTTCAGGAATGATGATCCAGCAAACCAAATACGCCAATATCCCCGGGATTATTCCAAACGCTGTGATAAGCACCCATACTACCCTTATCAGGGTTGGATCTACGTCGAAGTATTCTGCGATTCCAGCACAAACTCCACCAAGCATTCTTTCCTTTTTTGACCTGTAAAGCCTCTTTGCAACCATTTTTTATTCAAATTCGTTTAGATCAGCAATCTTTTGATGTAGATGGTTTTTTTATTCTTATACTCCCTTATAATTTTATATGAAATCTAAAAAAATAGACCTTGAAGAATTTGACAAACTTTCTGTGAAGGAGCAATACAAAGTACT
>JAYEKX010000048.1:1711-4427 GCA_034716875.1 Candidatus Altarchaeota archaeon | reverse complement strand
CACCAACCCCTCGCAAACTATTTCCCCGTCACTCATACCGCAACACCTCTATAGGATCTAACTGTGATGCAGCCCACGCAGGGTATAACCCGGCCCCCATACCAAGAACCAGTGAAAACCCCAGCCCTATAGCAATTAGTTCCAGAGTCAGTATTGTTGTGAAGGTTGTATACTGGGTTATCAGTATTGATGACGCGTAACCGAGCATTAACCCTATAAACCCACCTATCACACTCAGGAATGCTGATTCCTGAAGTACCTGGGTGAGTATCATGGTTGTTGTTGCCCCTATCGCCTTCATCACCCCTATCTCTCTCCTGCGTTCCATCACAGACATTATCATAGTATTCATTATCCCAATACCCCCCACTATGATGGATATGGCGCCGATACCGTAAACAGCTAATTGTATGCTTCCAAGTGTCGACTCCAGTTGCCTCACCCTGACCAAAAAAGAGAACGCCTTCACCTCATCAAAATAATCGTTTATGTCTTGAGTAACTTCCTCCACAAGTTCAACGTCGTTGATTTTAACTTTCAGAGAGGTTATTTTATCGTCGTCTTCAATCTCCTGCATAGTTTTAAGTGGGACATAGGTTGCACCATCTATGTTGTTTTGACCTGTTTCTTCAAGTATCCCCACCACCCGGAAATAGAAGCTCTCGGTTTTGTCGTCTTCTTTTCTCTTGTACTCGATTTCATCGCCGAGGTTGAGGACTTGTTGTTCGGCCACAGATGAACCAATCAAGACAACAAGGCTTCCATCGTCTGAGTCTTCAAGCTTTCTACCCTCAACAGCAATAATCTGTTCACCTATGAGGTAGTCCTGGTCTTCAGGGTTTAATCCAGTAAATTCTATTGATGCCCCGCCCCCCGAGCCACCCAGCTTCCTAAACATCATCATGCCCCCACCACCCTTAAAACCGCGGGTGACATGAAATGTTCCAACAGGTATTACCGTCTCCACACCCTTGATATCTGCTATGCCGTCAATCACATCTACACTGATGCCTTCATCACCGTCCTGGGCCCTGACATCAATGACACCAACCACATCACCGAATGACTCCTCAACCTGTTTGTTGAGGCCTTCACCTATTGATCCCAGCGCCAGGATTAGACCAATGCCCATGGCTATCCCCAACATTGTGAGAGAACTCCTGATCTTCTGCCGAAAAACATTCTTTAAAGCAATGTCAAGCATTTTTCAGTTAATTAGATTTACTTAGATTTCCTGCGGCTGTACACTTTATATGCCACAAACACCAGTATCAAAACAACCAGAGTGTAGAGTGCATACGTGGTTATGCTGGTTCCCCCTCCCCTCTTCATTTTTGAACTAATGGAGACACCACCGGCAACATCACTACCCCTGATTGTGATTCTTTCATTCTGCTTTACTCTCTTGTTACCTAATCCAGTATATTCTAGAGACAGCATGGCCTGCCCTGCTGCCTGAGTATTGAAAGTGAAGGTCGTCTGCTTGTTAGGCTTAATATCTGATTTGTAGGATACTAATTGTTGAGCCTCTTTTGTTTGACTAATGTTTCTTTGTCTTAATCCATCCCTCGCACTTGTATTAGATTTCTTGGCTCTGGCATCGTCTGGTGTTTTACCCCAGATTTCGCCTTGGGTAACCAGCGTGGCTTTGACTCCGTCTGCAGTTCTGGTGCCGATGTTGGCTACTTCAACCCTTACCATGCCTCTGCTGGACTCAACCTTTATAATTTCAAGTATGATCTTTCCACCCACATCCATCCCTATGTCTTTCCTAATGCTGTAGACGGTGCCTCCGACCTTGTAGTCAACCACCAGCGGAATTGTGTATGTTTTTGTTTCAGCATCCCAGCCGACAGCCACCTTGAATTCCACATCAACCCCCTGGCCCCCCAAGACTTTACCTATATATTTTTCAGGGGTATCGACTGGTGCGAAAGGCTCGCTGAGAGACAACCCCACAGTAGTGTCTGTTGAATCTGACTTACCTACATTCCTTAAACCTATCTTTAATGTTACAGTCTCTCCAGGTCCTGTGGGGTTGTAGCTTATGTTAATGACTTTGAAGTCGACGGGGGCATCCTCTATGTTCAGTCCAATTGTGATGTCGTCAGAAACCCTGGTTCCGGCCTCGTCCGTGTAAGACATGGTCAGGGAGGCTGTGCATGCGCCTGAGGATGAGGGTTTTATTTCATAGGCTATGTCAAAGTTTTGGTTGGCTTTAACGTCGCCGACGAATTTCCTGGAGGAGCCGATTATTGTGGCGCAACTCGATGATAGTGTCGCCTCTAAATCTTTCACTGAATCCTTTGTCAGGCCCTTAAACATTAATTCATCCAGATTATCTTTGAAGTAGGTTGTTTTAAGTGGCGTTATCTGGAAGAGCGGGTCACTGTAGACCCTGACCGGGATCTCCCATGTGGTAAGGAGGTTGTTTTCCCGATCCCCCTGAGAGTCAAAGCCGTCGTAGGATATCTTCACAGGTATTGCGCGTAATCCTGTTAAGGCTTCACTGTCCACGCTAACTGTTATGGGAAGGGTCTTTGACTGGCCTGCCTCCATCCTCCCGATATAAAATCTCTTATTTACGTGGATTTGGGTTGTGTCAGGGAGCCATACTTCAACATCTTCAGCCCGCCTTCCACCAGTATTTTGTATAACAAGGTTTAGTATACCACTATCCCCTTTCCTTAAATTCGAGTCAATTGAGGTTGAGTCG
>JAYEKX010000048.1:0-1701 GCA_034716875.1 Candidatus Altarchaeota archaeon | reverse complement strand
CAGGTTTGTCGGAGCACGCTCAGTTATCTGAGCATCCCCGGATGCTGTACTTGATGCCGCCGTAACATTAACTGACCAAACACATAACATAGTTAATATCATAAATCCAACAGTAATATTTTTTTTATCGTTGTCTGACAAAATTTTCTTGTTTTTCATTTTTATTGTCTCCCTATTTTGTTTAATTTAAATAAAATACTGGATGAAACAGACTATATCCCCAATTGAAACACCTGTTGCAAAAACTGAAACACCACAGGTTTACAGCTAAAAACAATAATCAGATTATCAGCTTTATCAGGTTGGTGTTCCCCAGGGGTTTCTTTTCTATTACTTTTCTTTGCTCAAGCTTGGATAGTGCCCGGGATACTTTAACCTTTGAAAGACCACTCTCTGCCACAAGGTAGGTCTGCTCCATCTTTTTTTCCTTTACCAGTAATTCAAGTAGGATACACTCATCCTCCGGCAAAACCCGAAGTATCCTGTGAAATTGTTTCCGGCTGATCTTCCACTGAAACAACAGAATAATCAGTGCACCGACACCCATGGAGGCAGCAGTCATACCATAGACTATGAAGGGTATTGATGACCCGGTATCTTCGATATAATAACCATTCAGTACTGAAAACATTATCCCTAAGCTAAATACTGCCACTATTGCCACACCAAGACGTGTCTCAGAAACTTCCATATTCAATCACGCATTAATCACCTATAACCTCTTTCATCTCCTCAAATGTCTTTTCATCTATTTCCCCGCGAACATACCTCTTTTTAAGCAGGTCAAGAGGGCTCTCATTTGATTTTTTTGACCCTCTCACCAGCCAATAGAATATCAATGCGAGAAGCAGGATAATAGCGAGATTCCATATCATAAAGGTAGGTATCCCAAAAATCGTGTGTTTTAAGAAACCACGGGAACCATTACCCACCATACCACTAAAAACACGACCACTGTGTTCAACTATGCTATCATTCATCTAAACTACCTCGGACATATTTAAGTATATCTATTTCAAAAGATAAATCGGGTGTAACTTCCTATTGAAAATCCCATTCACTATAATCACATATGTCATTATTATTCTCATCAATAAATCGGCCGCAATTTCCGGGATACGTGCAATTAACTTCTCCATAGGGGCAATCCGGACTGACTGGTTCTTTGTCTTCTACAATAGTGCCCTCGTGCAAGTATCCTTGTGTTGATAATACTCCAAGAGCTAAAAATAAGATTATCATTATTTTCATATTCTTTGCCCCTCCCGGGATATGCTTGGTGTTACGTAAACTACCGGTCACATGAACTATCCATTTCCAATGCAAAACTAAATGAATGAAGACCAATATGCCCAGGATAATTCCACTCAAATCGTGGATTAGGGTAAGTTCTCCCGGAGGCAGGATTCTATGAGTCGATCCGAATAATCGATGTAACATTGGCAACTTAATTAATCCCGTGATAAAACAGGTAAAAAAAGATATTGCTAATCCGACATCAATCCAAAAATTCAATTTTGTTCTATTCATTTTTTTATTGATAGTGCTATATTGTATTCCGAAGCATAGCGATTTTAAGCAAGATTACATTCGCCCGTATTTTTTTTGCTAAACCAGGCTACGCTTATCGTTTTCACCAAAAATAGGATATGGACACATAAACCGATGCATGTCGGCTTACCCTAACCTATTGAGGGGATG
>JAYEKX010000047.1:0-16358 GCA_034716875.1 Candidatus Altarchaeota archaeon | reverse complement strand
TCCGTCTTGCGTATTAATTCATCCTCCAGCCTCTTTCTTTCCCGCCCCATCAGCTCATCCTCCACCCTATCTCCCCGTGTTCTCCTAATCCACCAAATCGCTATAGTGATTAAGATAGCAGCCAATAGCACCCCGATAGCTATCATCGTGATCAGCTGATTCCTCCGACGAATCTCCTCCATCGCCTCTCCATTCCTCCCAATCAAGGAATCAGCAGCAGATAATCCCCCATCATACCCGAGTCCCTCACAAATCACCCTAGCCTTCCACGCCGACTCATTTGACCCCACATAATCCTTCTGCCCATAAAGCATATCCGCTTCACTAAGGAGTTCATCCGCCGCCTTCTTTCTCTTTACCACCTCACCTATCTCTTTATTAAGTAAAGCACATTCTTTAACACCCGCCCTATAATTAATTTCATCATATTTAGCCCTGGCTTTTTGTAAAGAACTGTTGGCATTCTCAAAATCCATTTCCCTAAGGTATGTATCTGCTTCCGCATAATACTTATCCGCACTATCTAGTTTAACCAAGCATCCATTAATTTGACCCATTAATGTGTCACACTTGGAAATACCGGAGTAATCCCCGATTTCCTTAAAGAGGGATGACGCATTACCCACAGACCCGGTGGCATTCCTGCAATAACCCAGGATGAAGAAGGCGTTAGCCTCCAGATAAAGCCTCTCAGCCTCCTCATGAAACCTCATCTCCCGAAGTTTCCCTTCTATGTCCTTTAGTTTATCATCGCATTTCCGTATTTTATCTTTATAAAGCTTCTTCTTCTTTTCCTTCATTGAAAGATCCCCCAGGCTCGCCGCCCAGTCATACAGCAGAGCATATATGGGCCGGGCCTGCTCTATCTCTGATTTAGCCTTATTAAAGTGCTTCTTTCTCATATTCTTTTCCTTAGCCCCTACACCATAGAGAAACTCCTTCACCCCCTCATCGTAATGGGAGTCCGCCTCAGTATTAAAGTCATCCTCCAAGTCCTCTACATCAGAGTTGATGATATTAATGAAATCCCTGCTCTTTCTATAGCCTCCTATATCACCCAGTTTATCAAATAATGTTTTTGCTTCTTTAGCGTATTCCAACGCCGTATTGTACTCAAGAAACCCCTTATTTTTCACCGCTTTTTTGTAGTGATCCTCTGCGTATCCATACTTCGTCTCCGCCTCCAGTGTTTTCTTAGTGATCCAGTCATCTATTTCTGACAACAATGCATTACAATCATTAATACCCTCAGTGTAATCAATCCCTGTGTACATCTCAAGGGCTTCTTTAGCCTTAACCTTTGCATGGGGCATGTCTTCAGAGTCATAGAAGTCCATTGCAGTTTCATAGAGTTCATTAGCATCCCCTATTTTTGTTTCATTAATTTCTTTCTCAGCATCCACAATCAACTCCACACACTTGCTCACCCCCAGGGGGTAGGGGATAAGTGAATACCGCGCCTTCGCCCACCCAGCCCAAATAACGCACTTCAGATAGTATCTCTCATTAAACTTATCTAATGCCTTCTGATAGTGGCTGTCCCCATTTTTCATGAGGCATGTGTTAATTTTCCCTATCAGATTCAGGGTTTTTAAACGACCTTCATCATAATTAACCTTCGTGTAGAGGGTTAACGCCCTGCCCGCAAGTTCACTGGCATCCACACAGTCTCCGGCATTATATGCCTCCTTAGCCTCTTTATAATTGTCATCTGCAAGCTTCCGGTCTGAAATAGCGTTGGCATTAATCATCAAAAAAAGAAGGATCATTAACCCCGCCGCCCACATAAAATTTTTTTCTTTATCCATTATAAGTTACTCTACCCCATCTTCCTGATCATGAAAAGGAGTATTCCTGCAATTATAAGAACTGCTGCAAAAAAGATAGATATCGATCCGACATTACCAGGTAGGTTGATTGAGGGGGTATCCCCCTTGCAAAAACCATATTTCCTGCAGTCTTCACGACTGAAATCCTCATCCAGTTCACAGTATTTACATGCATTATCATAATCCCCAAGCCTCAGGTAGATTCTTGCAAGGGATTCATCCAGCCTGCCTGCTTTCACATAGGAATCGATAGCGAGATGATAGCATTCCATTGCCTTCCCTTCATCACCCATCTCCCTGTACACATCCCCGGCATTCAGATAAGCTACCCCTGAAATAGCACCCATCTCATCACGCAGCTTTGCTGCCTTCAGGAAACATTCTACCGCCTTATTATATTCCCCCCTCTGTTTGTAGCAACTGCCTGCAAGTAGGTAGTAATCGCCTGCAAGACTTTTCTGCCCATCCTCGATATTACCCAACGCACCCTCTATTTCCCCATAACATTCTTCCTCAGACGGCATTCCCACACAAACCCCTGCCAGGATTATTAAAGCCAGGATAAACACAGTCTTTTTCATAATCCTTTAATTACTTTTTTTAGTTAATATTTACTACCAACCCCCCTGAACACTCCCCAGGTTTTCTTTCTCGGTATGCAGATTCTTCTGTTGGGTTACATAGGCATCACCCCACTCCTTAATAACATCCGGATCGCTTCCTGATAACTTACCCTTAAACTCGTCGATTTTAACCAGCACAGGAACCTTAGTCATCAACCCCATAACCACAGCCTCGCCAACACCAAGAGAAGGAAGCTGCGACTTCAAATCCCCGCTCAACTGTTCACTCGCCTCCTGCACATAATTCATGTCAGACGGCTCAACCAGCCTCAAAATAATCTTATTGTTTGTCTGAGACAAGCTGTTTGGATCCAGGGATTTAGGTCTCTGGCTCACCAGACAAAGCCCGACACCAAACTTCCGCCCCTCCTTGGCAATCCTTGTGATGTGGTATTTCGAATCCGTATCCTTGTCCTTCGGCGCCAGTAGATGAGCCTCCTCAAGAATAGTGAAGACTGGAAACCCCAGACCCTCCGCCACACCCCCACCCAACGACTTGATAAACCTCTTGCGTTCAGATAAAATCTTTTGCAGCGTATGGCTGACTATTACGTCTATTGCCTTTTCATCCAGCGCACCAAGATCTATTAAGTTCACAGAACCCACCTTGATGTTACTTATAATGTCCGGGGCGTTCATGTCAAAGATTGATCCATATCTCCCCTCCATGTCTCTGATCTTGTTAATCGCACGGGATATAGATTCCTTATCCTTTAATGTAGACTCCTCCAGATAACCCTTCAGTTTATCTCTCAATTCCTCTAGAAAATTTGTCCGGGTTTTATCAATATCCTTCCATGCCCTTCTGAGATATTCCTCTTGAACATAGGCAAGTTTACTTCCTATATTTGCAAGATTTGAAAATTCATGAAAGCTAAGATAGATCGGATTAATCTTTGCAGGTATCCGGTTTATCCCCCCCTCCCCAAACTCTGCCTCTGAATACTCCGAGTGGATATCGAATAGAACTATACAACTCTTGTGTTTCAGCAGACCATCGATTAACACAGCAACCGTGTTAGACTTCCCTCCCCCGGTGATGGAGAGTATCGCGAGATGCTTAGTCACCATCCTGCAGACATCAACATAGACGGGAACATCCGGCTGGGTTATGAGATGCCCCAGGCGTATGCCTCCATTAGCCATACCGAAAACCTTTTTCAGTATCCCCAGATCCGCTCTCTTAACCACAGTTCCAGGTAAAGCCGGCACCCTCGGAACCTCAAGGTTATTTATGTCGCAAACATCACCCAAAATCTTTATGTTCCCACTTATGTAGTAGTCATCGCCCTCAATCCGCTTAATCTTATCTATGACTGCAGGATCATGGATGTCTCCCCCAATGGATGTGCTGCCCCTCATCAAGGTCTCAATCATCCCTAAAACCGTTTTGCCCTCATACTCAAGCGTGACGAACTCGCCAACAACCGGCATCTCTTTGGATATGAAGCTGACGGATGACGGCGTCGCCTCACCTAAACACCTGCCTAACACGTTACTCATAGTATCTCCCTCCCTGTTTTCTCGAATATACCAAGCATCCCCGATATCTGATCCATATCCCTGTTCGTTATCACAACATCATTGTGCGCCTTTTTCAACAGGTAGGGATAACCCTCCGTCGAGATTGCTTTTAGTATTGATAGGATGTGTATTATTTCACTCTCCCTGACTTTCCCCGGAACCTCGAACTTAAGGATGCCCTTGTTATCCTCCAACCGCGCATAGAATATCGTAAATTCCAGATCATCAAAGAAGTTATGCGTGATCGGTAATCTGTCAAGTGCCTTATCGATTGAAACCAGCATTGGTTTGGAATAACCCTCTGATTTCGTTAATTTCTCGAATAATATGATGTCAGGTAAATCTGAACTGAAATACTCCGAACCACTTGCAGTCTTTGATATCCCCACAGGATTATACCTTAAAAGCTGCTGGATCGACAGGAGGTATTCCATATACTCTAGGTATATATGCGGGTCAACCATTATATCCGATTCCATATTAAGTTCAATCCCGTCCCTGAACCGCGTCACACAGATCTCCTCGCAGGAATACGCTGATTTAATCTTGGGCAGGTATTCCCTCTCAATCATCCTCCGCTTTTCAGGGGGTATATAACTCGCAGGTATGAGGGACCTGACTAACTCACTAATCAATGAACCATCCAAGAGGAACAACTCAGGATTACATTCCTCCAGGGATTTCAGGGATGCCTTGAATTCATACAGGGACATATAAAGCCTTAACCTGTTCTCGATGAATGGCTGCCTGGAAAATACCCCGACTTCACCCAGGGGGGTGGAATTTAACGTCTTGCCATCAAATATTAGCGCTTCCGCGTCCACGGCATACAGGATGGAACCCTTAAACTCCCGCCTGTTTATGCTTCCGTCCTCTGCACCGACTACTGCATCAAGATCCTTATCCAGGGAACCGGTGTTCCAGAATCCATGAACCTCCCCAGGATCTATCTCCAACTCCTCAATGCTTTGGATGATTCGCTCCTTGTTTTTAATGGTTGACTCATATAGTTCAGACAGCATTTTTAAGTAACGGTAACTATTTATATTATAACGGGAAATATGACTAACACAGATTTATTGATTAAACGAGCAGTAGCCATTATAATAGACTCCATTATTCTTGGAATAATATTATCTGTTATAACGGTCATTGTGGTAGTGATGGGAGTCGGTACCGCATCTGTTGCTGAAGGATACGCTAGAGGTATAGTTATCCTGACAGTTTTTACTGCCTTAGGTGTGCTGATCCTATTATCGCTTCTGTATTATATAGTGCTGGAGGGCCCTAAAGGTAGGGGGCAGACGCTTGGGAAGAAGATCATGAAGATAAAAGTCACGCATGAAGACGGCAACGTACCCTCGTATACGCAGGCGGCCATAAGAACCGTATTGAGGATTGTTGATGGTATGTTTTTCCACATAATTGGGGTTGTTGTAATATGTATCTCGGAAAAGGATCAGCGGATAGGGGATATCGCAGCTAAGACTGTTGTAGTGGATGCTTAATAATTCTCTAGAATCCTCAGGATTTCATTCAACCCCGAGATCACGTAATCCGGATTATCCCCCTCACCTTGGGGTGTCTGACTCCCGTATTTACCCTTCACCACCTGAATAGTAGTCATCCCCGCTTTGTTAGCCCCAAGTATATCCCTATCGATCCTGTCACCCACCATAACCACCTCCTCAGGTAAGCAACCCACCTCCTTGGCAGCCAGGTTAAACACCTCAACATCAGGTTTCTCTCTCTTGATTTCCCCGGAGATAATCACTGTATGAAAGAAATGCTGCAACCCCAAGCGAATCAATTTCTCCCACTGCTTCACCGCCACACCATCCGTTATCACACCGAGCCTATACCCCAAATCCCTCAATTTCAGGAGGGTGGGAACGGTATCCGGGAACGGAACCAGGTAAGCTGACTTGGTGGTGTGGTAAGCAACAATCCCTGCAGCAATAATCCTTGGATTCTCATCATAGCCGAATTCCTTCAATAACTCATTGAAGTGATTCTGGTAATTGGAACCGAATTTCTTCACAATAACGTTTAATACCCTAAGACCCTCCCCCTCCTCAATCTCAAGACCCGCTTCAATCATAGCCTTTATGGCATTCTTTCTAACCATCTCCGCCTGCAGGGTGCTGTCATATAGGGTATCATCGATGTCAAAAAATACTGCTTTAATTTTATTCATCCTAATTATTAACTATAATGGGTTTTAGAATGGAAATAACGCTTAAATGTATAGACTGTGGCAGGGAATTTGATGCATGCGGGATATGTAGGTGTGAGGTCTGCGGGGGACTCCTGGATGTAGTGCCTAACCTTGATTCCCTGAGAGAGAAAAACCCCAAAAAACTATTCGACTCCAGACTAGGAACAAAAAAATACCCCTACAAAAGCGGAATCTGGCGCTTTAAAGAACTGATACACCCCCTAATCAACGAGAAAGACATCATATCAAGACCTGAAGGCAACACAGGTCTTTATCAACACAAAAAGGTAGATCAATACACAAAAACAGAAACCTCTATGAAGCATGAGGGAGAGAACCCAACAGGCTCCTTTAAAGACAGGGGCATGACAGCAGGCACCAGCGAAGCAAAACGGCTTGGAATGAATGTAGTAGCATGCGCATCAACCGGAAACACATCCGCATCCATGACCGCGTATGCCAGCATGGCAGGGATGAAATCGATAGTCTTCATCCCCGAAGGCGAAATCGCATACGGCAAACTATCCCAGGCATTAGCCTACGGCGCCCAAGTACTCCAGATTAAAGGAAACTTCGATGACGCCATGGCTTTAGTCCAAAAATCCTGCACTGAACTGGGAATCTACCCACTCAACTCCATAAACCCCTGGCGAATCGAGGGGCAGAAATCAATCATCTATGAACTTATACAGCAGCTGGAGTGGAACACTCCGGACTGGATAATAGTTCCCGCCGGAAACCTGGGGAACACCTCAGCATTCGGTAAAGCCCTCGATGAACTGGAGAAACTGGAATTAATAAAAGAGATTCCGAGGATCGCCTCCATCCAGGCTACAGGGGCAGACCCGTTCTACACAACCTGGAGGGATAAAAGGGATTATTTAGATCCTGTGAAAGACCCTGAAACCATAGCCACAGCAATAAAAATAGGCAACCCGGTAAGCTGGAAGAAGGCGTTGATATCTATAAAATTAACCGATGGTGTTGTGGAGGAGGTTACTGACCAGGAGATCATGGACGCTAAAGCAGTAGTTGACTCCTCAGGAGTTGGATGCGAGCCGGCGTCAGCGGCATCGGTGGCGGGAGCTAAAAAACTCATGGAAAACGGGGTTATAGACAAAAAAGATCAGGTAGTCTGCATAATAACCGGACACATCCTCAAGGACCCGGACGCCACAATCAACTACCACCTCTCCAGAATCAAAGACTTAAAACCTGAGTTCGCCAACACACCCACAGTAATTAAGCCAACGATGGAGGCTGTGAAGAACGCCATTAAATGAACTACAATTCTTCCATCTCCTCCAGTTCACTGATCAGTTCATCAAGCTCCGCCTCAGTATCATTCAACTCATCAAAGATCTCATCCATCCCCAAAAGAACTGTATCTAGATCATCAATACCGCCTTCATCAACCCCCATTTCCCCGGGGCCCACCCCCTTATCCGGCTGTTTAAAAACAATGAATGTAAGGAAAACCAGGAGGATTAAAACCAGAGGTATTACATACTTGTTATTCATTTTGCTCCATCCCCCTTAAAGTCCCTGATGATCTTCTTTAAAGCAGGATAGGACTCTTTGAGATAATTGTTAGACTCCCTGATCAATGCATTACCTTCCCTCAGCAGCTGATCAGCCCCCTTAACATCACCAACCTCACCAAATCTATTTCTCGCTTCCAGGTGCCTCTCCCTGGCTAAACCAACTTTGCCGTTATAATCCCTAAGCAGGCTTCGAAGTTCAGTCGTATCCACACCCCCCTGCTCCAACTTCACTATCTTCGCCTCTATTTTCTCAGAAACCCTCCCGGACTTAAGGAGGATGGAATTGATTTTGGAATTTATAACCAATCCAGAGGTTTTCTTAACAAGAACCCTTGTTGTTCTCCACCTATCCCTGATCTCCTTAGCATGGGTAATCAATTCCTTCTTGTTTGTTGTATTCGCTAACACAACGTTCTTCTCCCTAAACCAGTCAACAGAGGAATTAATTTCAGAGACAAGCCCCTGCTTCACGGACTCATTCATGGACTTACTAAGCTCAAGTCGGGTCTTAACCAGCCCCAGATACTGAATCACGGTGTCGTCAGCCCTCAACACGAATTTCTGTGCACTAGTAACGCTATTCCGAAGTTCCGCCTTATCCTTCGTTAACCGATACCTGTCCCTTGCTTTAACCCACTTATCCCTGGAATCCACATACCTCAACCTGGCATTGTTATACCGTAATTTAGTCTGATTATATTTTTGGATAAGCCTCTGTGCTTCCACCTTCCGTATCTCTGGAGGCTTCTGTTTCTGTACTTTTACGTTCCCCACCGTATCGGCTGTTGAAACCTTAGCATTCTGTCCCTTCCTGCCGCTGGTCTGATTTAAGACACCCACAGCGGATTTCTTGACAGCCACTACAGAGTGAGAATCCGAACTCACGGCAACACTTTTCACATTACCCTCATCTGCTAGACTGAACCCCATGAAACATAAAACCGAAATCACCAGCATACATAACAGGATTGTTTTCTTTTTTTTCATTCTGTGGTTTGTTTAATTAATTAAAATAGGATTAAATAATAAAAAAAGAGGGTGGTTGAGCCGTATGGCTCAACCCATCTTACTTAATCGCTTCCTGGCCTTTAAAAATCCGGGTCTATTTCCTATAGACTGGATAGGAGCCCCCTTAACCAAATCCTTGGTTAAGTCCCTCAATTCATTATCCAGGTCCTGATCCGCCGTTACCTCACCATTCTTTACACCCTGAGCTAGGGAGACTATTGGATCTATTTTATCAACCAGTTCCTGGTCTATATCAGGCACTAGATGCCAGCCAAGTGTCATGTACTCGAAGTCACCATCCAGAAACGCAAATCCTCTTCCGGTTGCAAGCATCCTGTCTACTTCCCCAATAACCACGGCATGATAACCCCAGCCTCTCGTATGCAATTCACCTGATCCACTGAATATCCATGTGTTTCCGTATCTCTGAAGATCTCCTTCATCGGCCCACACCAAGGTATTACTTCTGCCATGTATTATCACTGTAGACTCAGTCAACTCCATAACCGTAGCTCCACGTGCAACACCCAAGAAAACCGTGCCTTCACCTTCCGCATACAGAGCCCCTCTCCCTTTTATAAAGGTCTGTTCCGCACTTGCTGCTGTTGATGCAACAACCAGAAACGCCAGCAAAACCAGCATTCCCCCAATCTTAATCCATCCTCTTTTTTTCATTCTCTTTCAACACCTCATTTTTTTATTTTTTTTCATTCAGCCAAATTTTTTTATATATTTGACCTACTACCTCTTGGGGGGAGGTTAAAGAAAAACATTCTTTCCCTCATATCGTAAATAAAGCTTTACCCTCCTTTATTTCACTTTAAAAAGCTTTATTACGACCGGAAATGCTTTATGAGGAGATTTAATCTAATTTTCCCTAAGGATAAACATGGAAAAAGATGTTGGAATCTACCTACTCATCGGATTAATCCTATCGGGGTTAAGCATGGATTCCCATGCAACCAGGGTGTACGGAACCATCTATGACTGTTTCACACTTGAACCCCTGAATGATGTCATACTGGAAGTGAATTCCACACCTAAACAACAGCATATCGCCAAATCCGCCCAGTACTCATTCGACCTCCCCCGGGGGAGTTACTGCATAAAGGCAAGGTATTTCATAGATAATGAACTAGAGTATTACTCGGAAGAGAATCTATCGGTTAAGGATGAAGGAGACTATATTTTGGACATAATAATGTTTCCCGCCCTGGATGTAAACGAAAGCCTGTTCGAGATCCCGGATATTGAAATCGACATAAATGAAAGCTCATTTGAGGACGAGAAAACCCCGGGGGAGGGATGGAATGAAACCTTAATGCTCCTCGCAGTTTTATTTATCCCCCTGCTGATAATATCCCTCCATTACCTTAAATCCAGAAAACCGGAGGAGGAAGCCAAAACCGAAAAAATCCAGTATGAGCTTTATGAACTACCCGAGGATTTGAGGAAGATACTTACAATAATAAGGGAAAACGACGGCCGGATGACTCAGAGGGAACTTAGGGGGAGGTTACATCACTCGGAGGCGAAGATAAGCCTTATGCTCGCCGACCTTGAAAACAGAGGGCTTATAAGGAAATTCAAGAGAGGCCGGGGGAATATAATCGTTTTAGTTGGTTTGAGATAGTTCATGTTTATGGAGATTGCGCAGGTTGATATAAAACTGGGTGACAAGAAAAAGAATCTGGATAAGATTGTGGAGGTGATCAAAAACTCGGATTCCGACTTGATCCTCTTCCCGGAATTGTTCACCACCGGATTCGATCTTGATGACCCAAGTGGATTAGCTGAAGCCCTTAGGGGGGAGACTGTGAAGGCAATAACAGAAGTCTGTGGAGAAAAGATTATTGCAGGCTCCGTAATCGAGAAGGAGGAGGATAGAATCTACAACACCTTCCTGTTGATCACTGGGGAGGGCGTGGTAGGGAAGTACAGGAAAATCCATCTCTTTGATGTGGAGAGGGATTACTTCACCGCCGGGAGTGAAGTCGGCGTATTCAACACCCGGTTGGGGGTAATTGGCCTTGCCACCTGTTATGATTTGAGATTCCCTGAGCAGTTCAGGAGAATGCTGAATGCGGAGGTAGTTCTTCTCTGCGCAAACTTCCCTAAACCCCGAATGGATCACTGGGAAGTCCTCATCAGGGGAAGAGCGATAGAAAACCAATGCTTTATGATAGCCGGAAACAGGGTGGGAAGAGACTGCCGGCATGAATATTTCGGCGGATCCATGATAGTTGATCCCTGGGGCTCTGTATTAGCTTTGGGCAGTGATAGGGAGGAGTTCATAAAAACAGGGATTGACCTAAGAAGGGTTAAAGAGATCAGGGATAAATTCCCTGTCCTAGGGGATATTAAGAACATCTGATTCTCTTATAAACCAGGGCTGAAACAAACAAAAGAAGGATAAACACGAGAGCATGAAAAGCCGTTAAACGCTCTCCCCCCGAGGAGGCAGGGATTGTTGTTGACGTGCTGGTTGATGACGTCGAAGAGGTTGATGTTGTCGAGGAGGTTGTTGATGTGGTTGTGGAGGTTGATGTAGTTGTTGTAGTAGAGGTTGATGTGGAGGAGGTAGTTGTGGTTGGGGAGTAAACCATGAAACCGATCTTTTTATAGGCTGTGCCATAGCTTGCCTCGGCCCTGTAATTCCCCCCCACCTTAGGTTTAAAAATGAAATTCTCATCCAGGTCGCTATGCTCCCTCCCTTTCCTGCACATGGTGCATGAGGAAGTGAAATAAGGCCTTCCAACAATCTTAAACTTATTCACTTCAACCTCCCTCATGATAGTGAAGCCTCCCGCTGAAGAACCCCAGTCATGCACCTCTATGTGGAATGTAATGGTTTCATTCACCATCAACTCCGTCTTGTCTGAGGTAAGTATGACCGTGGGTGATGAAGCCGCTGCAAGGGAAGTCATGAGTATTATTAAAATAAATTTTTTCATTTTTTTAAACCCTCAACCGAACATAAGCAACTCCGGTTTCAATAATAAGATAAGTCCTAGAATAAGCATGATAACGCCGCCGACCAGCTTCAGGACCCTGCCCTGTTCCTCATTTAATCTCTCGGATTTGAAGGAGTAAAGGAAATTACCCAGGATAGCCAGTAGAGGAATGATGTAAACCAGGGAGTAGAAGGCTGTGTAGAACACCACCGTAAGGAAAGATTTATTTTCCATGGCCTTAATATATATTGTCGGAAGCATGGCTGTGCATCCCAGCTCAACCAGGTTAACAAACACAGCAAGTAATATAACACCAGCAACAGCCAGAGTCAACGCCCCATTTGTTTCTGCATCCCTTACGTTCCGGACTATCCCTCCAGCCTTCCCGAATATCCTGCCTCTGTTATCTGCAGAAATACCCAATGAAACCCCCTTTTTGAAGAAAAAGAAATCCTTGATGTTTATAATCCCGGCTAGTACCACTACAAGACCAATCAACGTCCAGATAATCCACTCATACCCCCCTATCGTGGCACTTAACCAGGAAATAGCCAGGGTTAACAGCATTATGAAAATGAAATACATGACCCCTGACGTGAAAATAAATATTGAACCGATTAACCCCATCCGCTTTCTGGAGCGGGTGTGAGTCAACAGGGAGAGTAAAACAATCAAGACCGTGAATGCGCAGGGGTTAAACCCGTCAGCAAGCGCGATGATGAAAACAAAAACAGGTAAGGGAAAGCCTCTCGCGAATTTCTCTATCATCTCCTCGGGGGTGGTTACGGCCAGAACAAAGAATGAAACGATTAATATTCCCGTAAACCCGGCTATCCAGTATCTCACATCCCACTTTAATTTACGTTGAAGCACTAAATACGAAAGCAGGTAGAGGATCATGACAGAAAGGATGGAGGCGTGAATCCAGTTCATTGACTGGATGGGTTTATCCAACCCCAGTATAGGTCCTGAAGGAACCTCGCTTCTTAATATCTCACCTGATTCAGCATCAACATAGACCAGGACATTAGGGTAATATAGATTTGATTTGATCCTCTCCTGCGTCCACCACGCAACCAGGTATGAATCATTGATTAACACAACATTTGAAAGAGACCCGGGATTTTCATCAACCAATTCCTTAACCCGGGGATCATTCCGTGATGCCTCTATGGCTGCCCCAGTCAGTAACGGGCAACTTTTGTTATTATTCAGACACCCCATTATGGCATACTCAATCTGATTGCTATACCCTCTGTAAGCCTCATAACCCTGTTGATAGATGAGTTCCCCATCACCAGGGGTAAACCCTATAAACACCTTGCCGTCAACAAAGGTTCTGGGAACGCCTACTGGAACAGTATTATGTTCCTCACACATCCTTTTAAAGAGATCACGATCCGGCTTCACGTCATACATCTCTATAACGAGATCAGGATATTTAGGTTTAATCACCGTCTTCAGCCACTCCTTCTCTGCCTTGCAGTGGGGGCAGGTTGAGCTGTAGAAGAAAACCAACCCTGAATCACTTTGATTTACCTCATGCACCAAAGCTGTTGAGGGAACAAAACATATGATCGCCGCCAGCGTAAGTAATATTAAACCCTTTCCCACATCCATTTTATAATTTCTCCAGGATAAGTTCTGCAGCTTTTTTCCCGGAGAGAAGCATCCCCCCAAAGATTGGACCCATTCGCGGAGCACCAAAAACGGCGTTAGCCGCCATCCCCGTAACAAACAAGCCGGGATAGACTTCTTTAGTATTCTCAATAACCAAGGCCTCGGATTTATCAGCCCACATGGACCTCTCTCCTTCAATTTGCCCTGAAGGGGTATTTAGTTTCCCGACCTTCTTTTGCGTTACCTGACAAATTTCCGCCGCATGGCCGGTTGCATCCACCACAAACCTGGAGGAAAACGCCAGGGGATCAACGTGTAGACCAGCCATTTCCACAGGAGTCCAGTTCAGCACCACGCCACTGATTCTATCCTCCCTTATCACAACATCTTCAACACAGATACTATTAAATATCTTTGCTCCGGAATCAATCGCCTTCGCTGTTGATTTCACAACGGATTCGATGGAATTTGCTATAAAGTAATCACCATCCTTTTTATAGGTTATTTCGAACTCCTCAAGTAGTGAAACAGCATCCTCCTCAACCACAATCCTTGGAAAGAGCATCCCACCACCCCACATCCCTCCGCCAACAGAAAGCTTTCTCTCAAAAAGAGCCACCTTAGCATCACCCTCAGCCAGATACCTTGCAGCCACCAGACCCGAGGGACCCCCACCCACGATAGCCACATCCAACATTAAACTGTCTAGTAAATCCTTTAAGGAATCCTCCAGTATAGCCCGGGTGATTTCTGTTTCGCTAATCATTTTATCTTAAATTATTGGATTTTCCCTTTTTAAAGACTGCTACGTTTATATTTATACTTTTATAGCTAATAGACAGAAATATCAAAGATGTATATCATAATTATTGGCGGTGGCGTTACAGGGGCTGCATTAGTGAAACACCTGTCCAGTGGAGACCATGAGATAGTGATCGTGGAGGAGGATGAAGATAGAGCCAAGACACTGGCTGAAACAATGGATGCCCTAGTGATTCATGGCGATGGCAGTGAGCCTGAGATCCTGAAGGATGCAGGTATTGAAAGAGCAGATACTGTCGCTATTCTAACAAGAGAGGATAACACAAACCTGACAATCTGCCAGATTGTGAAGAAATTTAATGTAAAAAGAATTGTCGCCAGGGTGAATGACCCCAGTAAACAGGACCTGTATATTGGCATGGGGATTACGGCGATAAGCCCGATCTCGGTTGTAGTAAGTTACTTCAAGAATGCGTTAACCCAGGAGAAAGTCAGGAGTCTTGTATCAATCGCTAAGGGTAAGGCCGAGCTGTTGGAGATAGGGATCTCTAATGAAAAACTGGATGGGAGAAAAATCAAGGACATAAGCCTCCCCCACGGGGCGATAATCAGTTTGATAAGCCGTAATGGTGATGTCATCATCGGTTCGCCGGATGAGATTGTCAGGAAAAATGACCTCCTCACAGTGATCACTCTGACTGAAAACGCAAAGGATGTTGTGACTATGCTGGGCGGATGATACTTTTTTTTACATTACTTTTCCTGTTTATTCAATGCGATAATTTATATCCTAGAAATCCAAGTGATATACTATGCCCTGCGGAAAAAAACGAAAAATCCAGAAGATGCGGAAGCATAAGCTGAAGAAGAGAAGGCGAAAACTGAAGCATAAGAAGAGATAGTTCTCACTCCTGCTTTTATAATGTCAGATGCCCTATGAGCAAGAATGCACTCAATAACATTCCTTGGAACGGGCGGCGGCAGATTCGTCCTTTTAAGTCAGAGACGTTATTCAGGAGGCCTGTGGCTGGATCTGGAATCAACCCTCATATTGGATCCCGGACCGGGGGCATTGATCCGGGCATTACAGTTTAAGAAAGACCCGGGGGAACTGGATGCCGTCCTCGTCTCCCATAAACACCTGGATCACTACAACGATGCGGAGCTGATGGTGGAGTCCATGACTCATGGAATGAAAAAGGATCGAGGCTGTTTAGTGATAAATAAAAACACCCTTGGGTATATCTCGGATTATCATAAATCCGTGAATCTGATAACCCCAAATGCTAAGGAAAAATTCAGGATAAAGGACCTGAAGATTCAGGCAATCCCCACATACAACCATGCAAACGGCATTGGTTTCAAATTCCTTTCGGATAAAGGGACTATAACCTGCACTTCAGATACCGCGTATTCTGAAGAACTCATTGAGTATTATAAAGACTCAAAGATATTGATTTTAAACACGATATTTCCTGCTTCAAAGGAGATAAAGACCCATCTGAATACAGAAACCGCGGCCTTAATAGTGGAGAAAGCCAGACCTGAACTGGCCATTATACAGCATTTCGGCTTGAGCATGTTGAATGCCGGCCCGGAGAGGGAGGCAGCGTGGATGGAGAATGAAACAGGGGTTAAGACTATCGCAGCCAGAGACGGGATGACCATTAACCTGGAGTCAATGGAGCCTGAAACAAAGAAAGGGCAATTGAGATTAGCTAGGTTTTAGATTAGAATGGAAACAAACCAGATGAAAGGAATAAACCGGATTGAGTTAGACAATGGCTTGGTTTTATTAACAGAGAAGAGACCGAACACCAAGAAAGCAGCCCTTCTTTCGGGTGTGCGGGTTGGATCAGCCCATGAAGATGATCGACTGAATGGAGGAAGCCACTTTAATGAACACCTGCTCTTTAAAAGCAACAGGTACCGGAGTGCTAGACAGATTACTGAGGACCTGGAGTATTCCGGCGCGGTTATAAATGCATACACAACATGGAAATACACCGCATTCTCCGCTAAAGTACCACATAAGGAACTGCCTAAAGCCGTTGAAATACTCTTCCAGGCTGCGACAAACTTCAGTTATAACCGGGATGAATTTGAAACAGAGAGGCAGGTAATCCAGACAGAAATCCAGAATTTCATCAACTCCCCAGGGAGGTATTCGCTGACAGGACTCTTCATCCCTAAACTCTTTAAGGGAACACCATTAGAGAGAAAGGTGGAGGGTACCACTAAAGCCATGGGTTCTGTAGAGAAGGAGGAGCTTGAAG
>JAYEKX010000046.1:0-16392 GCA_034716875.1 Candidatus Altarchaeota archaeon | reverse complement strand
GTTCAATATCCTTTATGAAACCTCTATTAAGTTTGTTCCTAAAGAACCAAGACTCGCTGAAACCGCCTCCATTAATTATAATAACCCCAATCCTATTAGGCCTTTCATAGCTAAATCGGTTAACAATCCTGATCTACCCACAGCCGTTTTTTTCAGGGATTCATTTATAATAGCATTGATACCGTTTTTATCAGAGCATTATAACAGAAGTGTTTATCCCTGGGTGAGATATAATCAGACTATCATAGAGATGGAATCCCCAGATATTGTAGTAACTGAAATAATTGAGCGGAACCTTGGACGTATTTAGTCAACCAAAGGGTTTCCTGTCCTTTTGTGATTTCTTCATACCATCTGACTGTTTCTACCTGTTCTGTGTCAATTGCGGGGTTTGGATTGTTAGACAACCCCCCCAGTTGGATGATGATCTATGTCCGCCTGGAAATGATTAATTTCCCTGTTGAAATATTTAACATCCCTCAACAAGTATTAATGATCCATAATGAAAATACTTCTAACCGGAGCCGGTGGTTTATTGGGGACAAGTATACTTAATTCCTGTGGGTATGATATATATCCAACCAGACTCGACATAAGAAATAGGGAGGGTGTGGGTAAATTAGTTAAGGAGATTTCGCCGGACGTGATTATACACACAGCCGCCCTAACAAATGTGGATTACTGCGAAACCCATAAAAAGGAGGCGTGGGATGTGAATGTGAGGGGAACCAGAAACATTGCTGAAGCATCTCGATTAGTTAACTCCAAAATGGTTTACATATCAACTGACTACGTATTTGACGGTGAACAAGGGACGTACCTGGAGTATGACCGGCCGAATCCAATCAACTACTATGGGGAAACAAAGTATGGGGGGGGAAAAAGTCGTGCAGGAGTTATGCAGTGACTACTTAATCGCCCGACCCTCTGTTCTATACGGATGGCATCCAAAACCAAACTTTGTGACCTGGGTAATTAAGGAACTTAGACAGGGACATAGAATAAATATCGTCAGGGATCAATTCAACAGCCCAACACTGGCGGATAACCTAATGGATCTGATTTTAGAGCTTATAGGGCGAAGAGAAACCGGAATCTACCACACATCCGGAAGCGAGAGAATCAATCGCCTTAAGTTCGCCATAAAAATAGCGGACGCATTTAATCTGGATAGAAATCTAATTAATCCAGTAACCCCGGATGAATTAAATTGGGTTGCAAAAAGACCCATGGATTCATCTCTGGATATATCAAAGATGTCTGTAATCAAAAAACCATTGAATATAGAAGAATCATTGAAGGCGATGAGGAAACAGGAATGAAGGGACTGATATTATCCGGTGGACATGGAACAAGACTCAGGCCTTTAACCTACTCGCAGCAGAAACAGCTTATACCTGTAGCAAATAAACCCATATTATTCTATGCCCTCGAAGACCTTGTGGAGTGCGGCATAAAAGAGCTAGGGGTAATCGTCACCCTAAATAAGAACCAGGTCATGGAAACCGTTGGTGACGGCTCAAGATGGGGTGTTAACACCACCTTCATAGAGCAAGAAAAGCCCTTGGGCCTCGCGCATGCAGTGAAAATCTCAAGGGATTTCCTTGGAGACGACTCCTTTGTCATGTACTTGGGCGATAATATCCTGAAGGGAGGTATAGCAAGATACGTTGAACAGTTCAGGAAGTCAGACGCCGATGCCAGCATCCTCCTGACACACGTAGAAAACCCGGAGCAGTTTGGTGTCGCGCAATTAAACAAGGACGGCTCCGTCAGGAAACTGATCGAGAAACCAAAGAATCCCCCCTCAGACCTCGCTCTGGTGGGGATATACATGTTCACATCAAAGATATTTGATGCAGTGAAAAACATCAAACCCTCCGGGAGAAACGAGCTGGAGATCACAGACGCCATACAATACCTGATAGACCATAACCTCAGGGTGGATTCCGCCGTCGTCGACGGCTGGTGGAAGGACACCGGTAAACCAGAAGACATAATCGAAGCGAATCATCTGGTACTGGATGAACTAACATCCTACAACAAAGGTACCCTGGAGGCGGATGCGACCATCAGGGGCAAGGTCGCAATAGGGAAAGATACAATCATACATAAAGGCTCTGTCGTGAAAGGCCCTGTGGTAATCGGAAGAAACTGCGAGATCGGCCCCAACACCTACATAGGACCATACACGAGCATCGGAGATAACTGTAGGATAGTGGATGGAGACATCGAATACTCTGTTATTATGGACAACACCCTGATAAAATCCAAGAAGAAGATAGTAGACAGTTTAATCGGAAGCAGTGTGAGAATCTTTGAACGCAACAAATTACCTAAAGGCCATAAATTCGTGATAGGTGATAACTCGGAAGTGGAGATATGAACAATGGAAATAAAAAAATGCGGTTTAGATTTGAGAGGTTAGAGATTCCTGAGGTGGTTCTCATAGAGCCTAACGTTTTTAGGGATGATAGGGGCTTTTTTATGGAAACATACCGGAGAGATGATTTTGTTGAGTTCGGGATAGGTAAATACTTTGTTCAGGTGAATCACTCCCTTTCAACAAAGGATACCTTAAGGGGGTTGCACTATCAAAAAGAGCCTATGGCTCAGGGTAAACTGGTTAGGGTTGTCCGGGGGGAAATATTTGATGTCGGGGTCGATATAAGAAAGGGTTCCCCCACATATGGAAGATATGTATTCAGGATTTTGTCGAATGTAAATAGGTTGATGCTCTACATCCCCGAGGGATTTGCTCACGGGTTTTGCGTTTTGAGCGATGAGGCAGAAGTCACATATCTTACGACGGAGGTGTATGTCCCTGAATATGAGAGAGGGATAACTTGGGATGACAGTGAGCTTGCAATAGGCTGGCCCATACAGAACCCAGTAGTATCAGAGAAAGATGCAGGTCAACCAAGCCTGAGGGATGCTGACATAAACTTTAAGTATACCCCAATGTTAAAATGAGGATTCTGGTAACCGGAGGAGCTGGTTTCATAGGAAGCAACTTCATTCACCATATGCTAAAGAAGCACCCGGACTATGAATTCGTTGTTTTGGATAAACTCACCTATGCCGGTAGATTGGAGAACCTCCGGGATGTAATAAAGGATATAGATTTCATCAGGGGCGATATCTGCAACAGGGTGGATGTGGAGAAGTCAATAAAAGATTGCAATGCAATCCTCAATTTCGCTGCCGAAACCCACGTCGACAGGTCGATAATCGGTGCAGGATCCTTTATGGAGACAAATCTGCGTGGAACCTATGTCCTTTTAGAGGCGTTGAGAAAATTTGATGTGGAGAAATTCATTCAGATATCCACTGATGAGGTGTATGGGAGCATAGGAAAAGGCTCCTTTAGGGAAGATGACCCTTTAAAACCCAACAGCCCCTATTCGGCGAGTAAGGCTGGAGCGGATATGTTGGTCAGATCCTACAACGTCACCTACAGTCTCCCAACTATAATAACGAGAAGCTCAAATAACTATGGACCCTATCAATACCCTGAGAAGATAATACCGCTCTTCATCACGAATCTAATCCTTGGAATGAATGTTCCACTCTACGGTGACGGCCTTAACGTTAGAGACTGGATTCACGTCGACGACAACTGCAGGGGAATTGATGCAGTGCTACATAACGGGAAACTTGGAGATATCTATAACATCGCTTCCGATTGTGAGAAAACAAATCAGGAATTAACACACGAGATCCTGGAGTTAACGGGGAAAGATGAGCGGTCTATTGAGTATGTTCCGGATCGTTTAGGCCACGATAGGAGATACTCCCTTGATTGTAAGAAAATAAAAGCCCTTGGTTGGATGCCGGAAATCGATCTCGATACAGGGTTGAGAGGAACCATCACGTGGTATGAAGAGAGCCGGTGGTGGTGGGAGCCACTGAGAAAATGAATCCAATGGTTCTGAAGAGAGAATACTGGGGGTATGTAACGCATAGAGGGGTGTGTGGGATATGGGAAAAATAAGTAAGCTATATAACCTGTTTTTAAGACTGTTTATCAAAAAGTCTTTTCCAATTTGGCAAAGGATAGGATTTCATATTACTCGCAATCACTTTTATGAACCTGTACCCGATACAAGAACACTGAAAGATGATTTATGGCAAAAACAATCGGAGCTTATTGGTATTGATATGAATGAGGAAGGTCAGATTAATCTCCTTTCTAAGTTTTCCTCCAAATTCAAAGAGGAATATGAAAGCTTCCCAAGAAATAAGACCTCAGTTCCATATCAGTACTATGTAAACAATGGTGCATTTGAATCAGTAGATGGCGAAATCTTGCATTGCATGATTCGCTGTTTCAAGCCAAGAAAGATTTTTGAGATTGGATCGGGTAATTCAACTTATTTATCCGCTCAAGCAGTTCTAAAAAATAGAGAGGATGATGGTCATGAATGCGAGCTTATATCCATTGAGCCGTATCCAAATGATGTATTAAAGGCTGGCTTTCCGGGTCTCTCTAAATTGATGACCAATAAAATTCAGGATATTCCTCTATCCAAATTTAATGAGCTGAAAGAGAATGACATCCTTTTTATTGACTCAAGCCACGTCTTAAAGACCGGAGGTGATATCCAGTATGAATATCTTGAGATATTACCAAGGCTTAATAAAGGAGTGATCATTCATGTTCACGATATATTTTTACCGGCGGAATATCATAAAAAATGGGTGCTACAGGATTATCGATTTTATACAGAGCAATATCTGCTTCATGCTTTTTTAACTTTTAACAGCGTATTTGAAGTTTTATTGGGGGGGAGTTATATGCATTTGAAACATCCTGAGAAATTAGAAGCTACTTTCTCCTCGTATAAAAGAGAGGAAAGATGGCCGGGGAGTTTTTGGATGAGGAAAAAGATATAAGGGGGTGAAGAGATGGATAAGCCAAAAGTTTCAATCGTAATCCTGAACTGGAATGGCTGGGAGGATACATTAGAGTGCTTGAAATCTCTCCACCAGACCACTTACCCCAATTATGATATAATTGTTGTAGATAACGGCTCAACTGATAACTCCCCAAAGATACTGAGGAGGATTTACTCTGGGATAGATTTAATTGAGAATAAAGAAAATATAGGCTTTGGTGAGGGGAACAACGTAGGGATAAACTATGCATTAAATAGGGGCGCTGATTACATACTCCTGCTGAATAATGACACCACGGTTGATCCTAAGTTCTTAAGTGAGCTGGTTGAGGCTGCAGAAGGGAATCCAGATGCAGGGATTCTTGGGTCGAAAATCTACTACTACCATAAACCGGAGGTGGTCTGGTTATCTTGCTATAAAATAAATAGCTTGACTGGGTTATGTATCCAGGTAGATAAAGGGGTGGATGCAGGTGAATGTGATTATGTGGCTGGATGCGCCATGTTGATTAGGAAGGAGGTTTTTGACAAGATTGGATTATTTGATCCGGATTTCTATCTCTATGGAGAGGATGCTGAGTTCTGCATTCGGGCTAGCTTCCATAGGGGATACAGGATTCTTTATGTCCCCACGGCAAAGATATATCATAAGGTGAGTGCATCCTCAAAGTCCGACAGCCCCATCTATAACTACTATATCTCAAGAAATGTCCTGTTACTCTTGAGTAAAAATAGGGATATGGTTGATGGTTACAGAATAAAATTTTTGTTTCACCTCCTCTATATCTCAGGGAGGATGATGAAGAGGTGCTTTCTTTCGTTACTGAATCTCCAAGTCAAACACGCTTTTCAGACATTAGAGGCGACATCTAACGCAATTTGTGATTTCTACCGGCATAGATACGGGAAGAGCAATAGATACTAAGCTATAGCCGCCTATATAACTCATAGTATTCCCTGCTCATTCTCGACAGAGTAAATTTATCCTCAACCCTCCTTCTATTGAATCTACCCATCTTCTCTCTCAAATTCTCATCCTCTGCGATAATCCGAATCTTCTCAACGAAATCATCTACATTATCCATCTCGCATAAAAATCCCCCTCTTCCATTAATAACAAGCTCTGGAAGAGCTGAACAATTCGTACATACAATAGGTTTCCCGCAAGACATTGCTTCAGCTACGGATAAACCAAAACTCTCTAATCTCGATGGAAACAGGAATATGTCACATAGATTATAATATTCAACCAATTGTTGTTGGGTAAGACTCCCGATCACTTTTATGTTGCCTTCAGATTTGATAAAATTTTTTCTTAACCCTGAGGTGCATAACAGAATAAAATCATCCCCTAGCTTATGCATTATCCTGGGGAGAAGGTCTGCACCCTTTCTTTTTATCATATTCCCGACAAAGAGGAGCACGGTTTTATCATTACTTATCCCTAAATGCTCTTTACCAACCCTTTGAGGTTTAAACATATTAATGTCTACCCCATTATAGATTACTGTGGAGTCACGATAACCAAAAACCTTCTCTAATTGCTTTCGAGTATCCTCACTAACACAGACAACAACATCAGCCACATCCAGACTCTTCTTTTCATAGTGATGAAATAACCTGTGCCCTATTTTCTGAGTGATTGTTTTGTACTTATACAATTCGGGTATATGTACCACTAAATGTTCTACAATAACTAAAGGTATACCCTCTCTCTTAAAAGCAAAGCCATACCAACTATTCGACTGAATAATATCACAATTCGATCTCTTATCTAAAAAATTCAGTATATAAGGAAACATCTGACACCAATAGGGATAGAAATCTACAAATGATTCTACACCAATCTCCTCAAGACCCTTAACCATACTCTTTGCCCAGGTATCCGTCCCTGAACCGACCTTAATCTGTTTAAACGCAACCCTCATTTTACCTCCCCCCCTTTACTGGTTTGAGTCTATTTTCTGAAAGTTTCTTCTCTACCCTAGCTCTTGATCATATCCTCCATAGCCTCCACATACCTTTTACTGATCACACCCCACTCATATTCCTCCGCAGTTTTTAATGCATTCTCTCTAATTTCATTTATCCCCTCACATCTAAATGCTTTTACAATCTTTTTTGCCAGATCTTTCGAATCCCTGGATCTAATTATAAAGCCGTTATATCCATCTATAACAATATCAGTTATCCCACTAACGTCACTCGCTATCAACGGTTTTCCACAAGCCATAGCCTCTAGAACAACCGCCGGCATACCCTCAGTTTCCCCATGCCTATCAATGATCGAAGGAACAACAATCACATCACTTACAGCATAGTACTCCGCAATTCTGTCATGATCCACCCTGCCAGCAAAGCAGATAACATTGCCCATCCCCAGTCGTTCTACTTTTCCCCTTAGCTTTTCCTCTAACTCACCCCCACCAATAATTATGAGTTGGATACTATCCATCACCTGTACCACCGTTTCCATAGCATCTATCAGATATTCCACACCTTTCTTATGAACTAATCTACCCACATATAATACAACATTCTTCGAGTGGATGCTGAGTTTTTCTCTAAGTACCTCTTTATCCTCCTGCACAACAAATTTTTTTAGGTTTACACCCATAGCTGATGTATCCGCATTTATGTGAAATCCAACGAAATCCTCCAGAGCATCTTTAACGTAACTACCATCTGTGATAATCTTGTCAGCATTATTAACAACAAATCTTGCCATATCCCTACCAAAAATGATGTTTTTAAGAGCGAAAAGACCTGCTGCATGTACTGTCATTAAATGCGGTATATTGTAATGTTTTCTGAAAACAGATGCAATAAATCCTGAAGGAACTATCCAATGTGAATTAATAACATCTACCTCCTCTTCTCTAATCAATTTCAATGCGTAAAATAATTCAGATATGAGCAGGAATGGAGCCTGAATCTTTGCCAGAATACTTCCCCTGAAATTCGGCAGGATTCCCCCACCATAACACAGTCTTTCATATCTATTAGGCCAGAAATACGGGAATCTATAGACCTTAAAACCCTCTATCTCTTCCTTAAATTCTGCACCTGGGTGATGTGGAGCCAAGACTACAACCTCAACCCCCTCCCTACTCAGCTGCTTCGATAAGTCAAACACAAAACCTGCTGTTGAATCGCCCCTCCACCGGGGGAACGTTGTAGTTAATATAAGGACTTTAATCTTCATCACCCCTTTAGTAGGATAAACTCCACATGCCACGTCAATAGATCACCAAACAGAGGCACTCCAGCGAAATTTATTGGAGAAAACCTTGTTGATATCCTTTTTATCTCGAAACCGGCTTTCCTGACTTTTTTACTAACCCCTCTGATTGTTAGTTTATACAACCCATAGTCGTTTAAGGAATCACACCCTAATTTTTTAGTTTTTTTAAGCAAGGGTATTGATATTTTTTCAGGTAACAGGTGATAAGGCTTCAAGTTATGTCCACCAACCGGGCTATAAAACGGAGGGAAACTTAAATAGCAATATGCATCCTTTTTCAATACCCTATATACCTCTGAAATAAGTTTAGATTGATCTGACAGATGCTCGATGAGACTGGAACAGAAAACAAAATCAAAGGAATCATTACTAACTGGAAGATTCAAGGCATCTCCTTGGACAAAATTCAAGTTATGCCCTGTTAAATCCGGTTTTTTTAAATCCAAGGAAATCACTTTAGCCTCGCCCCCAATAAACTCAACACTATATCCCCCATTTCCACAACCGACATCGAGCATTAATTTACCTTCAATATCAACACCATTTTTTTTCAGATGCTGAAACAGCATCCTGCACTGGAACCTCTGGAAATTGATGTAGTCTTCTCTGGATTTAAATCTGTTTCTTACCAATCTAAAAAAAGTCAAATATTCACGAGTATTCATCTCCTTCTCAATTTATATAATATTTCCTCCTGAATCCTCCTATTCCCATCGATTAAATCCGCTAATAAACCCAGAATGATAACCTGAAAACCAATGATAAGCAAAACCGCTGAGAGAATGGTGCTTGGGTAATAACCAACCTGGCCAGTCTGCATGAGGTTTACTAAAACCCTTAGGCCGGCAAGAAATCCCAGAAGAAATATAAATCCCCCCACATAAAGGAATACTTTTAGAGGCCTATACCTCAGGTAAGTTCTCAATATTATTGCTATAGCATTTTTAGCATAACTAAACATGCTGGAAATTAATCTGGAGTCTCCATACTCCCTCCTTCTAAACGTGCATGGAATCTCAGTAATTTTAAGGCCCTTTTTGGCTGCCTGAATAATAGTTTCCTGAACATAAGTGTAATCCGAGGTCATATTTAATCTAAGAATAGCATTTCTGGAGTATGCCCTGAAACCTGTCTGAGCATCACTTATGTGAAAGCCAGAGGCGAAGGATGTGGCTTTGGTAGCCAAGATATTTCCAATCCTTTTCTGTAAAGACATTCCTTCAATAGCACCCTTAAACCTAGATCCCAGAACCATATCCACTTCCTCATCAATTATGGGTTTTATCAACTGAGGAATTTCCTTGGGATCGTACTGATTATCGGCATCAACATTCACGAGTATGTCTGCATCCATCTCTAAAGCAGTTTCCAAAGCAGTTCTAAATGCCGACCCCAAGCCCCGATTATGTTTAAAACTGATTACCTCATCAGCACCAGCCTCCTTCGCCACCTCCATTGTTTTATCAACGGAACCATCATCAATGACAACCACTTTCACCTCATCAGCAATATCCCTGGGGATTTCTTTAATTACTGAAGCTATGCTCTTTTCTTCATTAAAGGCTGGAATAGAGATGACAAGTTTCATGGTGTTGCTTATTTATTGTAGGGAATTCTAAAATACAATGACAAAATGTTTAATCCACGAAATAACTTATATATCATTCTATTGGTTATAACCTCAATTATTCTTTATGCCCTGCTCGTGGAGGAGGGTCTTTTTACAGTGGATGAACGAAGTTTCCTTTATCTATGTATGGCTTTATCAGACAGGCTTTCCATTGACTGCAGCCCTTATTTCAGTGGGTTCCATAGTGGCTCTACCATGGGAATTCCTCTAGGGTTTTTTATAAAAGATTCTAAGGTGTATAGTATATACGCCCTCGGTTTTCCTTTACTTAGCATTCCTTTTTATAAAATCTTTGGTTTCTATGGTCTACAGATATGTAATATGCTACTGACAATACTAACCACCGTCGCTGTCTTCTTTATATCAAAGAGAATCTGGGGGGATAAAAATACGGCATACATCTCCAGCACACTGTATCTATTCTGCACCTACTCCCTGTTTTATGCAGTCAGTCTCTGGTATCATTCATTAATAACCTTTTCCTTCCTCCTTTCTATGGCCTCGGTGTTATTCTTTAATGACCGTAGATGGATTCCGGTCTTCATAGTTTCCTCTGCCGTCTGCATATGGACTGCATACTATATGTTTGTTCCTATACTGTTTTTGTTCCTGTTTTTTATTTATGGATTGGAAAAACGAGGGAGTAAAGTATCCCTTAGTTTCTTCCTTTTTGTTATCCTCTCCATCTCCTGGGCATACAACAACTATGTTTACTCAGCGTCATTTACAGGATATCTCGGTCCCGTGATAAATGCCGGACATCTAGGTGAAACAAATTCCTTCATTGATCTATTTAATAGACTAACGAGTAATCTAATCCGGATGCTCCATGGATTCATTGCAATGTTCATATGTAGGGGTTGTGTTCCTGAGAATCTAAATACATGGGCATGGTGCCAGAAATCTATACTGGAGTCCAGCCCATTTTTGATAACAGCTTTGCCTGGTTTTATTTATTTATTTAGGAAAGGTATTGATGCTAGACTGAAATTCATCATATCATCTAATCTAGCATATACCCTAATGATCCTCTATGGAAAAACCAACACCTTCGGAAGCTGGGAGTTAAGTATGAGATATCTCCTCCCAGTGATCCCTTTATTAGTGATATTTAGCTCAGGATTTATCTCAAGATTCCTGGATTACAGGCTTCTATACCCACTCCTCATTGTTTCCACCCTATTTAGTTATTTCTCACCAACACTATTCTTTGGTTTCTGGTATCATCATCTATCGTTGCTCTTGATACCACTCTCCTTGGGTCTGGCGGCATTTATGTCCCTGATATGGATGTGTCAAAGAGTTGGAGGTAATTTCCACCTCGATGTTAACACAAAGAAATTTGTCACTGCAACACTTATTTTATCCCTTATTCTCCTATCGAATTATATCAACATAAATGATGTGAAGATCGGTAATGAGGTTCGTTTATGCTCAAAATTACTATCCGAGAAAACAGGAAAGATGGAGATCACAGACCCTTTTATATTCAGGGACAATATTAAGAAGGGTCCTGATGAAGTCGTTAATATTACCTTATCCGTTTACGACCTTCCTCTAAAATACGAAGCAAGAATGTGATTAAAGTTGTTTCATCCATTAAGAATACCTTCCCATGCACTCATTCATCCTTATTTTTAGTAGATCTATAAGCATCTGTATTGAATCCCTACCAAGACTCACACTACTGGGGTTGGAATTAATCCACACTACAGGGACTTCCTTGATTTTATACCCCCTTTTTTTGGCTATATAAAGGGTCTCCACATCAAAACTGAAGCCATCAAGCCTTTGTCTACTGAAGATGGTCTTTGCAGCATCTTTTTTAAAGCACTTGAAACCACATTGTGTGTCCCTGATTCCAAGGAGTGTTATGGATCTGGCAATCCGATTAAAAATCTTTCCTGAGAATTCCCTATAAAATGGCTGACGAAGCCGGATATCGGAATCAGGCAGGTCTCTTGATCCTATGGTGACCTCATAGCCTTCCTCTAAATACTTAAGTAGTTTCTCTATTTCCTCAATAGGTGTTGAAAGATCAGCATCCGAAAAAAGTATATATCCTCCCTTAGCATCTAAAACACCTTTTCTTATACTATATCCCTTACCCCTGTTTCTTTCATTCTGGATGAGCCGCATATTCTTATTTCCAGCAGAAAAAATTTTCACAACGTCTACTGTATTATCACAACTACCGTCATCCACCAAAATTATCTCATATCTATGGCCTTGGTTCTCCATATACTTCATTATCTTATCCAGAGATTCATCTATCCTGCTCTCCTCATTATAGGTGGGGATAACAATGGATATGAATATTGAATCAGAGCCCATCCGTTTTCCCTCTACCCAAACCTACTTCCTCACTAAACATATTAAAGATACGCCGAAAGGGATAATATTTAAGGTCACTAATCTACTCTCCAATGTATAAAATAGCCACATGACATGATTTAAGAGAGGTATATACATCATCTTCGTACTTGATCTTCTTGGATTGATTATTCTCCTGAGCAATGCAAATGGAAACAGGAAGAGGTTGTAGTAACTGAGGACTACCACCTTAAAACCATTTTTTTCTAACTTATCCTGTAGTTCCTTTTTTGTATATCTCCTTTTGTGATGCAGTATGTTGTCATGATTTGTCCAAAGGAAATTAAATGCAGGAACTGTAATCAATAAGTATCCACCCTCCTTTAACATACTCCTCAATCTAGAGATCACTGTTAAATCATCATCTATATGCTCCAAAACATCAAAAGCAGTTATTAGATCATATCTATCCGAAAGTTTAGATACGTTATTATCATCTCCACATATGTCCAGTAATCTCACTTCCAACCCTTGTTTTTCACAGGATAATTTACTGTGCTCGGATATATCAACCCCCTCCACCTGACCCACTCGTTGTAATACAAGCATATTATATCCTGTACCACAACCGAAATCTAAAATCTTTCTTTTTTCGTATGTTTTAAAAATCTTATTCAGGATGGATAAATAAATGGTTTTCCTACCCTGAAACCACCAATGTTTCTCTTCCACATCATACATATCACTATATTCGCGTTCATTCATCTTCTATATGCTCTCAACTGTCTGATATACTCCATTCACTCAATCCCTAGGCTACTTCTGAGGATATTATATAGGTAATAACTAAAATATAACGTATGGATATCAACAAGAAATTTATTGTGTTTCTAGTACCTATCGAATTGTTTACCCTGATAAAGATTATCCTCCCATTTCTGAGATATAACAACCTTAATGTGTGGGATATGATTGGACACTACTCTCTCGCATGGTATATCCAGGATTTCTTGTTTCCGCGTGCTATCGGCTGGAATCCATTCTTCTATGCAGGCTATCCACAGGGGCAGTTTTATCCCTTCCTATTCCATTACCTAGCCGCCATAGCTGGATTCATATTCGGTTCTGAGTTGGGATTCAAGATAGTGTTGAGTATTTCAATCTTACTTGCTCCCATCGCCTTCTATTATTTTGCAAGAAAATTCGGGTTTAGCACTACTGAATCAAGTTTTACTATGTTGATTATGTGGATTCTATTGTTTTTCCCTAGGGAACATATTGGCGGAAATTTTTTTTCAACATTTCATAATGGAATGCTGACCAATATGTTTGCAATACCTCTATTATTTTTTTATTTAGGGAAATTAAATGAATCCTTTAAGACTGGCAGATATGTAACCTCTAGTATACTGTTTGGTTTGATTACTCTAACCCATATATTCACTGCAGTTATCTCTGTAATAGCGATTGCATCATTTCTTCTGGCTAAACCAAAGAGTGCTAGGAATCTAATTTTTGTATTTAAACACGTCACTCTCTCCTCCCTATTGACGGCATTCTGGATTATACCTTTTTTAAGCACGTCTAATTACTCATATGTTATGAAAATACTTGGTTCTGATGGCATATCCATCTTTCTCTATGCCTCTTTTGTGGTTTTTATTACTATATTTTTTATCTTCAGCCGGGAGGTTGGAGAAATAAAGCCAATTTTATACCTGCTTATTATCCTGACACTGGCTATGCTTTTTAGGCAGCACATACCTGTTAATATCCACTACTACAGGTTAAGTATGTTCATCCTTTTGTTAATGCCGATCTGTGTTGTCCAAATTTTTCGAGTCAAAATAACCCCTGTTAAGATAATTACGGCAACACCTGTTTTGATGGTAATGGTCTCCCTGATTCTAGTGAGTTTAACCCCCATGTTCCCTGGTTTTTTATATCCTGATAAGTCAGAGGATTTAGGTATTAATCCCGGGGGGGTAGATGACATAGACATTAATTTCGAAAGGGTTGATGGACGGGTTTTGGTTATCTCACTATTTGGTACCAACCCCTCTTATCATACATATAATCTAGTTCCAATGAATACAAAGAACTGTATACTACGGGGATTATTCATCCAATCCAGTATACATGGGTTATATACATCCGCAATCCAATTTGAATTTGAGCCTCATACATTTCTATGGGGTGCACCTGCATATACCCTCGATATACCCGCCGAGAATAAAACTGAATTGATTCAGCATCAGTTGGATATATTCAACATAAATTATATATTTACTAGTAAGGAATTAAATTGGTCTAATAAAGTTGCAGATTCTGAAGAAATTGAGGTCTTGGAGTATGCACCAAAGATAACCGATGAGGTGAAATTAATTGATTTCTTTATACCTGGCGTTAGAGAGTCAGATAAGCAGGTATTAAGGTTATTGAACTCCTCTGAAAATACATCCAGGATAATTGTTTATTCCACAAATCCCTCGACAGAAACCCTGAAGACCTTAAAGAGGTCAAAGGACTTGGATTACATTAAATTTGAAACAGGGTCTAATGAAACTGCAGTTATATTCCTCAGTAATGATTTTAAATATTACTGGAGGAGTTATGTAAATGGTGAAGAAGTCGGAATTCCTGTGTACCCCAATCATCTATACCCAACTCATCTGGTATTTTTGGGTAACGGCACCATTGAACTGAAGTACGAGGAAAGCCTGCTTAACACTTTAAATGCAACCCTCTACAGGAACGTGGATGTGGGATATAAAAACCAGACGTTTGCTTTATATCGGGTTGGGGACTCTAAATTAATTGAGGTTTTGAATTACACGCCCCAAAGAATCGAGAGGGATTGGGGTGAGTCCGTATGGGGCTGGTTTAATTCAAAAAATATTTCCAGGGTGATGGTTTATTCTGAAACACCCTTACCTGGCTTTGTTGGTACTGGGAACGAGACTGTGGATATAATAGAGAGATCTGAAACATGGGAGTACCTTAAATTCATTGTCGAGTCTGAGAAACCCGTTCCCGTATTGATTAAAATTAGTGAGTTCCCTAACTGGAAGGCTTATGTAAACGGCAGGGAAACACGGATTTATCGGGCATCCCCTTATATGATGTTGATTTACGGTAACGGCGTGATTGAGTTGAAATATGAACCTACTATCTGGGATCGCTTGGGAATGCTACTGAGTTTAATCGGTCTGGGGTGGCTGTGTTTTATTGGGATTAAAAATGGGTTATTGAGGGATGCAATACCTCACATCAGGATTCTCCAGGATCAGGGTCCCAGATGAGCTGCTGGAGAACCTCAGAGTTATTGTGCATTCATCCTTTAAGAGAGAGCAACCATTACAATCACAATCCTTAACCAATGAAGTTATTTTCTCCGAAATCATTGGTTTCGTGTTGTCATCAGAGATAACTATCTTACCTGAAAGGGAGGGGTTAACGTACTCCCAAGTTTTGTCTAAACCCACATCCAGCTTAAGATTCTTTATCCCCGTGTCATAATAAACCCTCCAGTAATGAAGAATAGGTGTTATAGAGGTGCTGACGGTAACCATGCTGGCATGTAACCTTAAGGCATCAACACCAGATGCACAACTACTTATGTTATAGCCCGAGAGGGCATCCTCCGGTTTTATCTCACACAAAATTGAATTATTACTGGCATCTAAAATCCGGTACATAATTTCACTACCTGCAGGAACAGTAGCATTAGCATAAAACAAGCCCCAACCCCTCAAGTTAATGGGATTGATTTTAACAGACGTTATATTAGCGTAAATCAATTGAGTTAGAGAAGCTGGTTTCTTCATCCAGTTTATACTCCCCTTCCCTCCATTAACCCCTTCTTGTCCACTGCTTGTTCCTCCTTTTCCACCCGCTACCGATATGCTTCCATCACCACTTTTTATGTTGTATCTTATTGAGATTCTTCCTCCACCCCCTCCACCTCCACCACCATCAAGTGTTCTTTTAGTCCTTTCCTCATGGTCATTTCCACCATCACCTCCATTAGCGTTTATCTTACCTATGGATCTGAAATTATCGGTGGTTATGAAAATACTACCTCCACTACCTCCTCCTCCTCCACCAGTACCATCATTCTCATCGGATTTTTCACCATCCTCACCATTAGCTGAGATATAACCATTTAACACCACCTCTTTAGCCACTATTCTTACAGCTCCACCCCCAAGGCCTCCCGCTCCATAAGCGCCACTACCCGGATTCCCCGAAGCCGCACCACCATTACCCCCCAGAGAGCCTAAACTAAATGGTTTTATTTTGGAGTC
>JAYEKX010000045.1:0-4480 GCA_034716875.1 Candidatus Altarchaeota archaeon | reverse complement strand
ATATATGTTTGACCTAATGTATTAATGAGTGTTGTTGTCACATATAACACGTAGGTTGTGCCCGTATTTATATGTGGGTGCAACCTTATTTTCGAAGAAGTCTATATTTTATAATACAGCAAGAAATTCAGTTTCAAAATCTTCAACATTGATGAATCCAAAACCATTGAATTAAGATACCTGATTTCAGTGATAGACGAGTGTTTTGTGGGGGGAATAGCAATCAAGAGGCTCCCAGATCAGTCAGGTGATGTCCCCTTTAGTAACTACAACCCTCAGATGTCTGTTTGAGGAAGGCGTTAGATTTATTTCAGAGTATATAAAAAGAAAATGACTGAAATCTCGGTAGTAATTCCTGTATGGAATGAGGGAGAGAGTATTAAGCAGCTTTACTCTGAATTAAGTGAGGTTCTTGAAGGGGTTGGAAAGACATATGAGATAGTTTTCATAGATGACGGCTCCACAGACAATAGCTTCAGGACACTTAAGGAAATCCATGAAAGAGACAATAGGGTTAAAGCAATCCGGCTCCAGAGAAACTTCGGAAAATCCGCAGCCCTTTCAGCAGGATTTAGAAAGGCTTTAGGGGATGTTGTATTCACAATGGACGGGGACCTACAGGATGACCCCAAAGAGATACCTAAGTTTCTAAAGAGGATTGATGAAGGCTATGACTTGGTGGTTGGCTGGAAGTTCAAAAGAAAAGATCCCTTAACCAAGAGACTGCCTTCAAAGATATTCAATAAACTCACTTCTCTGCTAACCGATGTTGAAGTTCATGACATCAACTGCTGCTTCAAAGCATATAGAAAAAAGGTGATAGAAAACATTGATGTCTACGGCGAACTACACCGATACATACCAGCCCTTGTTCACTGGAAGGGCTATAAAATCTCTGAAATAAAAGTGAACCACCGTCCAAGGAAACACGGCAAATCTAAATACGGACCAATGAGATTGCTGAAAGGGTTTCTGGATCTCATAACCGTTAAATTCCTGGTGAGTTATGCAGGAAGACCCCTCCACCTCTTCGGGATTATGGGAATTCTCTCCTCACTCCTCGGGTTTCTCCTAGGCATGTATCTACTCTACATTAAATATTTTTTCGGGCAATTGATTGGTGACAGACCTATGTTGTTTGCAGCCATACTCTTGGTTATAGTAGGTATACAATTTATTTCAATGGGTCTTTTAGGTGAGATGATAACCAGCACACACCAAAGTCCTGGAGGGGGTTATTTAGTTAAAGAAAATTTGGAGTGAATCCATGGATCTATTTAAAGCAATCTACTCAAGGAGGAGTGTTAGGAAGTATTCCAAAAAAAAGGTATCTAAGGATGATTTAATGAATATCCTGGATGCAGGGATATATGCACCCTCCGCCTGCGATATACAGGGATGGCGTTTCATAGTGATCGACGACCCTAAGGTAAAACAGGAGTTGATGAATGAGGGAGCAGCCTCCTTCATAGAAAGCGCCCCCATCGGCATTCTGGTTCTCTACAACAACCAGACAGAAAATTTGGAGTATATGGACTATCTACAAAGTGCTGCCGCATGCATCCAGAACATGCTTCTGGCAGCACACTCCTTAGGCATCGGGTGTTGCTGGATATGCCATCTCCCAAGGAAGGGGGAACTTAGAAACCTACTTTGTATACCTAAACATTATGACCCCATCGCGTATATAACATTAGGCTACCCAAAAGGGGATGTTAAGGAACGGAAAAGGAGGTATGATGTGAATGATCTAATATCATATAACCGGTATGAATCCAAAAAAGATTCGGTTAAATCAACCCTGAGACTGAGTATTAAACGATTAATGAGAAAAATCTACTACCGGCTTCCATTCAGAAAACATATAAAAACGAGGGTTGACGACAGATTTGAAAAAAGGTTTGACTAATTTATTGTAAAGATGAAAGCGGATGTTTATCTAAGGGAGGTTCTAAAGCAGACACCAAGGCTTCTATCACTTCTTGACAGGAATCCGTTGTCAAAGACCTACGGCTGCTTTGACCGGCAATACTGGCACTACACGGTTATTGATTTCCCATGCGCCAGATCACAGGAGGCGGCTTTAACCCTGGCATTACTTTATTCAATAGATCATGAGATGAATATTTATTACAAGAATAAATCAGTTCTGGACTGGATCAACGCTGCCCTAAAATTCTGGACCCGGATTCAGGAGGGGAATGGCTCATTCAATGAATGGTACCCGAACGAGAATAGTCTCGTTGCCACAGCCTTTTCTTCCTACGCCATCTCTGAAACACTTTTATTGCTGGGAGATGAAATAAAAGGAAGAGATGAAGTAATCTCCTCCCTGAAAAAAGCAGCTAAATGGCTTATGAAAAAAGACGAAGACAGGGCAGTGAATCAGGGAACCGGGGCCGCTGTTTTTCTCTACAACATCTTCCTCCTGACAGGGGATGAGGAATACAGGAAGTCATCTGAAAAAAAGATAGGGTTCATATTAAGTAAACAAGATAAGGAAGGATGGTTTCCCGAGTATGGAGGCGCAGACATAGGTTATCTATCTCTAGCGATTGACTACCTAAGTAAATACTACAAAAAAAGCAATAACAGAAGGATCCTGAAGCATCTGAAGGATTCTGTGGAATTCATCAGTTTCTTCATCCAACAAAACCACCTATTTGGGGGCATATATGGAAGCAGGAATACTTCCTACCTGATCCCGCATGGTTTTGAAATCCTTTCCAGGGAGATTCCAACAGCGGCATTGATCTCCGGATGTATTAGAAAAGCATTGGAGTCCAAAAAGGCCGTTTCACCTCACTCCCTAGATGACAGATATCTTACCTACATAACCTACACCAACCTTCAGGCATACGTTGATTCTGGAGATACTGGGGTGGGGCATCTGCCGAATCAACAGGAATTCGTTAGAAACCTCCCGAACTCGGGTTTCTGGATATACGGCGATAAACACATTTATTTAGTTACTAATTACAAGAAAGGGGGCGTATTCAGTGTATTCTTTAAAGAAAGCAATACATTATTTCAGGATTCAGGGATTATGCTTGAAACACTGGAGGGGGAGGGACTCACATCTTCATGGCTGACTGACAGGAATACGGTTGAATTACATGGAAACAGAATCGAGGTACAGGGGAGTCTATGGAACATCCCCAGTAACTATCTCTCCCCAGTTAAGAGTGTGTTTTTAAGGACATTTCAGATGACTGTTGGGAGGAATGCTTCAGTGGGGCAGGCAGTGAAAAACGCCCTCCGAGATAGGTTGATAACCAAAACCAAGCAGACCAGCATACATTTTTCCAGGGAAATATGTATTGAAGGAGGTCTATTAAAAATAAGGGATGAAATCGATGCCTTAGATAAGGTTAAGGAGTTGTTTATAGGGGGGGATGTATCACACACATATACACCCTCTTCGAGATATTTCCAGAATCCTGAACTAAATTCAAACCCAATAAAATTTGATGAAATCGCCCGGGATAAAGTGGAGATTATGAGGGTTTATGATATAGAGGGTAAACCCGTGAATCAAGGGAAAAAGCAGTCGTAGATATCATGACCTGTGGAAAGCCTTAATCCCCAGCCTATGTAATCCTAACGAACCCAGAATCATTGAATAAAGCAAAAAGAGTATATGGACTGCAAACCCAGAGGCAATGGCTGTTTCTTTAGAAATCCCCAGGGGGATGAACACAACCGCCCAAGCCCCCTCATAGGTTCCAAACCCTCCGAGACCCTGAACAGGCAGGATACCCGTGAGTATAGCGAATGTAGATCCCAATATCACAACCCACGTACCAAGATGTATACTCATCCCATCAAGTAACACATAGATCATAGAATAAAGTGAAGACCATATAAAAATTGAGTATATAAAGAAGTAGAACACAGTCTTTTTTGACCGGATGGAGCTGAGATTGCCTACAATCTCCTTCAGTTTCTCCAGCAGGAAATCTACTAAATGAAACCTTAACAGATTCAGTTTAGAGCAAACCCCCGTAATCAACACAGTAAACCTGTTCCCGTAATACAAGAGGTAAACCAAAAATAAAACAATAAATAGAAGTGAAAAAGCAACACCTGAAATAGCGTTAGATACTATTGGAGGTAGACTCCTTACCATAAATACTGAAGTGAAGAATATCAGGGAGATAGAAATGACGTCAAATATTCTGGCCAACATGAGGGTAGCAACCCCCTCACTCCCCCGAATACCCTGGCTTTTTTTTAAGAGATAAACATATGAAAACTCGCCGGTTCTTGCCGGAAGCAAGTAATTTGCCATATTGTGTACACAAACAATCAAAAAAAGATCTTTTAGGTTAACCTTTTTATTCAGGATCAATGCGAATCTCAAAGTCCGGAATAGGTAACATAGGCTATAGAGAATAAAACCAAGCAGGAGGTGGGCGGGTGAAATAGATGAAATAACAATGAAGAGATATCGCACATCAATCTGAGATAAAAGTATTGC
>JAYEKX010000044.1:0-4532 GCA_034716875.1 Candidatus Altarchaeota archaeon | reverse complement strand
GGTTGGGGGATACATAGTTAATGGTGTTGATTCCGGGTGGAAGGGGTTATGTGATGTGCAACCCGGCGAGTTCGACATAACAGCCGACCTAAAGGGCGGCAGCAATTCCGTGACAGTATATTTTCATGAAGATGGGTGGGAAGTTTTGGATACGGGATTTGTTAATGTGAAGTACAATACATCGACTATGCCCCCAATGCCCTCTGATGTCGTGAAAGTTCCTCTCGGGGAATTACGGGCCGGACAAGATCACATGTCGAATATGTTCAACTTCTATGTGCCTGGGGATCTGGCTAGTCTGAAATTTCATTTTCACCTAATAAATGCCACAAACGAAAATTTTACACTGAGATTTAATACAATGAAGATGGGTAATCGATTTAATAAGACAAAGAATATAACTGGAGATGATGTAATAATTGAGTTTAACGACACCGATTTTACGGGCATCAATTACGATGATCTCGAGGAGACTACCATAGCCTGCTATTTTCTCAATATCTGTGCAAATGGCAGTAATAAATATGTTTATGTGGCCGATGATTCGTATATAGAATTCACGCATACGCCCAAAACGAGTATAGACTACGGAGATTTAATACTGGAGAGTTCCACGAGATTTGATTATGATCATGGGGCGGTTGATAATATTACCTGCGGTAAACCAAAATATGAATGGATAGAGGCGAGATACTATATCCCAGACGGCGCCACACCTATGGAGGCAAAGGCGGCGTTTGCCGAGGATGGTTTTGAGCAGAACATATCTGTGTGGGCTGATGATGAGCCGGCAGAGGCGCATTTGGTTTGGGATCAGTCCGTGATTAATCGCTCTGGACAGGCAGAGATCGGTTACTGGGTTCCTACGGAATTTATCAAAGCAGGGCACTGGAATCACATACGCATCTATCGTGATAATATCTCACGTGGCTTAGAGCCGCAGAGTATACTCGCATATACATTCGCGATAAAGCCCAAGGTTCCATATGGTGGCGTGTTTCCGGAATGCGGTGAGGGTTACAATGTGGCCATTTATTATGACCGGGATTATAATGGTTTACAGGACGGCGCCATAAATGTTTCAATCGCTGGAGGGGGCATGTTCAAGGAGATAAATGAATTGAGTCCAGAGGAAAATGCTGTAGATGATTCCCTGCTGAGGTTGCTTGATCAATTAAACTTTGTTAATGATACAAATGAGGGAAGCTATGGTACTAATCCAGATGAATACGACGGCTCCATAACTAACCCCATCAATATCCTACTCACACCAGAGATAATATTCGAGTCCACTAGGGTTGGCGGGGTAAGATCTCTTTGGGGTCCTGTGGAGGTGAAGCTGGTGGTGTGGATGAAGTGATTAAAAATGAATGAAAAAATTCTGGAGAAAAAGTTGTTGAGGATGGTTGAAGAGGACGTTGGTTTTTATGATATAACAACAGCATTTACTCCGAAGAAGAAGGTTGAGGCAGAGATTACTGCGAGGGATTCGGGAGTCGTTTCAGGGATTTATGAACTACAGGTTCTATTTAATCTTTTTAATATAAAATCAACGAGTGGGTTGAAAGACGGGGGTGAAATAAAAAGAAACCAGAGAATCTTCTCCTTAAGAGGCAACTCCCGGGATATTCTCCTTGTGGAGAGGACTGCGTTAAACATTCTTTCAAGGATGAGTGGCATAAGTTCTTTAACGAGGGAATTTGTTAATAAAGCAGGGAAGATAAATCCAGAAATCAAAATAGCTGCAACGAGAAAGACCACCCCCCTATTCGGTTACTTTGAAAAGAAGGCGGTGAAGGTTGCTGGGGGGGATACCCATCGTCTGGGGCTGGGGGATGAGGTTTTGATTAAGGATAATCATTTAAAGTTGTTTGGGGGTGTGGATGAGGCGTTACGGGTTGCGAAGAGGGAAACTTCTTTCACGCACAAGATCGAGATTGAGGTAAATACGTTGAGTGATGCTGTGTTGGCGGCGAAATCCGGCGTGGATGTGGTGATGCTGGATAATATGTCGGTGGGGGAGGTAAGGAAGGTGGTTTCTGCGTTAGAGGAAATTAATTTGAGAGGGGATGTGATCTTGGAGGCGTCTGGTGGAATAACTCCAAGGAATATTTCTGATTATGCTAAATCCGACGTGGATGTTGTCTCAATCGGTGCTTTGACTCATTCTGCACCCGCGCTTGATTTTAGTCTGGAAATATTGTAGTGCCTAACTCTTGAATCTCCTCTTCTTTTGAGGTAAGTGGTATCGTTGGATACCCCCTAGTGATGATCAACCTGTCTGCAGGTTGATTGTAGTGCCTAACTTTATTTCCTTAAAATTTTTCCTGTAGAGAGGTCAATCACCTTTGAAGGCGATCCCAGTCTACAGGGGCCTGAATCCAGAATTATGTCTACAGAATCCTTCATCTCCTCATCAATCTCATCCACCTTAGCCGGTGCTTTATTCCCGGATATGTTGGCGGAGGTGGTTATTATAGGTATTTTTGCAATGTGTAGTAACTCCTTCACTACCCTGTGATTAGGGATCCTTATACCTACTGTATCTCTCCCAGCAGTGATAACCTCGGAGATACCTCTTTTTTTCACAATGAAGGTGACGGGGTCATCAATATGTTTCTTTATGAATTCTTTCTCCTCTGAACTAAGGTGGGTGAATCCTTTAACCATCTCTAGGTCAGGGAATGCTACTGACAGGGGGTTCGTTAAACTTCGTTTTTTAATCTCGAAAATTTTTTTAATTGAGTCTCTGGCGTTTATTGAACAACCTAAGCCATACACGGTATCTGTGGGGTAGATCAGAATCCTACCCTCCCGCACCTCCTTGGCGACATAATAAATAAGCTCCTTCTCCGGATAATCTGCATTAATGTGCAGCAATTCCATATTTATGGCCCGACAAACCCACACACTTCGCAGGTATATTTAGTGCCTAACAGGCGGCAGGATTCACATCTCACAATCTCTGTTTTATCACAAGATGGACACTTGAACTTCACATAATTATCCATCACTTCTGTCCCGCAACTACTACATCTCTCCATATTGTATTATTTGCATTAAAAAGTTAATAATTAACCAATGTGAAACCGGTTATTATAGTGAAGACGGGGGATATTACGCGGGAGAAATGTGATGCCATAGTAAACCCCGCAAATAGCTATGGGTTGATGGGGGGTGGCGTGGCTCTGGCTATCCGAAACGTTGGCGGGGGAGTAATAGAGAAGGATGCCGTAAGGAAATCCCCTCTCCCGGTTGGGAGGGCGGTGGCAACCTCTGCAGGGGATCTCCCCTCTAAATTCGTGATTCATTCCCCCACCATGAAGAGTCCGACGGAGAGGATTCCCCTGGAGAATGTGGGGGAAGCAACCTATGCAGCGTTGGAGTGTGCTAACCGACTCGGCGTTGATTCACTGGCTTTCCCTGGAATGGGAACTGGTGTTGGCGGGGTTAAAAAGAAGGAAGCTGCCGAGGCCATGATTAAATCAATCAGGGAGTTCATGGGAAATAAAATAAATAACAACAATTTAAAGAAAATCATCCTCATCGGCTTTGATGACGAACTAACGAATGAATTTATGACATGGAACCAAAAATTAAACCCGGAAGCAAGGTAGAAGTGGAAACAGGCGAGGGGGTGTTTACAGGAATCCTGATGGAAAGGCCCGTGTTGGCGGATAAAGAGCATATTGTTGTTAAGCTAAAGAGCGGCTATAACATCGGAATCAAGAAAGAGAAAATAAAGAACATGAAAGTAATTAAGGAGGAAGGAATGCGGGAGGCATTTAAATTAAAGGGGCATGAGATGGATCCTAAAAAACCCACCGTAAGTATTCTGGCAACCGGAGGCACTATTGCCTGTAGGGTGGATTATTTGACTGGCGGGGTTCACTCCGCATTCACCGCCGAGGAGCTTATTGCGGCAATACCTGAACTGGAGGATGTTGCTAATATACGGGGCAGGCAGGTTTTTAATAAATTCTCTGAGAATATGCAACCGTGTGACTGGATCAGGATTGCAAAGGAAACAGCAAAGGAAATCAAAAGCGGGGTGGATGGGGTTGTGATAACCCATGGAACCGATACCCTGCATTATACCTCTGCAGCATTAGCGTTTATGATAAAAACCCCCGTTCCAGTGGTATTAACGGGGGCGCAGAGGAGTTCAGATCGTGGCAGTAGTGACGCCGCACTGAACCTTATCAATTCAGTGTCTACCGCCGCCTATGGAGACTTTGGAGGGGTTTGTGTTGTAATGCACGGGGAAACCTCAGATACATATTCATTAATTCATCCCGCAACCCGGGTGAGGAAGCTGCATAGCAGCAGGAGAGCCGCCTTTGAGTCAGTGAATTCAAAGCCAATTGGTAGGGTTAGGAACAAAAAAATTGAATACGTGGGGGGGAATATAAATCCTCGGGGCGGGGAGCTGAAGCTGGATACGAAACTGGAGGAGAAGGTGTTTCTCCTGAAGTATCACCCTGGATTAATTCCTGAGATAATTGAGAAATTAATTGATTTAAAATACAAGG
>JAYEKX010000043.1:0-16682 GCA_034716875.1 Candidatus Altarchaeota archaeon | reverse complement strand
ATACCCTATACCCCATAGTTTTTCAGTAACAGGGGTGGGGGCGGTTGTGCTTGGAACGCAGTCAGGATCTTCTTCTGGTAGGCAGTCCAGGTCGCAAATTCCATCCTTTATTTTACCGCAGTAGCCGTCTCTTCCCCCGGAATGGCAATCTTTGGGGCAGGTGAGGTAGTTCTCCCCTGCCTGGGGTTCACATATCCGGTTTCCACATTCCCGGGATCTTACGGTGGTTGTTGTCATCATTGTTGGCGGTGGTTTGATGGTTGCCTGGGGGGTTGGGAATTTCCCATCACGCATCATCAACCTTACAACCTCCATTTCCCTTCCATCCTTCAGAACACAGACAGCGCATTCCCTGGAGTATGAGCATCTGCTGTCGGATACACTCTTTAATTCATACCCCTCCCGCTTACAGTAACTATATTCTCTACCGCATTTACCCTTAAGGAGATCCCAGGCCCTGCAGGTGGATCCATCAGGTAGTTTACAGATTCCAACCTCACCCCACTCAGTCTCCTCTATCCCCCACCCATAACCTAACTGGCGGCAGTAAACGGCAGAGGGATTCGACATACCCAACACTAACACAGACTCAAGCATAAAGGTTGTTACCACAATAACTATAATTTTTTTCAACATTTTAATGTGTGCTGTGTGTATGCCCATCATTCCAATCCTCTTAACGGCTTCTTTATGTGGGGGGGATTACTCTATCAATATAGTAGGAGGTATACAAACCATCAATTTCACATTCCCCGTAACCTACATTAAAGTATCCATCATCATTCCAATCCTCACCCCAACTGTTTTTCACAATCCAATAATTTCCGGTATCGCTGTACCCTGTTATGATTACTGTATGGGGTCCATCCCGCTCCCCCTTACACCTGTAAACATTTCCAGCAAACTCACCAGACATGAACAAGCCTACTGAAAGAGGACCGTTATTAACTAATGCATCCTTCATTGCTTCTCTGCCACCCCCCACCGTGTGATAATCACTTATATTCCATAATTCCTTATCCGACCCATCCACACATTCCTCTGGACAGGGAATTGTATCCGATCCCCCTATACGTGGAAAGCACTCTTCATCAGTTATTCCATTATTTTTGATAAATAAGAAACACTCGTCAGAATGCCAGCAGGATATTAAATACTGCTCTGAAAGATCCAGGTCTAAGCTAGGATTATTTGTTTGGATATTATATCTTGCCTCCATCACACCAACCCTAGCGAATCTCTGGCAATGAGGGCCCTGTTGATTCTTAACAGAAGTCATCCAATCTTTTCCATTATAATCCCTCCAGTCAAAAGTGGTCTTGGCAACGATAATCTCAACGCTTTTTGTAGCTATTGCACCGGCACCATCCGTGATTGTCAAAGTAATTGTGTGATGTCCAACACTCAGATCATCCCTACTGAATGATTTAGAATCTCCGATATCCCCTTTGATATTGGATGCCCAGGAGTATGTATACGGAGGGGTTCCGTGAGCTAAACCCTCGAAAGTAATCCTATCCCCTTCCCCGAATATGTCTCCTTCCTCTGGTGACTTCATTCCTGCTTTTGTTGTAGTCTGAAGCACTGTGATAGTTATGCTGTCGGTGGCGGTATACCCTTCGTAATCCAAAATGGTTAATGTGATCGTATGATCACCTTCAGACAGTTCATCAAAAACATCAACCTGTGGACTGTTATACCCAAAAACTCCATCTATGTCCGATGTCCACTCATAATCATAGGGGCCCTTTTTATCAGCCTCAAAATGAATTTTATCCAGGAACACAAAGGTTTCCTCCTCGCTAGGGGATATGATGGATACAGTTAATGGAGTCTTGACTACAATAAATATATTGCTATTAGCTGAACCTGTAGCATCTGTAACTACCAGAGTTATCTGAAACGATCCCCCTGGTAAATCATCCCTGCTAAATGATCTTGTATCCCCCATATCTACAAAATCCCCCCCTCCCTCTGCATCCATATATTTCCATTCATAGGTATAAGGTGGTGTGCCTCCAGTGGCCGAAGAGTTAAAGAAGATAACATCCCCTTTTCTGAATGAACTTGCATGCTCCGGTGATGTAATTGATACACTTAATTCCTCTGGTATACTGGTTGTTGTAGTAATTGATTCCAGACAACACTTATCTTCGCAGCACCCATATTCGCAGTTTTTCACCGGCATCCATTTATAGATTAGGAGGGTGGTGGTTGTGACTGGGGTCGTGGTGGTTGTTACTGGAGAGGTTGTGGTGGTGACTGGTAGGGTGGTTGAGGTCGTAATACTACAACAGCATACATAGTTTGTAATGCACGTGTCGGGACGACTTATATCAACATAGCCGGAGGGGCATGAAATATACTTGCATCTCCCAAAGCTGTAACCCTCTTGGACACATACGTCACTGCATGTGGGGGGGGTTGTGGTGGTTGTGGTCGGGATGGTGGTGGTTGTGGTTGCTGGTTTGCAGGCTCCGTTCTGGCATTCATACCCATTCGGGCAATTAACATAATAGCCTTCAACCCATTTACCATCTCTACACCAACGCTCCAGTACTCTGGTTGAACTTGAGCAACTATCTGTCTGTGATTCATCAGTGTCTGTTGCCGTGCCCTTCACATAGATGTTTCTACCTGTTGGGTATATTCCGCTAGCATCTGTGTCCGTGCAGTAGGCTGGGGTTGTGGTGGTTGTGGTGGTTGCTAGCGTGCAGGCTCCGTTCTGGCATATGTATCCGGCTGGGCATGTGTAGCCGTAGAAGGATGAGGTGCATTCCTTGTTGAAGCAGTAGTATTCATATAGTTTGCCGTTGTAGCATGTGTCCTGCTTGAAGGCGCCGCGTGAGTCAGTGCACTCTCCATACACGTAATAGTCTTTCCCCCCGTCTGTGTCTGTGCAGTAGGGTGGGATGGTTGTTGTTGTCGTGGCTTCTACGCAAACGCCATTTTCACAACTCTTGCCCCCAGCATCACAATGTTGTTCGAAGTAGCAGTAGCAGTTTTTTGTGCAGGAGGTCCCGGATTCCGTTGTCCAATAACAACCTGCAGTATAAGCATCTATACAAAAATCACCTGGTTTACTGTAGGCGCAGGTGCCATGAGCTTCTACAGCAGTATGCTCTTCCCTGCATTTCTGGTCACATGAAATGGCCGTTGTGGTTGTGGTGGTGCCGCTCACCTGTACATCAATACATCCGGGTGAGGCGTAATTACCCTGATCAGCATTATCGCGCACATATCCGCAGTACTGGTATGTTCCGGCACTGGATTCTGTAATCGTCCAGGTGTGGGTGCAGGAGGTTTGGGTTCCAAGGCAGTCATGGAAATGCCAGGTGCCGTCATAACCGGCAGCAATATCCTTCACATCCACATCATCATTTCCGGTTACAGTGATCGATATAGTCTCACCTACCACAGGCGCACCTGGACTGACAGTAAAGGAGCCGTAGGGAATGTTATCTGCTGCTAAGGAAGGTGTTAATAAAATGATTAATCCAATGATTAGCCGGAATTTATGACTACAAGACCTCATAATTAGTTTATTATATCATTTATATAAATATCCTGGAATTTCTTAAGTCTGTAATCCATGTTTTATATCATCAAAATTTTATCTTAGAGACCCAGAGTCTCTCCGAGAGACGATGGGTCGATAGATTGCTTAAAGTAATTGGAAAAATTCTCTGAGAATTGGAAAGATTGCAGAGCAATCTTTGCAAGCAAAAATTCCTTTGGATTTTTTCCTATTTTTGCATGCAAAAACCTAGAAGGTTTTTCCAATCTATCGATAAAATTTTATGACACAAAATTTTTGTTTTTTAAAACAAAAATTTTCTTGTTATGGCTGAAGTTAGGAAGCAGACCCGGGAGCCAATCATCTCGGTGCTGGGTCATGTAGACCATGGGAAGACCACATTACTGGATTGGATTCGCGGCACAGTCGTAGCCTCAAGGGAAGCCGGGGGAATAACCCAGCATATCGGCGCCACAGACGTTCCCTTCCCGGTTATAGCGAAAATCTGCGGACCCCTCTTGGATTCACTGAAGGCCAGAATAAATATTCGCGGCCTGCTTTTCATCGACACCCCCGGACACGAAGCCTTCACAAATCTGAGGAAGCGGGGGGGTAGTGTTGCAGACCTCGCCATCCTCATAGTTGATATAAATGATGGATTAAAGCCGCAGAGTATTGAGGCTATGCAGATACTAAAGCATTATAAAACGCCGTTTGTGGTTGCAGCAAACAAGATTGATCGGATACCTAAGTGGAGAAGGAATACTAAAATAGATGAGCAGTTGGAGGAAACTAGGGATGAATTCCTCAGGAAATTCTATACGCTTGTGGGTCAGTTGTCTGAATATGGCTTTGAAGCACATTTATTCACTGAGGTGGAGGACTTCACTAAACAGGTTGCTATAGTCCCTATCTCAGCCATTAATGGGGAGGGGGTCCCTGAGTTGCTGATGATTCTGATTGGTTTAGCGCAGCAGTATCTGGGTGAACACCTTATGGTGGGTATGGATTCCCCTGCTAAAGGAACCATTCTTGAGGTGAAGGAGGAACGCGGCCTGGGGACGACCATTGACGTCATAATCTATGAAGGCACTATCAAAAAGAACGACTCGATTGTTGTAGGATCCACAGAACCGATTGTGACCAAGGTTAAGGCATTGCTGCGACCTAATCCTCTGGATGAAATGCGCGACCCAAGAGAGCAGTTCCGGAATGTGGATGCGGTATACGCAGCTTCCGGTGTAAAGATTGTTGCCCCGAATCTGGAGGGGGCGTTGGCGGGCTCTCCATTGTATGTCGGAGGGATTGATCTGGTGGGGGACGTTAAGAAAGAGATTGAGGATGTTGAGGTTAACACAGATAAGCTGGGGCTTATCATTAAAGCCGATACAATCGGTTCACTGGAGGCTTTAGTTAAGATTCTTTCAGAAAATAACATCCCCGTAAAGAGGGGTACTATAGGTAAGGTGTCCAACCTTGATGTGATCGAAGCCTCTTCTGTGAAAACCGGGAACCGGTTTTTGGGGGTAATCATTGCATTTAACTCCCTGGTTTTAAGGGAGGCGGGGTCTCTTGCCAGGGACATGGATGTGAAGATTTTCGAGGATAATGTGATTTATAAGTTGGTTGAGGATTACGGGGAATGGGTTAAGCTGGAGAGGGAGAGGGAGCGTTTGGATAAAGAAGGGAAGGTGGTGACTCCGGCGAAGATTAAATTGATGCCTAAGTCTGTTTTTAGACAGAGTAAGCCGGCTATTGTTGGCGTAGAGGTTCTTGCCGGGACTTTACGGAGCGGGTGCAGGTTGATGAGGGGGGATGGTAAAGTAGTGGGCTGGATAAAGGAGATGCAGAGGAAGAAGGAGACGGTGAAGTCGGCAGAGCAGGGGGAGCAGATAGCGATAGCGATAGGGGGTGTCACTATGGGGAGGCAGTTGAATGAAGGGGATGTTGTTTACTCCTTCATCTCTATGGAGGATATGGCTCAAATAGATCGGGAGGAGTTGAGTGTGGATGAAGTGGAAATTCTGAAGGAGATGAGGGAGATAAGGAAGGGGAAATGAATTATACGGGGTGATTCGATTGTCTGACTTAGACTATGACTTTGAAATGAAGAAGGTTCTGAAGGAAATTAAGAGGAATAAGGCTAGATTCGTCGGCCTGCAGTTCCCGGAGGGACTGAAGAAATATGCTGTAGACATAGCTAAGGAGGTTGAGGAAGAAACAGATGCCAGAACCGTGATCTTCATTGATCCCGTATACGGGGCCTGCGACACTAAAGAAAAAGATGCTGTAAGGCTTAACCTAGACCTGGTGATTCATTTCGGGCATACTGGGTTGAAATTCAGTCAACACCCTTCCAGCCCTTAATCGCCTTTTCATAGGCTTCATACGTTCCCGTATCAAACCACTGCCCATCAAACGGGTAGCCGTAGAGCCTTCCTTCCTCAGCCAGCTTCGGGAAAACATCCGTTTCCATCATTGCCTTACCCTTAGGTACGTAATCAATCACCTCCGGCTCTAGGATATAGACTCCGGCATTAATTAATCTGGATTTAACACTCGACTCAGGCTTCTCAATGAACCTCAGAATCCTATCCCCCCTTAATTCCGCCACCCCGAAGCGGGATGGATCCCTCACAGGCTTTAAGGTGAGGGTGGCTATCCCATCATTCTTGGCGTGAGAATTTATAAAATCGTGTAAATCAATATTCGCCAGTATATCCCCGTTAAACATCAGAAATGTTTCATCTAAAAGATCCCTTGCAAGATTCAGCGGACCGGCAGTCCCCAACGATTCCGTCTCTTCTACATAACTGATTTGGACCCCGAATCTAGAGCCGTTCCCGAAATACTCCCTGATTTTATCCCCCATATATCCTGTTGAGAGTATAACATCCCTCACATCATACTTCCTCAATAAATCAAGGATGTGTTGAAGCAACGGCTTACCTTGAACCTGAATCAGGGGTTTAGGGACCTCGTAGGTGAACGGTCTCATCCTGCTTCCCTTCCCTCCGGCGAGGATAAACGCCTTCTTGACATTCTCCCTGTTTATCACCCCTGAAATTAAATGCTCTACAGCCTGGGAGCGACTTTTTATCTTACTCCCATCAATCATTAAATCAATTCTCTTCAAGATATTATCATCTAATTCAACAGTTAGTTTCTCAGGCATTTTATTAATTTAGTTATTGGATTTTTAATTATAAGTAGAGTGATTTCAATAGATGGTTCAGGGGGTGAGGGGGGTGGACAGGTTTTGAGGACATCCATAGCCTTGAGTGCGGTAACAAAGAAGCCTGTTACGGTCTTTAACATAAGGGCTAAACGAAGCAATCCCGGGTTAAGGCCTCAACACCTGAATGCTATAAAAGCCTTGGCGGAGTTGTGTAGTGCGGAATTGAAAGGCTCTGCTCTGGATTCTATGGAGATTGAGTTCATTCCTCATGAAATAAAATCCATGGACTTGAACCTGGATATTGGGACTGCGGGATCCATCACCCTAGTGCTGCAGGCATTGATGATTCCGGCGGTCTACGCCCCCGGCAGGGTGCGTGTCCGAATCACGGGCGGCACAGATGTGCGGTGGAGTCCCTCCATTGACTACCTGAGGTTTATAACCCTGCCTGTATTGCAGAGGTTCGGCTATAAGGCAGAAATCCGTCTGGTGCGGAGGGGTTACTACCCTGCGGGAGGTGGTAGGGTGGATGTAGCTCTTTTTCCGTCTGAACCAAAGCCGATAAATCTGATGGATAGGGGGGAGATCATCTCTGCAGGGGGTATATCGCATGCTCACCCTGGTCTTGCGAAATCAGATGTGGCAACTAGACAGGCGAAGTCGGCCCTGGATGACTTAATGCATTTATCCAGGGATATGGAGGTTAAGCAGGAGTATTGTAAGGCTTTATCTTATGGGTCAGGAATTACCCTCTGGGTGGAAACCAAAAACAGTGTGTTGGGGGCTGATTCACTGGGTGAGAGGGGTAAGGGTTCAGAGACGGTGGGGAGGGAGGCTGCCCGAAACCTGATTAAGGAAATCGAGTCTAACGCTGCTTTAGACAGGTATATGGCAGACCAGATAGTCCCCTACATTGCATTAGCCGGCGGCTCCGCTCGGGTGAGTGAAATAACAAAACACACGAAAACCAACGTAGATATCGTCAACAAGTTCGGGTTTGATGTGAGAATCGAAGGGAACACGATTAAAGCTGATAAGTTTAACCTCAGTGGGTTCTGATCGTGGTCTAAATTTGTGATTGGATTTTTTATGGGTTAGCTACCCTCCAGCTACTCGGGTTTCATCCCTCTTAACTTGGGATAAATCTTTAGGGTACCTTCAGCAACCTTCTCCCCTAATTCTGTCAGGAAGAATTTTCCATCGACTTCCTTTACCTGCTTAGCATCCAGTAACTCATCAAGGCTCTTGGTTTTGATCATTTTAATTCCGTTCTCCCTTGAAACTGCACCCTGCCCGTACAATTTCAACATCAGGAGACCTTCCTCTTTAAGTTCTGGATAATCTATTCTTAGATAAGATAATCTCTCCCTCTCAGGTAGTGAAAGAAATCCAGTAGGTTCAACCATCCCTCTCCTAGATGAGGTAATGATCCTGAGGTCTGGGGATTCCTTTGCTGCCTCCATCAGTTGCATATGCCTTTTCAATGTTCTTGAGGGTAATTGACTATCCCCTGTGAGTTGTTGGATCAAGAGGGGCTTGTTCTCTACCTCTAATGTTCTTGATAGCTTATGTATTATCTCCAAAGGGTTGCTTTTCATATTAATGATTACGTACTGGGTGAATAAATATGTGTTGAGGATATCCGGATCTTTAACCGATGTGTTTATAAAGGTTGAAGCGTATGATTAATCATCTGAAAATGAAATTTAATAACCTCCGCCCCAAGATTTTATTCACTGTTTTAGTTGTTGTTCTCATGCTGAGTGCTTCTATAACCCTTGCAGCAGATGAAGAAAATACTGGGAAGGTGGATACGTCTGTGAGTGAAGTGATTATATATCCTCAAGGCGTTTCCTTAATGTATCTGGATGGGATACTGCCTTCGGGATACAGTTTCTATACCCATGTAAACTCTAGTTTGTTCACGGATTCAGTGAGGATTCTGAATGATAAGATCGAGGTGCTGGACATATCCATTGAATCCGTGGATGAATTAAGGGAGGCTAAAGATGTTCAGTCCCTGTTCACGGAATTAGATGGTAAGGGAGTGAAGGTGGTTTTGGATCAGAAGGAATACAGGGGTAATTTAACCTGGTTTGACCCCAACTGGCTTATGCTGAAATCAGGGGATATCGCCTTCCCTTTCCTGCTTCTTAGACTGAATTCGATTGCAACCCTCATGCTAAAAGAGTTTCCATCATCATTAAGCAGGGTATATCCCTATAGCACCTATCAATATCCATCAACTAATCCTGTGGGATATAAAATATCCTGGAGGAATAAGGAGTATGAGAAAGATTTTAAGGGGGAAAGAATCCGCTTAAGTTACCTAGCTAATGGTTTGAGGTGGAAGCCTTTCTACCGGCTCTACATAACCGATGACTCTGCCAGATTAAGGTATTACGCCCAGATAACGAATGGAATGCCGGAGATGAGTGACGTTGAAGTAAAGCTGGTTGCCGGGAAGATAAGGCTGGAGGGCATAGCAGCTCTTGATGAAATGAGTTATATGACTGCAACACAAACGGCTATGCCAAGCACCTCATATGGGGCTTCGCCAAGCCCAAGCGTCTCCCCCCTGGAGGAATACGCAGTCTATGACCTTAACAGATTGTTTACTTTAAAGAAGGGGGAGACAAGGCTTACTCCACTCTTCTCTGGGGATGTTGAATTTGTGAAGAGGTATGTGTGGGATGCGCGCGGGGGAGATAGATCCTACGGGTATGACCGGTGGGAGAGTCAGATTCAAAAAAGCGTTCAAACCATCCTGGAATTGAAGAATGACGGCGAGACGTGGTCCCACGGTACGGTGAGCGTGTATAAAGAGGGGTTGTTAACCGGGAGCGATTCCATAGAGTGGACTCCGAAGGGGAGGAAGGCTAAGGTGACGATCGGGCTTGCCCCGGATATTGAGGTAAAGAAAAGCCATACAAGCAAAAAAATCTTTGGGACATATGACTACGACCACACCTTAACGTTATGGCTGAAGAATTATAAGTCAGAGTCCGTTAACGTGGAGGTGATGGATGAATTCCCGAGGTCTGCTGAGGGGCTGGAGGCAAGCATTAACTACGTAGAGAAACCAGGGAATCTAATGGTCTGGGATGTAACCCTTAACCCTGGGGAAGAGATGAATATAACCTATACCTACAAGAGCAGGTGAATCGGGTTGATTTAAATCAGTTCAGAGACAATCTCCTTGATTCTGTCTGAAACAATCTCAGGTCTCTGGTTTCCATCCACCCTCGTGACGTCACTGAATCTCAGATACTCCTTATAGACTTTCTCCAGAAAATCTCTGTTCTCAAAGATATCACTCATCTCTGTTCTCCCAACAGCTATCTTCGGTTTCACATCCAGAAATATCGTTACTGCCGGCTTCAGGGTGTAGTGGTTTAAGTCAATCAACCATTCCTTACTAACCCCCTGAGCTGACTGATAAGCGATGGTGGAGTGGTAATAACGCTCGGAGACCACAATCCTCCCTTCAGAAAGAGCCGGACCCACCTCTTTTTCAAGGTGCTCATACCTGTCTGCAGTGAATAACAAAGCCAGTGTTTTCGGGTTTACTTTCTCATTACCTGACAGGATTTCCCTGATGAAAGCCCCGGTTATAGTATTGGTTGGTTCAGCTGTCAGCAGGACTTCATGACTCTCCTTTAACCATTCAGAAAGCAATCTGGCTTGAGTACTCTTTCCACAGCCGTCTATCCCCTCAAGTACAATGAACATTTTATCTATAATTCGCTACACGCCCCTGACCTGAAGCATCTGTTTCTCCTCCAGATCCCTGATGTCTATGCCCTTCATCGCTACAGGAAGTCCCTTGGAGACCTTCAACACCAGCTTTGGATCATCGTAGTGGGCTGTTGCCTCCACAATAGCCTTCGCCATCCGTAAAGGATCCTTGGATTTGAATACCCCTGAGCCGACAAAGTTTCCGTCAGCCCCGAGCTGCATCATCAAGGCTGCATCAGCTGGCGTTGCAATACCCCCTGCAGAGAAATTCACGAGAGGCAGTCTCCCAAGCTTCTTCACCTCCTCCACCCGGTAGATTGGGGCCTGAAGCCTCTTGGCTGTTGAATAAAGCTCATCCTGATCCATATTCTGAATCCTCCTGATTTCAGACATGATTAAACGCATATGCCTCACCGCTTCCACAATATTTCCGGTCCCGGCTTCACCCTTAGTCCTTAACATGGCAGCGCCTTCACTAATCCTTCTTAAGGCTTCACCCAGGTTTCTTGCCCCGCACACGAAAGGTATACCAAAATTTTTTTTGTTTATGTGGTTTTCCTCATCAGCTGGCGTGAGAACCTCGGACTCATCTATCATATCCACTCCAAGGGCCTCCAGAATCTGGGCTTCAGCGAAATGCCCTATCCTGCATTTAGCCATCACTGGTATGGAGACGGAATCCATAATCTCCTGAATCCTGGCGGGATCCGCTGTTCTAGCCACACCACCCATCTCCCTTATGTCTGACGGAACCATCTCCAGTGCCATCACCGCAACAGCCCCGGCGTCCTCAGCGATCTTAGCCTGCTCTGCGTTGGTGACGTCCATTACTACGCCGCCCTTCACCATTTTTGCAAAATCCTTCTTCAACAGATCTGTTCCAGTCTTAGCTTCCATTTTCACATAACTACTTTTGATTGGATTAAAATAAGTCGGGCTTGAAGCAGGAGTAGAGTTCACTTAACTCATTGGGGCTTAATTCAAATACACGCCTTTCCTGAAGACTCCTGCATTCTCTGACTTTAATTAAATTCTTTATCCTCTTGTTTCTCTGGTTAAAGAGGATGTGGAGGAAGTTGATATACCCTTCTTCTGCCTGGATTCTTGGTTTAATCCTGGCTATTGCTGAATAGACCTTTGGCCGGGGATTAAATGCTTTAGGTGGAATCTCATCCAAAACCTCCACATCCGCGCAGGATTGCGTTAATGCGGAGATGAAACGGTAGCTTTTGGTTTTTGGATTGGCTGTTAACTTCTCTATAAACTCCTTTTGATACACCAGGACCCCCAACCGGAATTTTTCTTTCAATAACTTCTCAGTCACCTTCCTGGAGATGTCGTAGGGGAGGTTGGAGACTACCTTATCAAATTCCGGTAGATCAATCTTCAGTGCGTCGGCATTTATGATTTCAATATTTCCTAGACCTGCGAATCTCTTTTTCAGTGCACTACAAAATTCTCTATCTTTTTCAATAGCATAAACAAACTTGCTTTCATCTACCAAGTATTCGGTTAAATTCCCTGTGCCTGCGCCTATCTCCAAAACAATTTCAGATTCCTTAATGCCTGCATACCCGCAGATCTTCTTAAGCACCCTCCCATCCACCATAAGGTGTTGTTTATCCTTTCTTTTTAGCATTTGTTTATCGTATAGGAAAGTATATACTTTCCTATTGGAAAGATTCTCTTCAAAAGAATCTTTGCAAGCAAAAATTGCAAAGCAATTTTTCCTATGCGACACAAAATTTTGTCTGAAAGACAAAATTTTCTTGTCAACATATTAAAAAGGGGTTTAAATATCTTAGGGGATGGACTGGAATCAAAAATACGGAGAGATTGTTAAAGGGCTTGGTTTGGATGCGGAAGCTGATTTGGAGGCTGCAGAGATACTGGATGGGTTACTGGTAGGTAGCCATCCTGATTTCTCACGTCTGGATGGTTTGAGGGGCAAAAAAATATTGGTTTATGGGGCGGGACCCTCTCTGAGGGAGGATATCGGGGAGATAATGAAGCAGGGCCTGCACAGGAATAAAGATTTTGTATTTATTGCAGCGGATGGTGCGGCTAAGGCATTGCTTAAGGAGGATATTTTACCGGATATCCATGTCACCGACTTAGACAGCGACCCTGAGGTGATACTGGAGGTCAACCGTAGGGGTGCTTTAACCATAGTTCACGCCCACGGGGATAATATTTCTTCGCTGAAGAAGGTTGTCCCTGAGTTAAGGGACTGTCTTGGAACCACCCAGACCAAGCCCTTCGGAAACCTCCGTAATTTCGGCGGCTTCACAGACGGAGACCGATGCGTTTTTCTGGCTGAGTATTTTAAACCCTCTGTTATTGTGTTGGCTGGAATGGACTTCGGCCAGTTGATTGGGGAATACTCCGGGAGATATGAAAAAGAATTTAAGTTAAGGAAACTGTCGATCGGGAAACAACTGCTGGAGGAGCTGGCGGAGGAATCCCCCGTGGAGATACTTAATTTAACCTCCGGGGGGATGGATATACTGAATATTCCCCGGGTCTCTGCTCAGGAACTCAAGGCTTTCTCATCTCCTCGGCCTTGAATAGAATCTTTCTTAAATCCTTAACCCTGTTTTTCTCAATCACGATTCCTTCACTTTCAAGCAACCGTATTTTCTCTTCCACTCCCTGAATGAATCCCCCGACCTCGCCGTTTGAGCGAACAACCCTATGGCATGGAATCCTCCCTGGATAAGGGTTTTTGTTTAATGCATTCCCGACAGCCCTTGAGAATCCAGTATTACCCAGAGACCTCGCTATCTCCTTGTATGATGTAACCCTGCCGGCTGGAATCTGTGTCGTGAGAAATAAGACGCGATACATAAAATCCATCATGTTTTTATATGAATACGTTGATTATTAATCTAAAAACAATTTAAAAATAAAATAATAATCAGGTGCCAAGAATGTTAAAACGGGTTAAGACAGGGATTGAGGGTTTAGACGCCCTATTAGGGGGGGGAATCCCTCAGGGGCATGTAGTGCTCTTGTCTGGGAGTTGCGGTACCGGTAAGACCATTCTCAGTCAACAATTTCTTTTCACGGGAGCGAGGGAATTTGATGATACAGGAATCTATATCTCTCTTTCAGAGTCTAAGGATAAGATGATAAAGAATCTGGAATCATTCGAATTCTTCGATAATAACCTATTAGAATCACATAAAATAAAGATTGTTGATATCACTCAGGATGCGAGGTTAATGAATCTGGAGCCATTGAGTGTTAAAAGCATTATGAATATGATCGTGTCTATCATCAGGGACAGTGATGCTAAGAGGGTGGTGCTGGATTCGGTGACAGCAGTCTGTAATTCACTGGGTAATGAACGGAATATAAGGGATTTCCTATTTGAGCTTGGCCTGCAGCTGCAATATCTCGATTGCACTACAATCCTTATTTCAGAGATACCTCCTATGAAGTTTCAGTATTCAGTCTTTGGTATAGAAGAGTTTATCGCGGATGGTGTGATACTGTTGACTGAATTTGAGCAGAAGGGTGATCTCTTAAGAACCCTGCAGGTAGTGAAGATGAGGGGGCTTGGCCACTCCAGGAGTAAGAATCTTCTGGAAATCACCCAAAAAGGCATGGAACTCAAACCCATATTTGAACTATAATCAGGTGATTAAGATCCGGTTTAGATTCTATGGCGGGGCACGGGAGGTTGGGAGATCCTGCATTCTCTTGGAGCATAAAGGCTATGGGGTGTTGATGGACTGCGGCATAAAACTGAATCCCTTAAGTTACCCGCGGCTTCCGGATCACGTTGATTCAATGATTCTTTCACACGCTCATCTGGATCACTCCGGGATGGTGCCTGCCTTATATAAAAGAGACGGGCCCCCTGTTTATGCCACCGACCTGACCTTTGAAATCAGCCACCTGCTTCAGAGGGATTCCATGAAGATTAACAAGTTAAGGAAGGAGCGCTCGGTTTACTCCAGCCGTGAGATGAGGCGGATGCAGGGGGCTGAGGTGGACGTAACCTATGGAGTGGAGAGGAAGTTGACTGACGAAATATCCTTTAAATTACTTGACGCCGGCCATATACCCGGAAGTGCATCAATCCTCCTCCAGGCCGGGGAACACAGGGTTCTTTACACAGGGGATATACAGACTAATAACAGCAGGCTCCTGAAGGGGGCCACTGACATACCTCATGCAGATGTCCTGTTGATTGAAAGCACCTACGGAGATAGAATCCATCCGGACAGGAAAGAGCTGGAGAAGATTTTTCTAGACACTGTAGATGAAACCTTAAGCAGGGGGGGAACCGCTTTAGTGCCGGCATTTGCGGTAGGTAGGTCCCAGGAGATGCTGTTGATTCTGGATAAAATAGATTACCCTGTTTACCTGGATGGTATGTCAAAGACAGTTACCAGCTTATTCCTACAGTATTCCGGATACCTGCGGGATGCGGAGGGTCTGCAGGAAGCCGCCAACAGGGCCCGGTGGGTGGAAAATAATTCCGAGAGAAAGAAAGCGGTTTCTAAGCCTTCAGTAATAGTCACAACCTCCGGGATGTTGACTGGAGGCCCAGTAATGCAGTATCTACACCACCTACATAGGGATGAGAAAAGCAGCATTCTCCTGACGGGTTATCAGGTTGAGGGAACCAATGGGAGGTTATTGATGGATGAAGATTATGTTATTGATCCCTGGGGTAACAAGAAATTGAGGGTTGATATGATGAAGCATCAATTCGATTTTTCCGCACACGCCGGGAGGCGTTCACTGGAGAAGATAGTGAAGAAGGTTGACCCTGGAATAGTTATTGTCGTACATGGCGATGAAGACGTCAGCCTGTCTTTCGCCGAATGGCTGAAGGAAAGTAGAGAGACTTATGTCCCCTCAATCGGGGATGAAGTGAGGATTTGATTAAACAACCTTCCCCCCTTGATATCTACCGTTATACGGTTTGGTTTCTCCGGTAATCTCTTCAAAAACTATTTGCCCAACCCTTGATTCCTTTTCCAACGTGAATTCACACCCTGAAAGGTTCTTCAGACCAAGGGTTAACGTGCCCTTGTATCCGGGATCCACCACCGCCGTTATCAGGGAGCAACCGCACCGAAAGACAGTGGATCGAGGAAGGATTCTTGCCACCAGATTATCAGGCATATTAACCTTCTCCAGGGTTTCAATCAGGAGGTAGTCGCCTGGTTTCAGGGTTATCCTATTGGATTGAATCTCCTCAACCTCCGGCATATGCCTGTGATCCACACCCAGATGTGAGGATCCTTTTATCCGGTAGAACCGACTCACCCTGAGGTCGTAGCCTGCACCCTCCAGGCAACCGGTATTGAATCTTTCCAGAATGTTTTTTTCTTCCACCAGCCTGAGGATTTTTTCCCGAGACAAAATCATTTTTTTTCCTTCTTAGATTTCATGTATTTCAGCCTTCATCTCTTTGGTGTTGAGTATACTGACTGTGTTTTTTCCGGTGAGATAGCCGCAGACTTCACCAGGGTTTATGACTAATGTATTATCTACTTCACTTATTTTTGGTGAATGCGTATGTCCTCTGACAACGACATCATATGTCCTGCTTTTAATTAGTGCCGAAACGAACTCGTTGATTGTTCCATGGTAGAGGGCGATTTTTTTTCCGTTATGCTCTAACCCGATGAAGTCTTTCAGTTCGGTTCCCATTTGAGCGAATTTCTCACCTAATCCCTTCCGTTCGCCGTCGTTGTTTCCGTAGACCCCAACCAGGGGTGAATTAAGTCTTTTAAACTCCTTCACTGTGAACGGGGATGTGAAATCGCCGGCATGCAAAACCAGGGAAACCTCTTGTTGATTCAGGTAATCAACTGCCCTCCTGATTGCTTTAAGGTTGTCGTGGGTGTCTGAGATTAATCCAATCATTCCTGTAGACTATAAGGGTTTGAAGACAAATAAGTGATGTGGTGAATTGCTTTAGTCTGCTGTTTTAGTAAATCCCTGATGTTAGGCACTAACGTCTCTTCCGGTTAAACCGCTCGATTATTCTGTCAGGCACTACCCCAAGAACCTCCTTCATCCCGAAGGCTTCTGCAGTCAAAACCACCAGATCATAGGCTTCTATCCTCGCATGTTCGCTGCAGGTTCTCTCCTCATTATATCGTTCATCCCCTCTCTCAACTAAATCCCTTATCTCCTCTACATGATGCATCATCTCATCGAGATACCACATCCTATCCTTATCTGAAGGCAACAAAAACATTTTTTTAACTGTATTATAACATA
>JAYEKX010000042.1:0-16709 GCA_034716875.1 Candidatus Altarchaeota archaeon | reverse complement strand
CGTGAAAGGTTTATTCCACTCGGATGAATTACCTGCATATGGGATTACTGGAGAAGAAATTCTGGAAATAAATAAGGAATTGAGGCTTGATCCGGAAGATGCATTCGTCTTGGTTGCTGAAAAGAGTTTGGTTGCCGAAAAAGCCCTGAAAGCGGTGGTGGATCGCTCCCGGCTTGCGTTACATGGGGTTCCTGAGGAAACCCGAAGAGGCCTCCCTGATGGCAGGAGTGAGTTTATGCGACCCCTTCCCGGCTCCGCCAGGATGTATCCGGAAACGGATGAACCACTGGTGGTTATAGACAACAAATTTATCTCAGGGATTAAGAAGAATCTTTCGGAAATGCCTGAGGAAAAAATTGAGAGATTTTTGGGTATGGGGTTGAGTAAAGAGCTCGCCAATCAACTCTTGAAGTCTAAATGGGCAGCTAAATTCGAGGAATTCAGGAATGAATTTATGAATGTAAAGCCTTCTGTTATCGCAACCACCCTCATTTCCACACCAAAGGAGGTGAAGAGGAGATATAAAGTTGAGGTCGGCTCTCTTGGGGAGGATCACTACCAGAGGATCCTTGGTTTAGTGGATAGTAAAAGGATTAGCAAGGATGTAATCCCTGAAATCATGGCGGAGTTAGCCAGAGATCCTACAAAGGCTGTTGAGGAGATTCTGGAGGAAAAGGATCTTGGTTTTATTTCTATGGAAGAGCTGGAAGGGATTGTGGATGAGATACTGGATGAAAACAGTGAACTGATTCAGGATGCTGGCGGGAAAGCAGTGGGGCAGATAACCGGTAAGGTTATGGCGGAGGTGAAGGGTAGGGCTGATGCAGGGTTAGTCAGGGAAATAATTGGGGGGAAATTGAAAAATCGATAGATGAGACTATTTTTATGCATTTACTCGAATATTTAAAACTCAGTATTTGTGTTTATGTTTTTTTAAGAAAATGGAGTTTAAAGTAGTGATTTCGGATTCGGAGTCTGGTAAATCTTACCAGAGGGATATTAAGGATGAGAAGGCGGCGAGGCTTAGGAATTTAGTGGTGGGGGATGAATTCGACGGTTCGGTGGTGGGCTTGACTGGATATAGTCTGAAGATAACCGGTGGCAGCGATAAATCCGGGTTTCCTATGAAGAAGGGTGTTCACGGCACGCAGAAGCCAAGGATATTGATGAAGGCTGGTGTAGGCTACAGGCCCGAAAGGGATGTAAGGAAGAGGAAGAGAGTGAGGGGGGAGAAGATTGATGGAGACATAGTTCAGGTTAACACCATGGTGGTTAAGAGAGCTAAGAAGGGTATAGAGGAGCTACTTGGTTTAAAATCCGTGGAGGAGACGCCTGAGGCTCCTGTTGAAGAGAAGAAGGTAGAGGAAGCTAAGGAAAAGAAACCCGAGGCTCCTGTAGAGGCGAAGCCTGAAGTGAAGGAAGAGAAGGCAGAGATGAAACCTGTGGAGGAGAAACCGGAGGCTCCTGCCGAGGGAAAGAAGCCTAAGGAAAAACCTGTAGAAAAGAAACCCGTTGATGCGAAAGTGGAAGAGAAACCTTCAGCTGAGGAAAAACCCGAGGCTGAAAAAACTAAAGCAAAGAAAGATAAATAACTTTTAAGTCAGGTATGATGTCAACAGAGTCTAAGCAATCCGAGGTCAACATTGGTTTGGTAGGTCATGTAGACCATGGAAAAACAACCCTCACAAGCAGTCTATCCGGGGTATGGACGGACCGACATAGTGAGGAGATAAAGAGGGGCATCTCCATCCGGCTCGGCTACGCCGACTGCAGCTTCTACAGATGCCCCAAATGCAGTGAACCAGACTGCTACTGCACCGGAGATAAATGCCCTAAGTGCGGTTCAGAAACTGAGTTTCTGCGGGAGGTTTCCTTCGTCGACGCCCCCGGGCACGAGACACTGATGGCCACCATGCTATCCGGAGCAGCGATAATGGACGGTGCAGTCCTGGTTATCGCAGCGAACGAACCCTGCCCCCAACCCCAGACCGCTGAACACCTGATGGCCCTCGAAATCCTGGGCGTGCAAAACATAGTCATAGCGCAAAACAAAGTAGACCTGGTCTCTAAAGAAGATGTGGTGAAGAATCACCATGAGATAAAAGAGTTTATTAACGGGACTATAGCCGAGAACTCCCTGATAATACCTATCGCTGCGCACTACAACGCCAACATCGATGTCTTAATCTCGGCTATAGAAAAATGCATACCCACACCCAAAAGAGACATAACAAAGGAGCCGATGATGCATGTAGCAAGATCATTTGACATAAACAAGCCAGGAACAAAAGTGGATGACATAGGGGGTGGTGTGGTTGGAGGCTCACTGGTTCAGGGTGAATTCAGGCTAGGGGATACGGTGGAATTCCGTCCCGGCGTGAAAAAAAAGAATATATATAATCCCTTAAAGACTAAAATAGTGAGTTTAAATGCTAGTGGCACCTTAGTGGATGAAGTGCATCCAGGCGGGTTAGTGGCACTGGGAACGGGGTTGGACCCTAACCTCACTAAATCAGATAACCTCTCAGGGAATGTAGTCGGATCCCCTGGGAAACTACCTGAAGTGAGGAATAAACTGAGGCTGAAGATTAAATTATTCAATAAACTGTTTGGAAGCAAGGACGATGTTAAAATAAAACCCCTGGAGAAGTCAGAGCCTTTAATGCTGAGTGTTGGAAGTGCAATCACGGTGGGGATTGTTACAGACCACAAGAAGGGTGAGATGACCCTTAAACTACCCATCTGTGCCGAGGAAGGCAGTAATGTGGCTATAAGCAGAAGACTGGGTGCCAGATGGCGTTTGATTGGTTACGGTGTTATACAGGGGATAGGATGATTAAGGTGTTGTTGGACACGAATTTCCTGATGATCCCGCACACTTATAAAATAGATATATTCCAGGAAATCGAGAGGCTGATACCCGGAGCTCATGAACTCCTTACCCCCTCAAGTGTTATTGAGGAGATTCATAAATTAAGGAATTCCCGTGGCGGAGACAGGATTGCTGCACAGGTTGCTCTCCAATTGCTTGAGGAAAAGGCTGTGAAAAAAATCCAGAGTCAGGATAAGGCCGATGAATTCATGATAAATTATGCGGTGGAGAATAAACCTAATGTTGTGGTATGTACTAATGATAAGGAATTAAGGAAGAGATTAAGGGAGTTAAATGTGCCGATCATCGTAATGCGTGGGAGAAGCAGGCTGGAGTTTTCTTGATTCAACCCATCTTTTATGTTAAAAAACCTAATTATTTTATTCTAAAAAAATTAAAAAATGGACACCACATATTACCTCTATATTGCGATTTTAGTGGGTGTGTTTGCAGTAATATATGCCATCTATTTGATACGGTCTATCCTGAAGGAGGATGAAGGGACGGAGAAGATGCAGGAGATTGCGGTAGCTATACAAGAAGGTGCGGATGCATTCCTGAAAAGAGAGTTTAAAACACTGGCCATCGTCGTCATCTTGATCGCGGTAATTCTGGCGTTTATCTCTGAACACAAGGAGTTTGAGGCCTTGACATTCATCGTTGGGGCGATTGTTTCTGCAGCTGCCGCCTACATAGGGATGTGGATTGCAACCCGGACGAATGTAAGGGTCTCTAATATGGCGAGAACCTCATTCCCCAAAACATTTAAGTTAGCTTTCTCGGGTGGTGCAGTGATGGGGATGCTCGTGGTTGGTTTAGGGCTTTTAGGTGTGACTGCTATCTACTTCCTATCGGGAGACCCGGAACTTCTTATTGGATACGCATTCGGTTCATCCCTCTCCGCATTATTCCTCAGGGTTGGCGGCGGCATATACACCAAGAGTGCTGATGTTGGAGCTGATCTGGTGGGGAAGGTTGAGAAAGGTATCCCGGAAGACGATCCCAGAAATCCAGCAGTTATTGCAGACAATGTCGGGGATTGTGTTGGAGACACGGCAGGAATGGGCTCTGACTTATTTGAAAGCTACGTCAGTGCCATAGCAGCTACAATGGTCCTTGGTGTTTCATATGGAACGGAACTAGTGATATTGCCAATAATCCTGGCAGCAGCAGGCATTATCCTGTCAATAGTAGGTACTTTATTTGTTCGAATCCCTAAAGACACGGGGAAAGGCTTTCAGGAGCAGATCAGGATGGCGACATCTGCCATGAACCGTGGCGTCATAATCAGTAATGTATTGATGATTATCGTAGGTTATTTCATAATTACCTCACTTATCTCTAACACAGGTCTGGAGATAACCGGATTAGGGATATTCTACGCGCTTGTTGTTGGCTTGGTGGCTGGTTTCATTATAGGTGAATCCACGGATTACTTCACCTCCCCCCGGTTTACCCCCACATTAACTGTTGCGAAATCCACCGAAACCGGAGCGTCTGTAACTATCCTGGAGGGGTTCTCCACAGGGCTTTTAAGCGTTGTTCCCCCTGCTCTTGTGGTTGCTGCAGCAACCGTTCTGGCATTTAATTTCGCCGGTCTCTATGGAATAGCGATTGCTTCAGTAGGAATCCTTGGGGTTTTAGGGATTAATCTATCCACAGACTGTTATGGGCCCATCGTGGATAATGCCGCTGGCATTGCGGAGATGTGTGACCTGGAGGAAGAGGTTCGTACAAGAGCAGAAGCACTTGATGCAGTAGGGAATACCACCGCTGCTATGGGTAAAGGTTTCGCTATTGGCTCAGCAGCTTTAGCGTCATTAGCCTGGCTGGCAACATTCTACCACAAGGTGGGTGATACAGGTTTAAATCCGGATTTAAGCATAATGAATGCTGAGTTAATAGCAGGTTTACTCTTGGGGGCAATGCTGTCATTCATCTTCTGTTCCTTAACCATAAAGGCAGTCAGCAGGGGCGGATTTGAGATAGTGAAGGAGGTGAGGAGACAATTCAATGAAATTGAGGGATTGATGGAGGGCACGGCTAAACCCGATTCCGGACGGTGTGTGGATATAGCCACCACAAGGGCTTTGAAGGAGATGGTACTCCCCGGGTTACTGGTGATCTTTGTACCTCTCATAGTGGGTATCTGGAGTATTGCGGCCTTATCTGGCCTATTAGCAGGGGCATTGATTACAGGATTCCTCCTTGCCATCATGATGTCTAATGCCGGCGCTGCCTGGGATAATGCCAAAAAATATATCGAAGCAGGGAATCTAGGGGGTAAAGGGAGTGACGCCCATAAAGCAGCGGTTGTAGGTGATACAGTCGGTGACCCGTTCAAGGACACATCCGGACCCTCCCTGAACATATTAATAAAGTTAATAGGCAAGGTTGGATTAATCTTTATCCCATTATTCGTATTACTTTAAGGAGAAAATGTATAAAATACTAACGGTTGAGGACACGGTGAGGGTGCCTCCAAAGAGGTTTGATGAGGATTTAAAAGCAGCCATAGTTTCAGAATTTGGGAATATGGTTGCGGGGAGGATTGATAAGACCATCGGCATAATCCTGGCGGTGGTTAATGTGGATGGAATCAGTGAAGGAAAGATCATCATGGGTGATGGAGCTATCTACTACAATGCCACCTTTGACATACTTGCCTATCAACCACTGATAAGTGAGGTGGTGGAAGGGACCGTGACAGAGATTACTGAGTTTGGGGCATTCATAAATTTTGGTCCAATGGATGGCTTGGTTCATGTCTCACAGATTACGGAGGATTTTATGAGCTGTGACCAGAAGAATGCCACCCTCATAGGAAAGGAGACAAAGAAGATACTACAACAGGAGGATAAGGTAAGAGCGAGGATAGTTACGGTAAGCTTAAAGAATAGGTTTTCCGACTCCAAGATAGGGCTTACCATGAGGCAGCCTTATCTGGGGAAACTGGAGTGGTTGGAGGACGACAGGAAGAAGGGGGATGAGAAGATAAAGGAAAAAGCCGAAGTAGAGAAAGAAAAAAAGAAAGAGCGTAAGAAAAAATGAGGGCATGTAAGACTTGTCGCAGGATAACTGAAGAGGAGGTCTGTCCGGTATGTAATACCCACACTTCACAGTATTGGAGTGGCTATCTCGGTGTAATTGATCCGGAGAAGTCAGAGATCGCTAAGAGAAAGGAGGTAAAGACTCCTGGGCAGTATGCAATGAAGGTGAGATAGGAGATAATGGAGTATGATTTAGTGTTACCTCAGCATCTGAGGAAAAAACTTAAATCCCCCTTAGGCAGATTAGTTTCAAATCTGGGGGAGGTTCACGATGTATTAATCTCCCGGGATATTATTTCGGTTGGCGATAAAATAACGGAGTCCCTCTTAGTGAGGAATATTTTACCCTTGGTTTGTGTCTATGATGGCAGGATCAAGAGGGTTGGGGTTGAGACTCCTGAGGTGATTAAGGAATTTGATGCAGAGGAGATTCATATAAAAAACCCTGCAGGTCATTTAAGCCGGGATGCATTCAAGGCTGTTGACAGGGCTCTTGCATCGGGGTTGAGGACGAAGATTATAGTGGATGGTGAAGAGGATTTAATCACATTAGCTGCAGTTAATCTCGCACCATCCGGTTCATTGGTTTTATATGGCCAGCCAGATGAGGGTGTGGTTGTTGTTGAAGTTGATGATAACATCAAGAAAAAAGTAAAGGAAATACTGGAGAGGATGAAACCAAAAAATGGAAATTGAAATATTGAATGAGAACGAGAACCCCTTGCTGAATAGGAAGGAGGTGAGATTTAGGATACTTTATGAAGGCGCTACTCCCAGCATAAAGGAAGTAAGACTGAAATTGATTTCTGCCCTGAAGTCGAAAAATAATTTGACGGTAGTGGATAGCGTAAAATCCACTTTTGGAGGCAGGGTTGCCGGGGGTTACGTGAAAGTGTATAAAGATGAAGAGAGTATGAAGGTTGAGCCGAAACACAGGATAAAAAAGAATTTTGAGGCGAGGGAAGAGAAGAAGAAGCCTGAGGCTCCTGTTGAGGAGAAGAAGGAAGCTCCTGTTGATGAAGTGAAGGAAGCTAAGGCGGAGAAGAAGAAAGAGGAAGCTCCTGTTGATGAGGTGAAGGAAGCTAAGGAGGAGAAGAAGCCCGAGGCTCCTGTTGAGGAGACGAAGAAGAAGAAAGAGGAAGCTCCTGTTGATGAAGTGAAGGAAGCTAAGGCGGAGAAGAAGAAAGAGGAAGCTCCTGTTGATGAGGTGAAGGAAGCTAAGGCGGAGAAGAAGAAAGAGGAAGCTCCTGTTGATGAGGTGAAGGAAGCTAAGGAGGAGAAGAAGCCCAAGGCTCCTGTTGAGGAGACGAAGAAGAAGAAAGAGGAAGCTCCTGTTGATGAAGTGAAGGAAGCTAAGGCGGAGAAGAAGAAAGAGGAAGCTCCTGTTGATGAAGTGAAGGAAGCTAAGGGGGAGAAGAAGCCCGAGGCCCCTGCGGAGGAGAGTAAGGAGGTTAAGGCAGCTGTAGAGAAATAAGAAAATGGCTAAGAAGAAGGGTAAACCTAAGGGGGAAAAACGTAAATCCCAGAAATGGGGGTTGTATGAAGATAAGGATAAACTAGAGAGAAAAAGGAAGAGTTGTCCAAAGTGCGGAGAAGGCGTCTTCATGGCACATCACGCTGACAGAGATTCCTGTGGAAAATGTGGCTACACTGAATTCAAGAAGAAGTGAGAACAGAGACATATCCTCATAATTCCACAGAGAATGAAACTCGTAGGTATAGATCTTGCAGGAAACCCCCGGAATCATACTGGATTCTGTATACTTAACACAGGAGATAATAAAAAAATCGTGACCACCTCCATCCTCCATTCAGACTCCGAAATTATGGAGGAAATTGAGGGGGTTAATCCTGATTTAATCGCTGTTGATGCTCCACTAACGTTTTCTGGCGTAAACCGGAGGTGTGACGATGAACTACACAGGTACGGAGCATTACCGGTAACTTTAAGGGGCATGGAGGTTCTGGCGAAAAGAGGAACGGAGCTGGCAGAGAAACTGAGGAAAAAAAATTTCAGGGTAATCGAGGTCTACGCCACCTGCTCCGGGAAAATCCTTGGTTTCTACGATAAAAACGAGAGGAGTATGCACAAGAATTTAATGAACTCCGGTTTAGAAGGCAGTATACACAAGAGGATTCCAACCAAAGACGAGATAGATGCTATATTCTCCGCTCTCACTGCCTACCTGCACCTAAATGGATCCACCGAAGAGGTGGGGGATGAAAACGGAAAAATTATAATACCTAAAGTGTGATCATAAAAACCTAAGGTTATATCCTAGGAATATCACTACTAAAATATGACTCTTAAGGAATGTTATGTCTGCGGCAGACCTGTGGAAAGAGGAGAGTATATGGAGTATGGAGATAAAGTAATCTGTTTTAAATGCCCTAAACCCTCTGATACTTCAGAAAAAGTAGCAATATTCAAGACAATCTGTCCTAATTGTCTCAAGAGCTATGATTCCCAATTGAGAAGATGTCCTTATTGTAGGGCATACAATCCAGCTTATGATTTCCCTTTATCTGAATTCATACTAAATACTTTCATAGGTTCAATAATTATTTTCGTCATTTTCCTTGTTGTTATGGAAATACTAGAAAATCCACTATATCAACCAGATATTTTCCTTGTTGTTATAGAAATACTAACAGATCCAATATATCCCCAAGATGTTCTACTATCCCCCTCAGTGATAATCTGGATCTTTATTAGTGCTATATCCATGACATTAGTTTTCTATCTCGGTCGGTGGATTCGAGCAGCAGTGTTCAGGGGATAGTATTCAAAAAATTAGATGGTATGTGAGGTGGTTTATTATGACTACAAAATTAATCGAAGAAACAGTGGAAAAGGATTCTGTATCAGAAGATATGATGAAGGAATACAATGAAATTGAAGGCGATACTCCCAGCATAAAGGAAGTAAGAGCGAAATTTGAGGCAAGAGGAGAGGAGAAGCCTGAGGTTCCTGTTGAGGAAGTGAAGGAGGAGAAGCCTGAGGCTCCTGTTGAGGAGGCGAAAGAGGAAGCTCGTGTTGAGGAAGTGAAGGAGGAGAAGCCTGAGGCTCCTGTTGAGGAGGCGAAAGAGGAAGCTCCTGTTGAGGAAGTGAAGGAGGAGAAGCCTGAGGTTCCTGTTGAGGAAGTGAAGGAGGAGAAGCCTGAGGCTCCTGTTGAGGAGGCGAAAGAGGAAGCTCCTGTTGAGGAGGAGAAGATGAAGGAATACCTGGAAATCGTGAAGAAACAGAATAAGATGGTAAGTAACCTGTCGGAAGGACAACGGAAGGGCGTGAAAAAATTGACGGTGAATGACTTAGCGGCATTGGATAAGTTAAAGGAGGACTACGAGAAGGCGAAAGCAAAAGGGGACGGGGAAACACAAAAGGAATTAGGTCATGAGTTGTATGAATTCGGGCATAAATTCAAATACTGGATATGGGATGTATAGTGCAAAAAAACAGTTTTATATCTAGATTCCCTAGATATATAGGTTAATATGGTGAAGAAGTATGATGTAGTGATCATTGGTTCGGGACCTGCCGGTATGTTCGCAGCATACGAGCTTTTGAAGGGGGGGGAAATTAGTGTTCTCATTATCGATGAAGGCAGGGATATTGAAAACAGGCGATGTCCCATGGGGGAGACTATAAAATGCACTCACTGCACCCCCTGCAATATAATGTGTGGTGTGGGTGGCTCTGGCACATTTTCTGACGGCACCCTGAATCTGAGACCTGATATTGGGGGCGATCTCACTTCTTTAACCAAGGATGATAAATTATCCTGGGATCTGGTAGGTGAGGTGGATGAGATTTTCCTTAAATTTGGTGCCCCCACAAAGATATACGGCACCGATAAGAAGGGCATCACCGAACTGAAGAGGAAAGCCGCTTCCGTGGGTGTTAAATTCGTTGAGATCACTCAGAGGCATATAGGAACCGATAAGACCCCTCAGGTAATCAAGAAATTTGCGGAGTATTTAAGGAAAAACAAGGTAGAGTTTCTCCTTCAAACCCTGGTGGACGATATCCTACTCAAAGATGATGTCTGTTGTGGGGTGAAGTTAAAGAATGGGGAGGTAATTAAGGCGGAGTATGTTATTATGGCTCCAGGGAGGATAGGTGCCCCCTGGCTGAATAAATTAGTGTCTAAACATAATATTAAAGCGAAATTTGGGTCCATAGATGTTGGCGTCAGGGTGGAGGTTTCCTCCATAATCATGGATCCTGTAGTGCAAATCAATAGAGACCCGAAGTTTCATATACAAACGAGGAGTTATGACGACTTTGTGAGGACTTTCTGCATGAATCATGAGGGATTCGTAGTTAAAGAGAGTTATGACGGCTTCGTCGGGGTTAATGGGCATTCAATGACGAATAAGAAATCCAGTAACAGCAATTTCGCCTTCCTGGTTCGTGTAGCATTAACCAAGCCGGTTGAAAACAGTATCCGGTATGGGAAATCTGTCGCGAAGTTAGCCACCACTCTTGGTGGTGGAAAACCCATCCTCCAGCGGATAGGTGATTTAAGGAGGGGGAGGAGATCCCATAGCGAGAGGATACTTCAGAATCCCGTTAAGAACACCCTGAAGGATGTCACACCCGGGGATATTGCCATGGCTCTTCCCCACCGGATTGTTACAGACCTGCTTGAAGGTCTTGAGAAATTGAATGAAGTAATCCCGGGGGTGGCTTCTGACTCCACCCTACTTTATGCCCCGGAAATTAAGTTTTACGCTACTCAGTTGACGGTGGATGAGAATATGGAGACTTCTATAGGGAATCTATTTGCTGCCGGGGATGGTGCGGGTTTAAGCCGGGATATAATTAATGCAGCAGCTACCGGGATACTGGCTGGGAGAGGGATCATAAACAAGAAAAAGACTTTATGCCAATAATTCCTTCTCGATTTCATAGGCTGAATCATCCACCGAAGCAATCCTCTTTATGCTGCCCTTCCTCTTAGCTAGAATCCTTGCCTTTGCTGCATCATTCATGTATTCCTCTGGCACCACGAGTTCATTTATATGGTATGTGTGGGATATCTTTATCTCCCTGAAGTCTTTGTTGCTGTAGTCAAAACAGATTTCATCCATAATCCTGTCGAGTAGGGTGTTATCAAGTACTGCGGTGAAGAATTTATCATTTATTTTAGATCCGGGCTTAGGCGGCTTCTTTTTTGTCTTCAGTTTAAATCCCTGTGACTCTAAGTCAAGGAGGAAGTAACTATCCTTGAATTCCTCATAAAGTTTCAGTAGTTCACTTGAAGGAAGCTCGTCTTTCAACTCACTGTTAAAGAAGCCCTTCATCTTCCTGCTTTTCGGTATCAACTCTGAATTTATTTCTTTTCTGGAGAATATGCTGCCTGAAACCTTCACATCCCCGCCAGAGTTTTTCAGTATTAACTCCCCCAGGATATTTACGTAGTCAACTGATCCATTAACCTTAATCCGGCTGGTTTTCTTTAGAGAAATAATTGGCCCCAAAAACTCCCCTTTACCGTAGCGAATAAATTTCTGGTGTATGTAATCCTGCCCTGGATCACCCAAAAAAATCTCTTTTATGAAATTCATTTTAAAATTTTAAAGCCACAAAATTTTTTGCTACGTAAAAAAAATTTTCTTGTTTTATGGGAGTAATTCCTTCCTCTTAATCTTTTCAGGTAGATACTCCTCTGCAACAAACTCCAGTGATTTAGAGGCTAGGGCTTGCTGTTCAATCCTCACACCCGTCTTCTCCATCAACTCCAGCTCATGTCTCCACTCCTTCTTCTGGAACCACGGATACTGCAGGAGTTCAGAGATCCTCTTCTTATCCAGATCCTTCAGTTTCTCAGTAACTTTCTCCAGGCCGTATTCTTTCACATCAGTCATAGTCATGCCAACAAACTTTATTTCGGGTGTTCCCAGACGCCTGGATTCATGGGCTAATGCCATGGAACCTGCCTTCAACACGGAATAGATGTAGTAACCCCACGGGTCGCCGTCGGTGAATGCTATAACCGGCAGCTTCAACTCATTATGAAGCCTGTGAACAAGCCGTCTGCAGCCTCTGGCAGCCTGACCCTTCGCTGAAACCAGTATGCAGTTGTTCTTTAAATGATACTTCTCCTCCACCAGACGATCAAACATAGCCCCCGTCTCAATCACCAGAACATAGTCCGCCTCCACCTTCTCGAATTTATAGTGCTCCACAATCGAGGGTATTGAGAGCCCACTCCTCCCGAGTTTTGAGCAGTCAATCAAATCCCCGGAATCCTCTACAACAATCTTGCCTATGAGGGTTCCCTTATCATCCGCCTTCAGGTGAAGTTCCTCCCTCAAAACACCAAGCATAGTCTCTAAGTCCACTATCAGGGGGTCAGACTCGCTCTGATCATCGAATGTGTTCTCCTTGGTATCGGCTATAGTATGCTTCAGCTGGTAGTATAACTCCCTTATGCTGGCGGTCTTGTCTCTTGCGACAAACTCCTTGCATTTAGATGCAATCAACACAGTCTGCATAAACTTTCTCGTATGCGCTATGTTAAGGAATGATCTCGCGGATTTCTTATCCCCGAGTTCAAGTAGATTCTTCCGTTCATTGAAACTCACGTTACCCAACCCCCTCTGCGGCACATGCATTCTAGGGCTTTCATACCTCTCAATCTTCTCAATAAGTTCATTCCCCAGATTCGTTAATCTCGAAATAACCTTCTCTCTCTCCATTTTTAGTCTAAGCCCTCCTATCGGCTTCCTCCTCAACCACAACCTCCTCTATAACTTCCTCCTCAACCGGAACCTCCTCTATAACTTTCTCCTCAACTGTTTCCTCAACTTCATCCTCTTCAAGCAATTCAAGTTGAGTGTCCAGCTTCAGTTTCTCTTCGATTAAGGCAATTAAGTCTTTCAAAATCTTCTTTTCATCCTCGCCCGTCAACTTCGCCAAGCCAGAAGCTAACTCAGTGCTATACTTTAAAAGCGTCTGTCTCCTGGCTTCCTGCTCAAATGCCTTCCTTTTCTTGGAATGATATATCTGGAATTTCCTGCCCACATCCATTAAAGCAAATTTAATCTCCTTAACGACCTCCCGATCATGTGTTATACTCTGTTTACCCGCTGAGGTATATGGTATGTGGGTGGAGATCAGGTTAATGAATAGGGTTACAGGGGAATTATCGAAATCCCGTATTCCATATCTCTTCCAGTCTATCTCGTTCACAGCCTTCGTAATAGCGCAAGCTCCGGCATCAAAAAGCAGTGGAGCCCGATTAGCAAACCTCATGATCTCCGCCTTCGTGCCTTCACCGATGTTTCTCCCGGCATGCCCCCCATAGGCTATCGCAACCTCTACCTGGAATGGAATACCCCCTGAATAAACCTTCGGGCTTCTCGTAAGAACCACCTCAAATTCCGGATCCAGGATGTTCAAAACCGCCTCCCTGATATGCTCCTCATCAATGGGCTGTAGGCCCTCTGTGGGTGGTGCCAGAAATTTCACTTGCTCTATTGCCTTAACCAGCTCCTCGCATTCGGCCCAAGTAATCCTACGGGGGTTCTTTTTCAGATCGAAGCTAACCAGCTCCTGAATCTCCTTAACCTTAGCGTTACTTATCCTGGAGAATTCAGCCACCAGAAAGGAGTTCACTCTCCTGGCTTTTGTTGCCTTAGACATGCTGAGTATGTCATCCACCTCAATGCCTTTGGGGTGTGGCTTAATCTCCTTAGGTGGCTTAGGTACTTTATCACTGGATCTTTCAAACACGGTTTTCCTACCCTCCGGGTCTATGAATGTTATCTTAGTGTGTGGATTAGCTATAGCAGTCCTCCTCAGGTATTCAGAAGGGCCTCTCTCGCTTAGATTGAATTTCACACCCTTAAGCTCCCCCTCCAACTCAGTGCCCCTCCAGTATTGGCTGTATTCCGTCTGCTCCAGAATATCTGCCTTATTCCCTGATATGTCAGTCATCAGTTGGATGTCATGGACCTTGCCGTTTCCGGTGGAAGTCTTGATTTTCATCGGCTTTCCGGTAGTGATCTGGGAGAACAATGTGACTCCAGCAACGCCAATACCCTGCTGACCCCTTAACTGCACATTCCTGTGGAATTTAGTGCCAGCCAGCATCTTCCCGAACACAGACGATATATGCTTTATAGGAATTCCAGGACCATTATCTCTGACAAAGAACCTGTAGTGTTCATCCCCCAGCTGCCTTAATTCCACATCTATCTCAGGTTGAATCCCTGCTTCTTCACACGCATCCAATGAATTAGTGACGATTTCATGGATTATGGTGGTTAGAGACCTCAGTTTTCCGGAATAACCCAGGTGAGCACGATTTTTCCTGAAGAATTCCGTAATAGAGACCTCCTTAAATTCCTCAAATAAATCCTCTGCAGACCTCTCTTTAACTGTCATCTTTAATCAGTAAGATTAAGACTTGGATTAGGGCTTTAAATTTAAAGATGTCTCCGGGTTACAAGCCCTCTTCAGGGTTCCATGGGCTAATGCGGTGTCGACTTTTATTTTTTTCAAGGAATCGATAGACTGACGAGTGTCTGGAACCCTCAATCAATTTGATTACCGCTTCCTTAGCCGCATGAACCTCATCATATGCACCTATGACCGCAATGGTTTTGCCATAAACCGAGATGTAAGTATCCGTAAGCTCTTCTATAACCCTCCTAGCCCTACCCCGTTCACCGATTACCCTACCTTTTATTCTCTCAATCGCCTTAGGGGTATTTACATAATCCTTTAGGTATAAAATCTCCAGAATAAATCCCTCACCAAGTAATCTCAGAGCAGTCTCGGGGTTGAACCCGCGACCGACCGCGGATACAATATCCTTCGCAATCCATTCATTCATGGAATTATCATCTAAACACTCAATAGAAACAGAGGAGTCTTCAATCTTAATCCTTGTGTTGGTTCTCCCCTCTATATCCCGTTTAACACTGCCTTTTTCCCCAACCAGCACCGCAACCCTGTCTCTAGGTATCTTCACATACTGCATATTACTTTATTTAATTTAGGGAGTAATTAATGAAATAAAATGAAAGAAGCTATGTTGTATGAAAAACTGAACGGGAGTGTGAAATGCTCCCTCTGCTCCCATAGATGCACTATTGCGGATGGAAAGCGGGGTATCTGTGGCGTAAGGGAGAATAAGGGAGGAATTCTCTATTCACTGGTTTACGGTAAAGCTGTTGCAGCCCATGTTGATCCTGTTGAGAAGAAGCCGTTCTTCCACTTTCGTCCGGGGAGCCTGAGTTATTCCATAGCCACAGTCGGGTGTAATTTCCGTTGTAAACATTGCCAGAACTGGGACATAAGCCAGGTCCCGGGGGATGGGGGGATTCTGGGGGAGGATCTTGAACCCGAAAGGATTGTGGAGCTGGCTAAACAAAGCAGTTGTGAGAGCATCGCATATACCTATACAGAGCCAACAATTTTTTTTGAATACGCTTACGACACCTCTAAACTGGCGAAGAGAGAGGGAATCGACAACATCTTTGTAACAAATGGGTTTATGACCGAGGAATCCTTAAAAGACATTAAGCCTTATTTAGATGCAGCGAATGTGGATTTGAAAGGCTTCACCGAGAAATTCTATAGAGAGGTTTGTGGGGCCCGCCTAGAGCCGGTTCTGGATTCATTGAAGAGGATGAAGAAGCTTGGGGTCTGGGTTGAAGTCACTACTCTTGTTATACCCTCCCTGAATGATTCATTGGATGAGTTAAGAGGGATTGCGGAATTCATAAGAAACGAACTGGGGGAGGAAACGCCCTGGCACATCAGCCGATTTTATCCCCAATATAAGCTGAAGCATCTACCTCAAACGGATATGGAGGTTATCCATAAAGCCAGAAAGATAGGTCTTGACGCTGGTTTAAGGTATGTTTACGCCGGGAATCTCCCCGGAGACAGTGGGGAGAATACCTACTGCTTTAACTGCAATGAATTACTGGTTAAGAGATATGCTTTCAGTATCCTGGAGAATAAGATAGTGGATTCCAAGTGCCCCGTGTGTGGGGCAAAGATTGATGGAGTCGGTCTATAACGAAAATGGATAAACTCTTAAGGGAAATCCTGGAGGAGATTACTCCTTCAGAAGAGGAGCATGAGAAAGAGAATAGGATAGTATACAACATAGCTAAAGGACTGAAAAAATTTGAAGTAAATCTGGGTGAAGGTGTTTTAGATGCCTTAGTGTACGAAACTAAAAAAACATTCACAGTACGACGTGACTTTTTACAAAAACGTTCCAGCATAAACACATCTTATGAGGGTCTGTCAATCTTCACCGAACCCGATATAGATCAATCAAAACTAATTCCTGAGCCAAAACCTCTGCCAGACAGGGCCGAAGTTGACAATATAATTCTTGATGAACTCGACTGGACAAAGGAGGAGAGGAAAGAGGTTTATTGGAGCGTCTGTGGGTTGGTTAAACAAAGATTTGAGAAGGTGAGGAGTTTGAGAAAATGACGGATTCTTTTTTGATTCTTACAATTTTAGGAGCTATAATTGCAATATACTCCATTTTGCCAGAACATAAAAAATTAAGAGTTGGGTATAGTTTCGGAAGAATAGAGAAAATAATTTTAGTTATATTGGCGCTGATAATAATACTCTCATCTCTTTCTGCTTCATTCATATCTCTTCATTACGAAAAATATTGGTTTCCCGTCAATGGATTCAACTTAAAGGTCCGTTTTGTAATAGAACTTCTACAGGCGATCTCAGCGATAGCAATTCTTGGAATGTTTTTATACAAACTTTTAAAGAAAAAAGTTTCAATAAAGAA
>JAYEKX010000041.1:0-4550 GCA_034716875.1 Candidatus Altarchaeota archaeon | reverse complement strand
AAGCGCCACCAGATACATCCAAGACATTGCTGGAGGAGTTACATCTCCCTGTCAATTTCGAGACCTTCGACGCAATTATGAGGTTAAGCATGTACTTCAACACCAACTTCTTTGAGAAAAACATGAGCCTTGCCGGGAAGTTTATAACGGGGATAGAACCAGTTATTGAGAATGCAGGATTCCTCATCGCAGAGACAACATTGGATCCAGAGCTAAACCCGGACCTCCTGTTATACGAGCCGGAGCAACTGAAAAAGGCGGTGGAGGAGGTAAGAAGCAATAATCCGGGGATGATGAAGCAACCGTATAACGAGCCGGAAAATGAGGACATGCAGAAAAGAAGGGGGGACCTGATCAGGAAGGCATTAATGGAGGAAATAAAACCGGGACTAACCGATAATGACGTTAAGGTGTTAAGCATAATACTTGAGACTCCAAAATCAGCTGAAGAATTAAGACACAATAAGATTCTTAAAGAAAGTGGTATAGGCTCAAGAGTGATTTCGGAAAGCCTGCTTAATCTGAGAAACCCGGGCCTGATTAATAGACCAGACCATACGCAAGCATATGAGGTTCCTGATGAGAAAAGAGGGTTAGTGAAAGCGATGCTAGAAAAGCCAACAGCAGAAGTCATTCCGGAAGAAGCAGTCTGTCCAATCGGGAAGCCTGACGTTACGTTTAAGGAGGTGTTTAATCTAGGTGATCTTATTTCACTTGACTTCGGCGTTATTAAGTATAACGGGGCCACTATAAAGACTAAAAGGCTTGTTCTTATTACAGAAGAGCTGTATGGGGACATAGAGAATGGGATGAAATTAAGGATCACTACTAAAGAGAAATCACCTCCATATCTCAGTGACGACATAAGTGAATTTAAGGGGGATGATCTTGTATGTCCGATAGGGGAGGGGGAGATCCGTGTAAGCAGGGAGCAATTGGGGGAAACCGAAACCAGAGGCATTGCCGGACCTATAATACTCGCTTACGGTGAAAATGAGGTGGGAGAAACAGTACCCGGTTGCAGTGGTGGATGGGGTGTATATGATCATACAGACCATATCACCAGCGTGCTGGAACCAAGGGATGTATCCCTCCTCCTGCAGATCGTCGCATACAACTATGGAGCATACGCCGAAAGAGCCCGGGAGCTGCTTTTAATAGAATTCGGCGAGAAGCCGGAAGTATTCTTCGAAGGATTAAGGATTGCGGAAGAAAACATTCCTGGAAAAATCAACAACAAGAAAATCAACAGAAAAGATTATCTTAGGGGAATCAGGGAAATACCGGAAAAAATCGTTGGAGAGGGTATTACCTCGGGATTGAATAAGGCAGCTGAACTTAAAGGTAAAAAAAGAGATGATAAACTAGCTGAAGTCTGGAGTGAAGTCAGGAAAGACCTGAAGAGCCTCGAAAAAACAGATGAGAGGCTCCTGAAAATCCGCATCCTCCTGACCTATACAGTCTACGGAGTCGGGGATAAAGACATCATTAAGAGCATGGCAGAATACGATTTTACCTCTGATATTCCTGAACTGACCCCCACACTCGTCAGTAAGGAGATATATATCGGCTTCTTAGCATTCATACCATCAGTGAAAAAATTAGGGTGGGAAAATCTCCAGGAGGCATATAAAAACATAGGGTTATTCATCGACATTATGTGGGGGATCTCTCGCCTGGGAGAAGATAATTTCATAAAGATAGGGGAAGATGCAGGGTGGGCAAAACTGAGGAATCAAGTCAATGAAAAACCAGGGGAATTTAGGGATTATATACAGGATCTTGTAAAGGAAAAAGGACAATCAGGGACTGAAAAACCAGACCCTACCCAGCCAGAAAGCAAAACACTCAGGTTACTGGATGGTGAGAAAATCCCGGTAGGAGACTACATCGAACACCGACTAAAGAGAGAGAAGAACTACGTCAGAGCGGAACTGATGCTCTTAAGACCCAAGGAGTCCAAGGACACAGCACTCCACGAGGTCAATATATCCCCCGGTATAAAGGAATTAAAGGAGAAGTACAAGCTAAACCGTGATGTGAAACAACATATACGGAAGGTACTTAAGTATATTGAAAAGAACAGAGCTAAACTCAAAAAAGACGAGGAAGGATTCTACCTCATACCAAGAATAGAATATGAAGAGATTATGGGGGCTGAATTAAGTGACCTCCCCCCAGGTTATACTGGATTTGAAATGCGGATTCTGCCTCCGGGAATGGAAAAAATCGGGAAAATCATTGGGAAATTAAAGAAGAGGAGGAGTGTAGAAACTAAAAAGGAAGTTGAAGAGTTAGGCACCATAAAAGAGGATAAACCACCCTCCACCCCGATAAAAACTGACGAAAAAACAGAAAAAACAGTAATTCCCCAAAGAGAGGAATTCAATAATCTAGTGGATGAGGCTGTGAAATCGTTCAAATCATTTTTTAACGAATACGCTGAGGAGGAATTTAGGGGAGGATGTGATGCTATATGGAATTGGAGTAAATCTCTGGATGAGGCGAAAGAAAATCTTGCAGAGCTTGAAAAATTAGTGGCTTCTCTCGTGAAAACAGATGCTAGAACCAGAGAAACATATTCTTGGGCTGCACTAGACTTCACCGAGCATTCAATCAAATCCATAGTCGATGCCCTAAAGACATTCAAAGAGGAGGAAAGAGGTGGACTTTTCAGTGAGAGCTTGCATGCACTATCCTCCCTCAGAGAAACAGATGACTGGGCTATGATAGAATTTGCTAAACACTCAATCAAGCCTGTAGCTGAGAAAAGCACAGAAAAAACCCTCACAAGAAACCTCCGGAAGGTGAATAACACCATAGCCGCCCTTGCAAAAACAGACGCTGAGACAGCACGAAACTTCGCTGAACATTCAATCAAGCCTGTAGCTGAGAAAAGCACAGGAAAAACACTCATAAGAAACCTCAGGGAAACGAAAAACACCATAGCCTCCCTCGCGGAAACAGACGCTAAAATTGCACAAATATTTGCAGTATCTGTAATCAAGCCTGTAGCTGAGAAAAGCACAGGAAAAACGCTCATAAGAAACCTCAGGGAAACGAAAAACACCATAGCCTCCCTCAGGAAAAAAGAATACTTGGTTGCACACAACTTTGTGGGATACACAATCGCGTCGATAGCAGGGATAAGCACAGAAAAAACCCTCACAAGAAACCTCACGAATGCAGGAGATATCATAGCCTCCCTCATGGAAAAGGATACTCGAACTGCAGTAGAATTTACCAAATCAATCGCATCAATAGCGGAAATAAGCACAGAAAAAACCCTCACAAGAAACCTCACGAATGCAGGAGATATCATAGCCTCCCTTGTGGAAACAGACGCTAAAATTGCGCAAATATTTGCTGAATACGCAGTCAAACAGGTAGCTGGGATGATAAGCAAACTAGATTTACCTGCCAACTTTGCATATGCGAGGGAGGTGCTATTCAAGAGAATATTAACAGAAATATCAAAGGATCCAAAGAGACGTGAGAGTGAAATAAAGTATTGGAGGACGATATCATCCAAACTCAGTCTTTCAGAAGAATACGAAGCCTCTGATGAACTGAAACAACAGGTGGATGAGAGAGAAAACAACCTAAGGGAGAGTATCAAAAAGATCAAAGAGGATACGAAGATCCCGAAGTATGAGAAGGAGGAATTGGTTACCATCAAAAATGCTGAGTTAGAGAAACTAAGGTCACAGGATTATAAAACCAAGATACTGGATCGTATCCTCGGAAATACCATAAGAATCAATTCACAATCAGGTGGAAGCGCCAACAATATGGCTTTTGCATCCGAGCTCATAAAGACACAGAAGGACTGGGATCTGTTCACGAGCGGGCGAACGAGAGATGTGAATGAATTAATTTTAGAAGCATGCAGGAGTGCATTTAGAGAGAATGGACTCGATGAGAGTGTTCTCCCAAAGAAGGAAGTAGATGAAATGGGGTGGGATATATCCCTGCTCCGTGATGTCCTTAAAAACCTATCTGAGTTGGCTCAATACCCTGATCTGATCAACAACATCCACAACATCAACGGCTACCTGTATACCGCACACAAAGATGTTGTAGGGGATATGAGGGAAATCGGGTTTGACACAGATAGGATATTCCTGCGCAAGAAGAAGGCATGGTCACGTAAGGTAAATGTTGCACAGAAAGCAGAGGAAATAACCACTGAGAAGGGGAATGAGATAATAGAAAAAACCAGGGAAGTGATGAACTTCTTTACAGTAGAGGAAACCCCAGAAACGCTGGGGCAGATAACTGAACTGGAAAAACAAACAGATATACCTCTAAAAGAGCTTAAGAAACTTATGGTATTGGATGAGGGGGATATAACCGCCGACAACCTTAAGGCCCTCACTGAGGACGTGAAGGAACTTACAAAAAAGATGCAATCCATACGGAGAGAAGATGTAAACAAACATAAAGCAATCAGGGCATCATATAATCAATTACTTGACTTTGTTGAAGAAAAACGCCGTAGAATCTATTATCACCACATACCCAAGGAAATAACAAACATATCTGATGCA
>JAYEKX010000040.1:0-4610 GCA_034716875.1 Candidatus Altarchaeota archaeon | reverse complement strand
GACCATAGCTACCACAGAAAATACACTTCCTACCCTCCAAAAACTTTACGGTAAACTTTTTAGCCATTCACACCAGTTATATATGTCGGTTTCCATAGATAACTGGTACGAAAACTCCCTAATCACCAATATTTAAACCAACGAGTAAGCCAAAACCAGATGGAGATTGCTGGTGGGGTCCTTGGACATCACATCCCTATGGTTGTACGCCTAGCTTGAATACAGTTATGCCGTTTGATTCTACTTGGTGGGTTTGTATTAATGACATCGGCTAAAAACTAAATTCTTTTTTCCCTTCATTTCTTTTTACCTTAAATTCAATCCATCAAGAACAGCTTCAATCCCTTCTTTTAGAATTTCATCCTTACAAATGATCTCTATTTCATCGTAAGGAGGTCTTAGAACCCCCGGCTTCAATAAATTACTTTGAATCCACTCCAAGGTCTTGGATTTCATCATATCAACATGCCTCTGGTATTTATTCTGTGCGAATCCACCAGCCTTAGTTCTCCTGATCTCCCTCTCCTTGTTAAGTGCAACCCTCTTTTTTCCATCAACATAATCCTCAACCAACAGAGTCTTCACATCCGCTTTAATAATCAGTTTATGCATTCTCATCCTCTAATATAATTTAAGGGCGTAAACCCTAAAAAAACCTGGGGCATGGAGTAAAAAAATCCTGGAGTGTATTCTTACCATGATGTATTAATAGGTGGAATACAGAATAGATAACACTCAATTCTTGAGGTGATGAAGTATGAAAAACAAAATATTACTTATGGGTTTATTGATTCTGCTGCTTCTCTCTCTTTCAGTGAATGCAGCCGGGATAAATAAAGCAGGCAGACTTATCTTTCTGGTTACGTCCATAGATTACCCTGATGCTGCGGCAGCGAGTGTCGCGGCAGCAAAAACCGGAGGAATCGTTATGGTCACGGAGAAGGACTCCCTCACCGAGGATTTAATGAAGGCGATACAGGATTATAATCCTGATCAGGTGTTGGTGGTCGGCGGACCCAAAGCCATAACCCTGGAAGTTGAATCCCAGGTTAACTCCCTCGGATACGAAACCGTCAGGATTGCCGGGGAAACAAGATATGACACCGCATCCGAGATCGCTAAAACCTTCTGGGTGAATACAAGCAAGGTATTCATAGTCAGGGGTAGGGGGGAGGCGCACGCAGACGCCCTCTCCGTTGTTCCCCAGGCAGCTCTCGAAAATGCCCCAATACTCTATACGGAAACAGATGAGTTCCCGGATATAACAAAGGAAACAATAAAAAACCTGAAAGTGAGAGATATTATAATAGTGGGTGGACCTAAGGCAGTCTCTGGGGAGGTGGTGAATGAACTCAAAGCCATTGGAAGGACTGTTGAAAGAGAAGGGGGGGAGTATGCCCATGACACCAGCAGGGCGGTTGCAGAGAAAGTCTTAAGGATATTATTGGATAGGGGGATGCCCGTCGATCATGCACTAATTGCAGTGACAAAGAATCATGAGGGTCTGGCTGCCGGTCAACTGGGGGTTGAAACAGGATCCCCTGTTCTGGTTGTGCCTGCAGAGGGGGTTCCTGAATCAATAAAAGGTTTTTTAAAGAGGAACAGGATAGATAAGGCTACTGTGGTTGGAAATGCCCCCCATAATGGTTTAAGTGAGGAAGGTATTCATGTATATAGATTGAGGGGGAGGAATAGGGGTGAAGTTCAGCTTAAAACCCATAAGCAGGTTAGGGTAGTGAGGAAAACGGTTGAAAAAGCGGTTGAGATGGCGGGTGAAACGTTCAGTGGGGAGTTGAAAGAAAGCTTTGAGAAAATAAAGAGGAATGCAGACAAGATCGCCGACAGAGAGGTTAGGTTAGAGTTAATAAGAGAAAAGAAGGAGGATATAAAGAAAAGACATGATAGGGGGGAGGTATCCGATGAGGATTATGCCGAAGAGAAAGATGCTCTGGATTCCCAGGAGGAAGAAGTTGAGGATGAGAGGGATGAGATTGAAGATGAAATAGAAAAGGAGAAAGATAAGATTAAGGAGAAGGTAAATAAACTCACGGATGAGGATATAACACAAATTTTATCTGAGGTTAAAGAAGAGTTAGGGATTCTGGAGGAGGAGAATCTTACATTACCTATGGGAGTAATGAGGAAATGGATGCGGGTGAATGATTTGCCTAAGGGAATTGAAAACGTCATAAATAAAAGCATCGGGTTTAGTAGGCACTACCAGGAAGGAAAGATAAAGCATGAGTCCATGAAGGAAGAGAAGAAGAAGGAGCTTGAAGCCAGACTTGAGGAGCATAAGAAGGGTAAGGGTAAACCCTGGAATGTGACTGAGGGGGCGGGCATATGGTAGATCTTAATCAGTCCTTTACTCCTTTCTCAGCCTCATAATCTCCTTGATCCTTCTGATAACGACATCTATGAAGTAGAGGATTAATGCTGCAGCTATGAGATAGATGTGTAGGGGTTTTTCCCTCTTCACTCTCTTCAGGGAGCCTTTCTTTATGTATTCTATAGCATCATCCCTCAATTGTTTAATCTGTGTTGAGTTGTATGTTCTGCCGTTGCCGGGTTTGGTTATTTCTGTTAACTCCTCAGAATTTATCCCTAGCCTGGAGAATTCCGTCGGGTAATTCACTGCCACCGCATCTGTGTCTTCAGCTTCCGGGGTTAGGGCTTTCAGGATGTAGAAGCCTGTCTCATCCGGGGTGAATCTTCCTGAGTAAAGGTTTATGTCAACTTGTTTAAGAGGAATTTCTTCATTATCTCTCTGAAGCCTGGGTAATTCATCACACCTGATGATAACCTCAGCCTCCCATCCCTTGGGGATGTCTCTTGTCTCTATTCGCACCCTCTTCTTTTTTTCCAGGTCACCTATAACCCAGTTTGTTATGGAGGAGATTAATTTTCCTTCCTCGCTATTGTAGAGGTAGGGGGACCATCTAAGTCCGTTGTCTGTTGTTATTGAAACAACCCTTCCGAGGCCGAAGCGCCATACTGTGACTACTGGTTTACTGGCTTTTGTTGTGACCAGAACCTGGGCGATGGATTTCTCGTTGACAATATTGTATTTCGTTATGGTTGTGTAAGGCAGCTTTATGTCCTGGGTTATGAAGTGATGCCTGTTGTAGACGTCAAGCTGGTATCTCTCCACATCCTTCCTCTCCTCCTTCTCCTCAAACTCCAGCTTTAATCTCTCATATGTTTCAGGTCCAAAGTATCTGCCGTTTCCTTTACTGGCTATTCCCCTCATAAACTCTTTTCCTTGGTAGATGCTTCCCGGGGTACCTATACCTACCGTATATACCTTTATCCCTTTTTCTGCCATAAATTCAGCTTGTTTAATAATCGAGTCCTTACTACTAAGTTGTCTGTTCTGTAATCCATCTGTAAAAAGAATAACGTATTTATCGGAGCTGTAATCCTCTAACCGTCTTTCTGCTGAAAGCAATGCAGGAAGGATTGTGGTCCCACCCCTAGCACTAGCTTTTAATGTTAATACCATCTCCTCTATTTGTTTCCTGTTGCCCCTTAACGGTGTCAGGTTGGCTATTTCAAACACAGGTATGTTGAAAGCTAATACTGCAACAGAATCCTCGGAATCCAGTTGTCTTATCACATTTATCGTGTTTGCTTTAGACAAATCAAAATAGGTTAATTCCTCACCGTTTTCAACATAGGAGATACCTAAACTTTCAGATACATCCAGCAGGAATACCACAGCCATCGGTTTTCTCTTCTCTTTCGGCTCCTCAATAGACCTGACAGGTAGTATAGCCTCCAGCCGGTGGTTTTCATGATAACCCCCCTGTTCATAGGCTTGATCCCCGCCCACGAAAACTAAACCGTTGCCGTCTATGACATATTCATGCAGTGAATCCAGCATCTCTGAGAGGGTGCTTGCATTCTGGTTGTCCAGGTAGACGGAGGAATACTCCTTAAGATTATTTATGGTGTTATTCGTCACCGTCACATAATAATTCTGTTTCAGAAGCTGGATTAGGGGGGAATCCATCTGGCTTGCAACCACCAGTACGCTGGGTTTCTCAACCACATCTATCGTCTTTGTAAACCTGTTATTTAATTCAAGGTAATCCCCTTCCGCAGGAATAATCTTCGCGGTTATCTTATGTATCCCCTCCTCCTTAAAGGATACGGTAAACCCCATTGATCTAATATCCTTCTTCTGCTTAATGAAGGTGGAGTTAACTTTTTTATCGTCTATAAAGAGATCCAGCCTGTATTCAGCAGCCCCACCTAATTTAACGATATCCACCGTGAACCTGTAGTCGGAGTTTGCAGGAATCTTTTTCCTCCCGCTGATTCCCTGGATGTATACTTCGTCTGCAGACAACTCAGGCGTTAATGAGTAAATCCTCACACCCGTTCCTCTCAAAGCCTTGGCGACATCCCCCGGATCCCTGCCGTAGTTACTGTTTCCGTCGCTTATGAGTATCAAAAGGCTGCTTTCCTTAGAGAGCCCCACCGAATTTTGATATAATGCATCTCCAATCCCTGTCCTATCCCCTGCTGAAAACTCCTTTAAGTCAACGCTTTCAAAACCGGTGGCGTTTTTCATACCCTCAATAATCCCTTCATAAACAATGTTTGCT
>JAYEKX010000039.1:0-16926 GCA_034716875.1 Candidatus Altarchaeota archaeon | reverse complement strand
ACCCGGGTTCGAATCCCGGCGTGAGCATCGGAATCATCCGACCAGAAACCACTAACCAACCAGCCTAAAGAAAGGTCATACTTAAAGTGTTCTGTTAAACGTTCAAATTTTCAAAAAAGTGTTCCATGAATAGTTCACTCAAACAATTGATTGATAGAATCCACAACAACATATATAACGCAGGTAAATAAGGATTTTTATAGGGATAATCCCAATTCATATTTGTAGAAAACACTATATATTTCAACAAAAATGAATGGCCCCGGAAAACTGAAAACAAGATTCAAAGACAACCTATTCAGCATAAAAGATGCATCCAAATGCCTCAAGTTAAGTGAAAGAGCAACATACTACAAAACCAGAGAGCTGATAAGTAAAGGTGAATTAATAAGGATAGCGAGAAACACATATAAATTCTCAGACCAGAGAACAAAGCCAAGACTAAACCCCCAACTAAATAACATAAGAAAGAATTTACTCAAAACATCATTCGATTTCTCATTCACAGGATTAAGTGTCCTGGATAAATACATACACCACATCCCCTACCAAATGATATACACCCTCTACGTTGAGCCGGGTTCCGGTGAAGCGATAAATGACCTGATCAAATCAAAGACAACACACCTAATGAATCCCAGCTATGAAGACGTGATCCTACTCCTCGAGAAAACACGGGCAAGAAACCTTCTAGTAGCAAGAGAATTAAATTACCTCTATTCAACACGGGAAGGGACAGCCTCCTATGAAAAAGCATTCACAGACCTGTACTTTGAGGTGACCAGAAAAAAGATTCCATTTATCCACACCGACCTATATGAAATCCTAAGATCATTAATCATGAACGACGAATTAAACTACTCCACACTGCTGAGATGCGCGGGAATAAGAAAGATCAAAGACGAAATAAAGGATCTGCTGCAGGAATTCTCCAAGGAAACACGGATTCCAAAAATAAAATGATTTATGAAGAATCCCTGAAGAAAGAGGAAATAAAGAAAAGAAGAAGGCAGCATGGTTTCGCCCAAGACTGGCTTATTGAGATATTCATATGGGAGTTTGAGGTTCTGAACAGATTAGGAAAGAATTTTATCCTGAAAGGCGGTGCTGCAACCCAATTATTTCTACCCTTGAAGGATCAGAGAGCCAGCGTGGACATTGATGTAGTCACAGACCTCAGTAAATCCGGGATCGAAAGAGTATTCACAGATATGAAGGAATTTAAGGTAAAAAAACACATACCTAAAGCATTTAACCAAAACCTCCCCCTGGTTACATACCTCATAAAAGTCCCCTCCGTAACTAGGGGGGGACTAACGATAAAGGTTGATGTTCTGATAGAAAAAGACACCCCCTTCATCGAGATCAGGGAAAAAAACTTGTTCGCCCTGACAGCAAGGAATGTGAGGTGCATACCAAAAAGCTATCTGATCGCTGAAAAATTCCTCACACTCGCCATAAACACAATCGGAATCCCAACAAACAGGAAGGAACAGATACCAAAACACATCTATGACTTAATAAAACTCACAGAAAAAATAGATCTAAAGGCTTTCAGTGAAATCCCCCACCACATGAACCAGATAGTGAAAAGAGAATCAAGGTATAAAGGAGCAAGGTATGAAACCCCTAAAATCATTGACGACATAAACAAAACAATCGAGAGATACGTCAAGCTAGAACCTGAAATCAAAAAAGATGTCTTTGATTTCCAAAGCATATACATTAACAGATTAAACCGCATGAGGCTAAGCGAATGGAAACTGAATCTGCTGAGAACGAAATACCTCCTCGATATGATAGGAAACTCCATCAGGGACAAAAACCCCAAAAAGAATCTAGGTGAATATGAAAAAACCATAAAGAAGATGGTTGAGATTAAAGGTCTGGACAGAGAAGCGAAGAAGGACATGAAGGAGAGATTACTAAAGAAAATTAGGGAAGAGCATAGAAAGAGATTGAAGGGAGCATCAATAGAGAGAATCTATCTTGAATTAAAAACTACATGAGGGAGAATCTAAAACAAGAAAATTTTTTGTATAACAAAAAATTTTGTGCTGCAGGATAAAGTCTATACTTTATCCTACAGTTAAAAAGCAAACTCTTTTCTTTAGAAAAGAAAAGTGTTTGAACACGACAGACCTACGGTCTGGCGTGTGTCGGAGCGTAGCTCCGCCACATGATCAACCTTTCTGAAGGTTGATTTGGAATTATTAATAAATAAAAGCGCATATATAGTTAGTATGGCAAAGATAAATGTTGACAGAAGCAGATGCTGTTACTGCGGAGGCTGCGTAGGCATCTGTCCACAGGATGCCTTGGAGCTTAGAGAAACAATTCTTTATGTGGATGAAGATAAATGCGTGGAGTGTGGCATATGCATAAAATTCTGTCCCGTAGATGCATTAAGCGGTGAAAATGTTTAATCAAGAATATGAAGCTATTGTGGTTGGAGCAGGTCCTGCAGGCAGTATTGCCGCAAGGATTCTGGCTGAAAACAACATAAAAACCCTGGTGATAGAGAAAAAACAGGAGATTGGAACACCTAAGAGATGTGCTGAAGGCATTAATTCAAGTGCTTTAAAAAGAGTTGGGTTAACGCCGGATCCAAGATGGGCTATAAGAGCTATTAACGGGACAATTCTTTATACCCCAAGCGGAAGACCCCTTAAAGTAATTCTGGATGATAACGCAGGCTATATACTTGAAAGAAAGATTTTTGAGAAACACCTCGCAATAGACGCCATAAGAAAAGGAGCGAGGTATATGGTAAAAACGCTGGCTACGGGGGTGATTAAGGATAAGGAGACGGCCTGCGGCATAAAAGCAGTGCATATGGGTAAGAAACTGGATATCAGGTCTAAGTTGATTATCGCTGCTGACGGGGTTGACTCCAAGATTGCTAAATCAGCCGGCTTAAACACCAAAAATACTCCAGTAGATTATCACTCCGGATTCCAGTATGAGATGGCGGGCTTAAATTTAGATGAACCCAACATAATGCATATTTATTTCGGAAATGACGTCGCCCCCAAAGGGTATGTATGGATATTCCCCAAGGGAGAGGATGTAGCCAATGTGGGCATAGGAATACTTGCGGAATTATCCGGTAAGGGGGATAAAGCCAAGGATTACTTAGACCGGTTCATTAAATATCACCCCGACATCTTCAAAGACGCCAGCGCCATAGAGATAAACGCCGGCGGCGTCCCGGTTAGTTCCTCCATGGATTCCTTTGTAATGGACGGATTGATGATAACCGGAGACGCGGCCCATCAAGTAAATCCAATACACGGGGGGGGCATGTCACTGGCAATGAATGCCGCGAAAATTGCTGCTGAAGTGGGAGCTAACGCCATAAAAGAGGGTGATGTTTCAAAAGAGAGGCTTCGTGAATACGAAAAAATCTGGGGGGAAACATACGGGGTCAGGATGCGGAGGTTGATGAAGTTGAGATCATTCCTAGAGAAACTGGGGGATAAGGATTTTGAAAGACTTACAGATATATTAACGGGGGAGGATATTATAAAGCTGACTGAAGCCAGATACGAGTTCCTGATTAAATTGCTTGTGAAAAAAGCCCCCAAGATGCTTCCATTAGCAAGGAAGTTTTTACTGTAGGAGAATGTTAGATGAAGCCAAGATCCGAAAGGAGGGAATGAAACTCATTGAAGAGTTCTCCAGGATGCTGGAAAAGATTCCAGAGACAGAGGAAACCCATTACGTAGTTGATTTAAAGAACGTCACCAGAAAAGATGGGGAAATAACCAAGGGAGGGAATTTTTCAACTAATTTAAGGAGGATATCGCCGAGATGGGAGGAAGGTTATGTGGTGGCTGAAAAAGGGGTTTAGATATCTTAGACCCCCGCCATCAGCCCACCGAAGAAGGAACCCAATAACGTTGCGAGTACTATAAAGATTATTACGGGTAAAGGAACCAGTAGTAGGGTGAGAGGAACACCCGTACTTAGCTTTCCTGTTCTCATCATACCTATTAAGATTGCTCCACATAGTCCTGAAAGTGCGAGGAGTATTATAGCGTACATCGTGAAAAAGTCACCGTCAATCGGTAATTTCGAGATAGGTATCTGGGCTGTAGCAGCACCTGACTCACCAGGATCCACGTGGCTGAATATGGTATTAAACATTGTTACGAATTGAAGGGATGCCGCAAGAAGTAAAGGTGCTCCAATCAATAAAGCAAAGAGGATGAACATTGCCTGAGAGGTGGTGTCTGCACTCATCCTTTTAAACAGATTTTGCTCTGTCCTTATGTCGCTGGAGATTTCCTGAAGCACTGTAGGTAATTCACCACCAGAACGCATTCCCTGCACCATGAGTTTCACGGCCCTGGTTAATTTATAGGATTTTACTCTATGGGACATAGCTACCAGGGCATCTTCAAATGATTCTCCACTCAATGTCTCTCTAGCCACCGTCTGGATTTCAACCGCTAATGGGCCGAATTCTGGCCTGGCAGCAACCCACAACGCATTATAGGTGGTCATACCGGCGACCATATTCTGGCTGATCATAGTTAAAACATCCGGTAGCACCTTCTCTACGCTCGTAGTACGTTTATCTATTAACAATACGAAAAATATGTAGAAGAACAGCCATATAAAAACAAAGGGTACTACTGCGGCAAAGAAGATCATTAAATTAGGTAAACCCAGGGTAATTGCAATCAATGAAGTCATAACAGGTAATATCAGGCTATATGTCAACACTATACCCAAGAGTTCTTCAGGATTTCTTGTCAACCCGGTATAGATAATCATCCTGCCTACATCAGACCGGGTACCGCGGGGTAGAGCGCCCCCCAATCTATTGTGAAGTGCTTTGCCAAATCGTATAAACCTTAAGAAAAACCTGTTTTGAGTTGAGATAAATAAACGTGATATAAATGCTACAATATATGCAACTTTAAAAAAGATGTAAGAAACAACGTCTGCCAGCAGATCAGGTATCCCAACTATAAAGTTGATTACTGTCCTTAATAAACCCCTTTTTTTGGAAACCATTTTTTTATTCAACCTACATCCGGTCTCTTACTTTTTATAATGGAGATAAACATGAATTGGAAGAATACAACTATGGTTAGTATAACCCAGAAATGGAATTCCTGTATAGGGCTACTCCCCATAAAACTGGATAGTATTAAAAGCAGGGTGACGCCCATAGAAGGTAAAACAATGACGAATATCATATAAACCAATGACCAAAGGCCGAGTTCCTGTCCATATGCCCTTATCTTATTCTCTTTCTCTAGCCTGATCTCCTCAGCAATTGCTTTCAATGCTACGTTAATATTTGAGCCCGTCTTTAGTGCGTTAACCATCTGCCAGAATACCCTCCTCAGGTATTCTGAAGGGGATAAAAGCCCAGATTCATCCAGTACATTGATGACGGATTTGCCGGATTGAACATCCTGCGCAACCTTGCCGCAGATAGTTGAGCATTCACCATAGTCCCCATTGGCAGTATTAACAAATGTATCGAATAATGGAATCCCTGCAGTAAGTTGGATCTGTATATCCTTTAACATATACTCCAGATGTTTATCTATCTGTCTTCCGGTTCTCGTTATCTTAAACTTTGGAATGAGCATGATATAAATAAAGGCGAGTATACCCATAATCACTGAAGCACCCAAACCTATGAGTAGGTCTAGATCACCCTTAATAACAAGAGGTAGTGCTAGAAGGGTTATACTAAAAACAAATGCCATTAAGGCTACAAATGAGGCAATTGATAGGTATAATATAGCATTTATCTTGTAACCGGCTCTCCTAAGATCCCAGTTAAGCTCTGGAAACAGGATACTTATCTGCTGGGAAAGCGGCCTTAGTGGGGCGGATAAGTCACTTAACTGCTTGGATTCAAATGCGGATTTTCTTTCTTTCATTTCTCCTTTATTTTATTACATTTATTTAAGTTAATATTAACTCATATTTCTTTATCATGCTCCACCAGATCAAGAACGGTCTCTTTATCTAAGTAGTACTCTGCAATGATTTTGCCCACATCATTAACATCTTTTATATCCCTCCTTAATAACCAGTTCAGTATGTTCTCTTTACCGGTCAGGTCCTCCGCAATTTCCTTTTCCGTCATTCCGGTAAACGTTTCCAGTTCATCCTGTAATCGGATACTGGAGGATACCTTCTTAACAGTATCTGTGCGTGGTTGCCATTTATATATTATATTCACTTCTGGTGCACCCGACCCCTTTCGTATAAGTTCCGCTATCTCAAATGTCCTCCTCTGCTTTGTTCTTCTGTTTATATACTGGGTAACGACCATATGTAGAGAACCCATCACCATGGGCGGAATACTCATCGGAGGGCTGCTTATCCTCTCAACCACTTCCCCGGCACCTAAAGCGTGGAATGTCCCATACACACTATGACCGGTATGCATTGCCTCAAACAATACCTCAGCCTCCCTTTGTCTTCTTACCTCACCAACGACGATACGATCAGGCCTCATCCTCAGGGAATTTTCCACTAAATCAAGCATAGAAACCTCCCCCTCACCCTGGGGGGTAGGAAGTCGTGTATTAAGGGGAACCCAGTGTAGATAATCAGGGAGATTTAATTCCCGGGTATCCTCTATAGAGATTATCCTCTGATTAGCTGGAAAGAAGGGCATCATAGCGTTGAGCATGGATGTTTTTCCAGAGGCCGTACCCCCCGCCACCAGCATATTCATCTCATACTCTATAGCTAACCAGAGAAAGGCGGCTGCATCAGTGCTAATGGTCTTGAATTTGGGACTGATCAGGTGCACAATAGTCCAGGGAGTCCGGGAGAATCTCCTTATTGTTATGGTGTTACCGGTGGTGGATATGGGAAATAGGGTGGAATTCACCCGGTCCCCAGTCACTAAATGAGCATCTAGCAAGGGCACAAGATGTGATATCTCTCTCCCCACCTCCCGGGCTATCCGGGATGAATAATTCATAATCATATCCTCTGAGGATATAATTATATTGGTCTTCAGCCAGCCATGCACCTTATGGTAAATCCAGATCACATCCTTGCTACTGTTAACAACAACCTCTTCGACCATAGAATCCGCCAAAAGATATTCAATGTCGCCCAGACCCACCATATCATTCACTATAACCCTGCTGAGAACGGAAAGATCTTCTTCCGACAATTTCTTTAAAACCCCTCTTAACTTCTCTTTAGAGCGTTTTAAAAATTTATCCTTTAATCCTGCATAGCTATCCGGATCGAGAATATTTCTGGTTTCTATCTGAATATCCTGTACCAGGCTTCTTTTACTATCATCCAAAAAAGCCGCGGTGACAAAGTCTATATCAGGTAAGGTCAGTTTATAATGAAGTACGTAATCACCGACATCCACAACTGTGACGGGAAAGGATAGATCATCCATGTGTATATCATATGAGTCCACAACGAGATCGTTTTTATCTACCGCCTCCTTGCCGGTTTCTTTCTCTTTCCCCTTCCCACCGGTCTCTACCGCCTCCTTGCCGGTCTCTTTCTCTTTCCCCTTCGTTATTTCCGCCTCAGCCTCAACCATTCTGTTTATTATTTATTCAGTAAATCATTAGTAAATTAGTATTTACTATTTGTGTATAAATATCTTTCGAAATCAAAAAATGAAAAAAGTTATATCATTTATTTTCTTATTAACACTTTTGATAACATTAGTATCTGCTAAGTATATAACACTCGGTCATACCGTAACTATGGATCAGGTTATTCAGGGAGATAAAACTACTGTTGATGTAACCCTGCTTAACTCTGGTGATGAGCCGGCATACGACGTCCAGCTTTCCCTTTTATTGCCTGAGGGAATTAACTCTGAACCAATTTTTTTAGGGAGGATGGATCCGGATAAATCTCAAACTGAAACATTTGATATAGGGATAGATTCAACGGTGATGCCCGGGAAATACTCCATGGTGATTTTAACTGAATACAAGGATGCAAACGGCTACCCCTTCTCCTCAGTCTCCCCCAAACCCCTTATTATTAAAAGATTCAGATCAGGCCAGATATTTGGAAAAATCTCTGAACTAGCCTTAGGGGATAAAGAAACCAGGAAGCTTACGTTGGAACTCAGGAATATGGATCAAAAAGACCATGATATACAAATAAAATTATTTGGCCCCAAGGAATTAAAGATTGATTCTGAAGAAAAATCATTGATGCTTAATGCAAGGGGGGAGGCGAAGATGGATTATGATATCTCATCCTTTGGTGCTCTCCCCGGGAGCAGTTATGTTGTTTTCGCAACTTTGGATTATGAAGAGGGAGGCATTCATTATTCGTCCACAGCAAGCGGGATAGTTAAGGTTGTTGATCAAACGGAGTCAGCTGGTGATCAAACGAAGTCGGCCGCTTTGCCCGGATGGCTTCCCTTAGCAGCTTTAATGGTTTTAGTGTTAATATTTGTGATATACCAATTTAGAAAATGAAGGACATACTAAAGAAACACATCAATTCGATTATATTGATGCTGTTTGTTGCTTTCCTGTTTTTATCCTATATGCTACCAGGGTTATCTCACTTAATTGCGGGCATCTTTATCGTATCTTTAATCTTAACCGGCTACTTTAAGCACCTAACGTGGGAGGCTATTTCAAACTACCTGATTATGTTTTTCATCCTCCTGTTTCTTTTCAGCCATTTCCCCACAAAATTAATGCTTTCTGAAACCATAACTACGGGAGGGGATACTGCATCCCATTACTATACCGCCCAATACCTAAAAGATTATTTACTGACTAAGGGTAAGGTGTCGGGGTGGTGCCCCGGGAATTACGGAGGGTTTCCCATGCTCCAATACTACTTTTTCCTACCCTTCCTGATGATGGCCCTCTTAAGTTACATAATCCCGCTGCAAATCTCGTTTAAACTTATTACCGTCTTAGGGACATTCCTGCTCCCGATATGTGCGTTTTTCTCTATGAAATTGATGGACTTTAAATTCCCCCTACCCATTACCGCCGCAATCTTCACCCTGCCTTTCCTCTTTATGGAGGCTAACTCCATGTGGGGGGGTAATATCCCAAGTACATTGGCTGGTGAATTCACATACAGTTTAAGTCTTTCATTAACTGTTCTCTTCTTCGGGTCTATATACAGGGGACTTAAGTTAAGGAAATACTGGATTCCTAATTCCATCCTGCTGATGTTGATCGCATTCACCCACGTTTATACCCTGTTATTTGCGGTATTCTCCTCAGCATTTCTATTATTCACAAGCGATAAGAAGGAATTTATTTCAAGATTCAAGTATCTATTCCAGACCTACCTGCTCTCATTCCTGCTTCTGGGTTTCTGGATTATTCCTTTGATAACGAAGTTATCCTACACCACCTCCTATGACCTAGTCTGGATAATACATCATATAGAGGAGGTCTTTCCCTGGAGTCTTGTCCCATTCATAGCCCTCGCAGGTATTGGAGTATTCAGATGCATTCAGAGGCAGGATCAGCGGATTGGTTTCTTCTATTTCTCATTATTCATAGCAGCAGTATTCTACCTGGTTGCCCGCTATATAGGTGTGGTAGATATCCGGTTTATACCCTTCATACAACTCTATCTAGTGCTCTGTGGAGCGTATGGCTTCACATGGCTGGTATCGAGATTAAAAGCTAAAGAATTAATCCCTCTCATTGTGCTGCTGCTGGTGATATTCTGGGTGAATAACACCAAATTTATAGTGGAGAAGTCAACACCATACACCTCCTCGATACTGGAGGGGGAATATGACGGCTTTGGTTTGTGGATGGATGAATGGAGTAAAGTGATTATCCCGGAGTTGATGAAGAATAAATACCATGGATTCATTCCCCACTGGGTTAAGTGGAACTATGAAGGCTTTGAGGAGAAAGGTACGTGGAATGAATTCCATGAAATAAATTCCTTCCTTAAGGGCTCATTTAATGACCCGAGGGTTGTGTATGAACACTCCCAGATCCACAACAAATTCGGTTCAAGCAGGGCGTTTGAGTCCCTGGCGTTATTCGCGGGACGGGCTACCTTGGAGGGGCTGTATATGCAGTCTTCCGTCTCGGCACCATTCATCTTCTACATCCAATCCGAAGTCTCTAAGGAACACTCCTGCCCCTTCTACATGAACTGGCCGTGCACCCACTTTAATATGGAGAACGGAACCGAGCACATGAAGCTGTTTAATGTTAAACACTTCATAGCCATATCAGATAAAGCGAAAAAGGCTTTAGATAAAAACAAGGAATACCGTATGGTGAAGAAAGCAGGGAGTTACCAGGTTTATGAATTAACGACAAATGAAAACAAATATGTGATAGTTCCCAGATATCAGCCTGTTTTATTTAAAACAAATAAATGGAAAAATATCTCGTATAGCTGGTTCAGGAATCTGGATTTGATAGATACCCCCCTGGTGTTTGTAAAGGAATTCAGTCAGGACGACCTTAAGAGATTTAAATCCAGCACCGAACGCCTGGATGGAATAGTGAAGACCCCTACCGAGGTTGATTGCAGTGTTGAGGAGGAGATACTGAATGAGGTAATCCGTATAAAAACATCCTGCCCCGGAATGCCGCATATAATCAGGGTTTCATATCACCCTAACTGGAAGGTTGAAGGGGCAGATAAGGTTTATCTAGCCTCACCCTCATTCATGCTGATATTCCCCGAAAATGAGGAGGTTAGACTATATTACGGCAATACCTCCAGTGACGGATTGGGGATTCTCCTCTCCATCACAGGCTTTTTAATACTGTTGTTCCTTAGTTACAACACCCTTTCAGAAAACCAGAGCTTAAGGAGGTTTTTGAAGCGGTAGATAACCTCATTATAGATGTTGAATTTACTCTTCCTCGTATCTACACAATAAACAGGGGTTTCAATAATCCTTAAGCCCTTTTGTTTAACAAAATATATTATCTCAACCACATAGGAGGAGCCGTGATCTATCTCAGGGAGTCTCTCTATTATATCCTTTTTCCTGTAGCCCTTGGCGGCTATAGAGTAGTCATGGAAATTCAGTCCAAGAAGGGATTTAACGAGAAAGATGAAGGTGTTGCTTGCGAGTAATCTGAAAAAAGACCTCTTTTGCATGCCAAGTTTCTTTGAGCCGACAACTATGCTGTGATCACTCAACAGGGTCAGGCACTTTGGGATGAAATTCAGGTCAATTGATAAGTCCATATCCACAGAAATAATGTTGTTGAAAGACGCCTCCTTAACCATTTTTTCAAACGCCAGGCCAACACCCCTCTTCCCTAAATGGAAAAACCTCACTTTACCTGGAAATTTCTCCTCCAAAAACCTGCCTTTTTCCAGGGTACCATCAGTAGAGCCATTACTACAAATCAGTATCTCATATCTGCTACCTGACTTATCCAGGAAATGCACTAAACTTTCTGTGTTTCCCACTATAATCTCTTCTTCATTATATACGGGGATAACAATGGTTGCGTTACTCATCTTGGATTCATCGCCGTTTATATAACTCCACACCCATTGACTTATTTATTAATGAGTATTCCCCGCGGGCAACTAAATCATCTACCAAATCCTGACGCTTTAAGCGTTCGTTTAAGCGTTCGACAACACGCCTCTCAAGCAACATGTAATCAATTTCTTCATCAGGGGGCTGATCCCTCACGTCATAACCATAATTAGATACCTCAAAGGGATTTGGGAACATAAAAATCTTTTCCCTATGAGACAGATGCGCTAAAAAATGATATGTTACTGTAACCGACGCGTTCTTTGGAATTTGAGCTATGAGACCATAGACGGCATGATATTTCTCGGTCTTATGGTTATAATGAGTGAGATCAAATTGTATAGAATCCATGTTTTTAAGAGTAGTATTACCATGTGAGAACTGTGTATTGGATTCAAGTGTGAGGATTACCACCAGCAGACATAATCCATAAACCACAAACGCGTTTATTTTCCTTACACGGCCCCCCCCAATCCATGCACTTACCCTTGTGATGACGCCCTCAATCCTGCTTAACGCAAATATTAATGAGATATAGACGAATGGGATTACAGTCGCAGTATAATGATATTTGATGCTGTGGGCGTAGCTCCAATCAGTGAGGATATTAATGAAAAAAGACGCTGAAAGCACCATCGTCTCCGGGCTTAATAAAGAGATATACCCGACAGGGTAGAATAATTGATGCACATATTGCTTATTTTTGTCGGTGAATATCTTCTTTGACATAAATGATATATCCAAAAGACTGTTAATTTTTTCGGTGGTGGTGGAACCAAAAGATCCTGAGTTCCTTGAGACATGGCCTCCATCTGCTTTTTCCACCTCATATCCGGGAAGATCTTTATTGAAAAAAGGGAAACTAACCATATAGACAAACAGAAACCATATTACACAAAACGAGATAACAGGTAATGAAACCTTTTTTATCGCTTTTCTATCTATTCTCCAGAGGAAATATATGGAGTAAAGCCCGATCATGAATACAGTGAACACCATCTCCTCTTTACAGAGTAGTGTAAGTACCATACATACAATGTGTGGAATATATCTCTTCTTGAGGAGGAAATAGAATCCGAATGTAATCAACGGCACAGCCAGGGATTCAACATGATAATTCTCAAGATTAGAGAAATGCGTTGCCGGGTACATAAAATAAGACAGGACTATAAACAGGGAACCTACAAGGTATCTGTCTCTGAATTTCTCCTTGAATATCAGGAATAATGCAAGCCCGGTTATCCCGAAACAAATCGCCTGAAGCATTAGAAGAACCTTGATGTTAGGTATAAACCAGTATAGAGGTGATATCAGAAGGAGTATATAACGTGCGTGAGCCCCCAACGTATGGAACCCCCTGGTCGTTACAAACAAATCCTTGCCCTGGGAGGCTAACCACACCCCCTGATCCACAATGGCAATATCAAAATTTGGAAACCCAAATCTATTGAATTTATTGATACTGATCGCACTTAAGGCGTAGATATAAAACAGGATCATGAGAATAAGTACGGAATATATATAACTCATCCTGTGTTTACGCCAGTGATTTAAAAGCCAGAGATATGGCTTTGATATCCTTGACCTGATTCCATTAATCATTATACTGACTTTATTCTTCATTCAACATCAATTAAATATTTAGAGTCCATTATATTTAATTTAAAACAGGTGAGCATGAAGAAAATGATGACAAAAACGCAGGCGACAATAATGGTTTTATTCAGCACCTTAATAGTTTCTGCCGGGCAGATACTCCTTAAGTTAGGCTCCAGGGATCTCTCATTTACCCTGGATTTATTGACTAATTATGCATTGATCACGGCGTTTATACTCTACGGCTTAGGGTCAGTTATCCTGATTATTGCATTGAAGTATGGGGAATTATCCGTACTCTACCCGATATACGCAACCAGTTACGTCTGGGTCTCGCTTCTCTCCCCTATGTTTTTTCCATCTGATTCAATGAATGCTATGAAGTGGATTGGGCTTTTCACCATACTTACTGGGGTCATCCTTATAAGCCGGGGAGGAGGTAAATGAAAACACAATTGTGGGCGATAGGGTTGGTGTTGGTGGCTACCGTGATTGGAGCGTTTGGTTCACTGTACTTCAAGTTAGGCAGTGAGAAGGTGTCCAGAGACATCAGAAAACTCGTGACTAATTATAAATTAATCACGGGGTTTATACTCTACGGTATATCATCAATACTCTATGTCATTGGTTTAACCGGGGGGGAGTTGTCTGTACTCTACCCCACCGTAGCCACCAGCTACATCTGGGTATGTTTATTGTCTGTTAAATACCTGAAGGAGGAGATGAACCCCTGGAAGTGGGCCGGGTTGGCATTGATTGTTCTTGGGGTCGGGTTGGTTGGGTTAGGGAGTTAAATGTTTAGATAACCACACCCCTGAAGTCATAGTAGGTAGCATCGGTAATTTTTGCATCCACGAATTCCCCAAGAATATTCTCTCTGTTCAGTATTATGGGCTTGTATGCAAGGTTTCTGGCGCAGAAGCCGCCTGTTTTCCCTCTCTCGGAAACCAAGGCTTTTCCTCTCCAGCCTATCCAGCTTTTGTTCTTCTCTAAGGCAGTATCCCTGAATACACTGAATAATTTCCTTGACCTCTCTTTGGTGATTCTCCCGTGGAGCTGTTTCATTCCTTCCGCCTTGGTTTGGGGTCTACTCCAGAATCGGGATACATTCAGTATCTCAGGTTTTATTTCTTTAATTAGATTCAGGGAATTCTGGAACTGTTCTTCATCCTCTGTGGGGAATCCGGCAATCAAGTCGGTGGATATGGTTATCCGGGGTATATTTCTTCTGAATTCACCGACAATTTCTTTGAAATCCTCAATCGTATACTGCCGGTTCATATCACTTAAAACCTTGTTGTCGCCTGATTGCACCGGGATGTGGAGGAATTTATAGATTTTTTCATCCCCGTAGGCTTTGATTAATTCATCCAGGAATTTTAGGGTGTGGTTTGGGTTCATCATCCCCACCCGGATCATGAACCTTCCAGGTATCCTGGATACCTCCTGCAGTAGATGAGGCAGGTTACTCCCGGTATCGAGGCCGTATGCTCCCGTATCCTGGGAGGTCAGCCATACTTCTTTCACCCCCTCCTGAACCGCATTTTTCACATTCTCTATGATCAGGTCTTTGGGGTAGGATCTTAGTTCGCCTCTTGCTTTCTTGACGATGCAGTAGGCGCAGTTACCCAGGCATCCCTGGGAGATGGGGGTTATCTCTATCAACGGGTTTCCCCTCCGTTTAGGGGTTAGCCTGCAATCGTTTCTGCCTATCTCAACGAATCTGTTTCCCCTTAGGGTGTTTTCTACAGCATCTACGACATCAGAGACGTTTGTGCCCAAAAAGGAGTAGTTGGGGAATTTTTCCACTACCTGGGGGTCTGCGGCGGGCAGGCAGCCTGCAACGATAATTTTTTTGCCGGAATTCTCTAATTCATTTAATCTCTTAATGAGTTTCCTCTCGGTGGGTGTCTTAACCGTGCAGGTGTTTATGACAAGTATCTCTCCATCATCACCTATTTTGAATCCTTCTTCAACGAGCAATCCAGCCATAACCTCGGAGTCGGCTTTATTCAGGGCGCAGCCGTAGGTCTCAATCTTGATTTTCATATTCTCGGTTGATATAAACTTGGGATTATGTAAATATCAGCCCTTCAACATACATCCTGCCAACCCCTGAAAGCCGTATCTTCAGGTTTCTCCCTTCTTTCCTGGTTTCAATGAATCCTTTTTTCGTCAGGTCTTTAATATGGTAACTCAACCGTGATCTTTCTTTGTCGTAGTCTTCCTTCTTTAAGTCCGGCTTCAGTTTCTTGATTATGTCTTCGAGATATATCTCATCAACCGAACCCAGTAGGTGGATTATTTCTTTTTTTGAGAATATGGATTTGATGAGGTGGGGCTTGGGGTTCTTTTGTAACCCCTAACTTGTCTGAGTGATGAAGCTGCTGTAGGGATATTGAAGTTTTATGTAACCCCTAACTGATCCCATGGATAAACAAGGGAGGGGAGTAGGAATCAAGGATTATATGTAACCCCTAACTATTTCATGAATAAACGTAGCAAGATAATGATCAATAATCTGGTGTAACCCCTAACCCTGTTTAAGAGATGAATTCATTGAAACAGAAAACGGGGTCATTCAACCAAATATCTCCTTAAAAACCCTCTCGCAATCACCCGGGTTTCTGGCAGAAATTTTCAGGGGGTTCTTTAACCTACCCTCTAGGGCTTCAATAACCCCCTCATCTGCTATGTCTATCTTGTTTATGGCAACAAAAAAACGTGGAGAGATTTCCTCCACCTCCTTAAGAAGAGATAACTGAGACTCAATATCCAGGGTAGGGTCAATCAGAAACAGGATAACATCCGCCAACTCCTTCATAGCCAGAATCGCCTGCAATTCTATCTTGTTTCTCTCCTTCATAGACCGGTCTAATAGCCCAGGGGAATCAATAATCTGATACCTCTGATACCTCCGTCGCTTATGCCCTATCAAGATGCGCTGGGTTGTGAATGGATAGCTGGCTATCTTCACCTTAGAGCCGGTGAGATTATGCACAAAGGTGCTTTTACCCACATTCGCATAGCCGGCAATAACCAATGTGGGAACCTCCTCCACCGTAGGAAACCCCCTCAAGGTTTGTTTAATCTCAATTAAGTTATCCAAATCCCCCGAAATCCTCTTCACCATGGAGGCAGACCGCCCCAAAAATTCCTTAGCCGGTGCAGTATCCTTACTACGCCGGATATCCCTCAGGGTTTCCGTCCTCAGCTGCTGGATGTTTTTGAGACACCACTGCACCGCGCCCAACGATTTCTTATAGTGGTCTTTATCAATCCGTATATCCAGCAGCCGCTGATAAAACACCGGCAGCTGCTCGTAGCTGGGGAAATGCTTGATTAAGGCTTTCAAATCAGACTGGATTGTTTTAGCCACGGCTTCAACCCGAGCCTCCTCGGATTTCCTCAACCGAATCTCTTTAAGTTTCCTTGTAGACCTCTTTGCTTTAGCTACCTTAGAGCCTTTTCTAAAGGATTTATCAATTAAACCATCAGCAGTAGGTACATAAGGTAGATTAAACATGATTATAATATAGGATGCTAACTATTTACGCTGATTAACTCAATTACCCAGAATCGCTGAAATAACACAGATTACCTGTTTACTATCCTCTTCATCTTTCAAGTATAATCTCTGATTTTGACTCTGCAGGTTTTGAAATCATTTCAATTTTTCCTCTCTCTAATGTAACTCCTCCAAACCCAATTCTCATTTTTATAATATCTGGGAAAAATAGGAAAAGAGCGATGAAACCTAAGATAATAATAAGTAATAGTGCAAGGTCTCCGGGGTTTATCAAATTCATATAAAGATATTGATAAAATAAAACAACTGCAAAGCC